>CAMDPK010000161.1 GCA_945904015.1 Candidatus Kuenenia stuttgartensis | reverse complement strand
TACGAGTATGCCGACGGCGTGAAGGCCACCATGCTGATGCTGAACGGCCTGATCGGCGACTTCACCTTCGCCGCGCGGCTGAAAGGCGAAGCGGAGCCGCTCTCGACGTTGTTCCATCTCCCGCCGACCCCGAACGTGACCTACTCGGCCTCGTTGATGTCGCAGGCCGAAGAGACCTTCATGACCGGCAAGTCGCCGTATCCGATCGAGCGGACGTTGCTGACCACCGGTCTGGTCGAAGCGGGCGTGCGGTCGCTCGGCACCGGCCAGAAGCGACTCGAAACACCGCACCTCGCCATTCGTTATCAAGCTCCGCGCGAATCAACGTTTGCTCGGTCATAGTCGGCCGACAAAGTCCGCAACGAGGGACAAACGATGGATGTGTCATTCACCAACTCGCGCGAGAGCATCGCTTCGGCCAAACGAGCCGACACAAATTGGGCCGCGCTGACGACCGAGCAGCGGATTCGTTCAATCGAACTGGACGGCTACGTCGTCATTCCCGATCTGTTGTCGCCGTCTCAACTGGATGCGATTCGCGCTGAGTTGTCTCGGCTACCAACGACGGCGGTGGATTACAGCGAGCATCAGCGCGGCTGCTCCAACGTGCAATGGACCGATTCGCCGACGGCGATTCGCGTCATCGCCTTGCCGGCCATGATCGAGTTCCTCTCGACGCTGTTCGGTGACGAGCTGATCTGCACGGCGTGCGATCTCGCTTTGTCTCGACCGGGGCATCCGGGCATCGCGATTCATACCGATGCGCAGCCTTACGGCTCGAAGATCTTTGGTCTGGGGGCCAGCTCTCCCTGTCTGGTGCGCGTGCTGTACTACCTCGACGACCTGACTCCCGAACGCAGTCCGTTCAAAGTGATTCCGAGATCGCATTTGTCGTTGCACTCGGACGGCAACCCGTATCGGCGTTACTTGTCGCACGACGACGAAGTGATGGTGACCTGCCGAGCCGGCTCGGCGGTGATCATCAACCAGAAAGTGTTCCACGCGAACTATCCCAACTACAGCGATACCGACCGCCGGCTGCTGGCCATCGCGTATCGCCCCGCCTGGGCCGGCCCCATCGGCGAAGTCCCCGACCACGATCCGGAACGTGTCGCTACATTGCCGCCCGAAGTGCAGCCATTCTTCGGCAGTCTCAATACCCGTGTGATCCATTACGATTTGCCGAATCGCCCCGACAACATGTCCCGTCAGGCACCGGGAATCAGCCCGATACGTTGGGATCGAAGTCGGCCAGCGGACAATCCATAAACTCCGTCACCAGTACCAAGCGAGAACCTCCCATGCCTCGATCCGCAGCGCCTGCCAACACTAGCCCGACGCGCAAGCGAGGGGTTGCGTCGATCCTCGTCAGAAAGCTGATTAGAACAACCCCTCGCTTACGCGTCGGGCTAGTGTGCCGGATCGTTTCCTCTGTCTTGTGTTTGTCGGTCGTGTCGGCCGTGACTGCGGCCGAGCCGACTGTCGTTGTCGAGCGTTGCAATCTGTTCGATTCCGAGTCCGGCAAGATGTTGCCGGAGCGGACGATTGTCATTCGCGGCACGCAGATCGTTCGCGTGTCCGGGAAAGATGAGGTCGGAGAAATCCCCGCTGACGCGACGCGCATCGACGGCCGCGGCAAGTTCGCGCTGCCGGGATTGATCGACGCGCATGTGCATGTCGTGCATGTGCTCAACCTCGCGCATGTGACCGGGGACGAGGTTCTGCCGCTGTATCTCGCGGCGGGTGTGACGTCGATTCGCAGCACCGGGGATGAACTGGTTGCCGGGACGCTCGTCGCTCGAATCGCCGCAGGGCATCCTGAATGGAGCCCGCGCGTCTTCACGTGCAGCCCGCTGCTCGACGCCGATCCGCCGATCCACCGCGATATTGGCCGCGCCATCTCAGACGCAACCAAAGTCCCAGCGCTGTTCGATGAACTGTCGCGGTGGAATATCACAACAGTGAAGATCTATGCCGGCACCTCGCGACCCGTCGGCCGAGCCATCGTCGACGAGAGTCATCGTCGCGGTCTGTTCGTGACGGCTCACCTCGGCAGCTACTCGGCGCAGGACGCGGTGGCCGACGGCGTGGATGGCCTCGAACATATTTGGTCAGTGTTCAACTATGTCATTCCACCGGAGACCGCGAAGCAGCCGGGGCATCGCGGCCTGCTCGATCTGAACAACCCGCTCTGCGAATCGCTCGTGGCCGAGTTGGCTCGACGCAAGACTTTTGTTGATCCGACACTGGCGGTCTTTCGCAACATGATCCTGTTGTCGGACGTTTCGGAAGTCCGCGATCATCCGGACAACGCCGTCGTGCCGCAGCGACTGCGAGACTTCTGGCCGGACTATCTGAAGCGCAGCGGCTGTCCACAGGGCGGGCCGCTGGAGGATCGCCGCCGCGAGTTCGCCAAGTTTCAGGAATTGACGGGCAAGCTCTATCGCGCCGGCGTGCCGTTGCTCGTCGGGACCGACTCGCCCGAACCGCAGGTGCCCCCCGGCTTCTCGCTGCACCAGGAACTGGAGATGCTGGTCGAGTCAGGATTGCCGCCGGCTGCCGCGCTGTGTGCTGCGACTTTGACCAATGCAACTGTGTTGGGCGAGAAGGAACACCTTGGCTCCATCTCGGCGGGAAAAATGGCCGATATCGTCCTGCTCACGGCCAATCCACTGGATGACATCCGCAACACGCGACGGATCGAACTGGTCATTCACAGCGGTCAGATATGTCGTCCGGATGTGTTGCTGAAACGGGTGCCGAAGCAATGAACTGCTGAAAAGGACGAGGGCCTCTTGATGAACCCACACAGACTGAATCGCCGTGAGTGGCTCGCGACTGCCGGAGCGATGTCGCTCGCAGCGTGCGGAAGCCGTTCACCGGTCACCGGCGCGGATACTAAACGACCACGAGTCGCGGCCATCATCACCGAGTTCACGCATCGCAGTCATGCGCATGTGATTCTCGAAAACTTTCTGGAGCCGTATTACTTCAACGGCAAGTTGACTGAATCGGGGATCGACGTCGTCAGCCTGTACGTTGACCAGTTCCCCGCCGATCGCGACATGGCTCGCGACGTGGCGAAGCAGTATGGCATCAAAATCTACCCGACGATTGCTGAAGCGTTGCAATTGGGCGGCAGTGAGTTGGCCGTCGACGGTGTGCTGTCAATCGGCGAGCACGGCACTTATCCCAAGACCGACCGCGGGGTGATCATGTACCCGCGAAAACGTTTCTTCGACGAGATCGTCGCCGTGTTCCGGCAAAGTGGTCGAGTCGTCCCGCTTTTCAGCGACAAGCATCTGTCGTTTCGGTGGGACTGGGCCGCAGAGATGGCGAGTGTCGCACGAGAACTCAAATTCCCGTTCATGGCGGGAAGCTCGGTGCCGTTGGCTCAGCGCCGTCCACCGCTCGAACTTCCCGATCAAGCGGTGATCGAGGAAGCGGTCTCGATCCACAGCGGCCCGCCCGAGGTCTACGACTTTCATGGCTTGGAAGTGCTGCAATCGCTGGTGGAATCGCGACGCGGCGGCGAGACGGGTGTCAGCGAAATTCAATTGCTCGAAGGTGACGCCGTCTGGCAGGCCGCCGCGGACGGACGCTGGAACTACGCGCTGGCCGAAGCGGCGATGCGAGCTGAGACAGGCAAGGAAGTCGGACGGCTTCAAGACTTCATCGAGCCGGCGGATCGGATGCAGCATCCGGCGCATGCCATTCTGATCAAGTACCGCGACGGCCTGCGGGCCACGATCCTGCGGATTGGCAATGTCTCGACGCGCTGGTGCTTCGCCTGCCGACTCGCGGGGAAACCGGAGCCGCTGGCGACCAGCTTCTACGTCGGCCCGTGGGAGAACCGCAATCTGTTCAAAGCTCTGTCGCACGCGATTCAAACTCACATCCGCGAAAAGAAAGCTCCGTATCCCGTCGAGCGCACGCTGCTGGTCACCGGCATGTTGGCCGCCGCGATGGACTCGCGCTTCGAGCAACACAATCCGATCGCGACGCCACATCTCAACGTCAGCTATCAGCCTCGCGACTTCCGAGCGTTGCGCGAAATGGGTGCGTCTTGGAAAATCATCACCGAAGAGATGCCCCAACCGCGGGGCATCAATCCCGGCGGTCCACGGTGAGTTTCCAATCCGCAGATTCAGACACGGCCGTGGATCAGTTCCAAGCCGACCGCGCAGATCGTCAAACTGCAACAGAGCGACGATATCACCAAGATCCTGGCTCCGGTCGCTGAGTAGGAGAGCCTGTAAGCAAAAGCCATGAGCGTTAGAAATCACTGGCGGAAGGAGCCGGGCGCGCGGCTGCAAGGGTCGCGAGCCTTGGATCACTCGAAGGTTCAGGCACCGTGCATCGTGCGCGTTCCGAATGGCGGGTTCCGACTCTTCTACACCGCCGTGGGACCGGCGAAACCGTTTTCAGCCTGCCAGGGCTACATTCTCAGCGCAGTCTCCGAAGACGGATTGATATTTCGCGCGGAGCCGGGCATTCGTCTGGCACCGCAGCCGGCGTTGCCGCACATGTCGCTGCGAGTGATCGCGCCGACAATCACGAATTGCGCCGACTGCCGGTGGCGAATGTACTTCGAGTCGCGTGGACCGGCCGATCGACCGACCGTCATTTGCAGTGCGGTGTCCTCAGACATGCTGCACTGGGAACTCGAAGAGGGCATTCGGTTGCAGAACCTCGGCGGAGTCGGCGGGCCTCGGTATTTGCAACTGCCGGATGGTCGTGGCCGGCTGTATTGCTGCAGCTCGGAGTTCGGTCCCGGAGGGATCGCGAGCGGCCAGCGAATTTCAACGAGCGTCATCAGCGCGATCACGTCCGATGGCCTGAACTTCGAGTTCGAGCCGGGCGATCGGCTGCGAGACAAGCAGGCGGATGACGACACGGCGGGGATCACTGCCGCGGAAGTCATCCCACCGTCGGTCGCCGGCGACCGTTGGACGATGTTCTTCTCGGCCTGGCAGGATGTGCCGCCGGGAACCAAGGTGCCGTTGCATCCCAGCCAGGATGCCAACGCCGTGACGAGTGGAACGAGCGACGACTTCGCCGCTGCGTCGATCGCCTCGGACATGTCGGGGTACAGGTCGCGAATCTTCGTGGCCTACTCGACCGACGGCTTGGTTTGGGAACGAGCCGCGTGCGCGATCGACGGTCTCGGATACGGAGGCGCGGGGCTGGACGCCGTTCACGCGGAAGACATGTCGCTGGTCCAAATCGGCAAGAACGAGTATCGAATGTACTATGCCGCCTGCGACAAGGACGGGAACTGGCGGATCGCCAGCGCGGTGACGAAGGAACTGGATTAGTGGATCAACAGCGATCTCGCGAACATCACCACAACGACCAACTCTCAACCAGAAGGCCATCGACGATGAGCATCCTCGACCGATTTTCGCTGAAGGGGCGTATCGCGCTGGTGACGGCCGGCGCGGGACCGTTGTTTGGCAGCAGCATCTCGCAGGCGCTCGCCGAAGCCGGTGCGACCGTCATCACGGCGTCGCGTTCGCTGGAAGCCAATCAGCAGTTCGCCGAGTCACTGCGAGCGGCCGGACACGACGCGCACGGCATGCAGTTCGACCTGTCCGATCCCGATTCGATCCGGCAATTGCACCGCGACGTGATCGAGCGTTTCGGCCGACTGGATGTTTTGGTCAATAGCGCTCTCACTCGCGACGGTCATGTGGGAAATTTGGAGAGCCAGAATCCGGAGGTCTGGATGAAGGCGGCGGGCGGCGACTTCTCAGGACTGTTTTTGATCTGCCAGCAGTTCCTGCCCGACATGGTGCAGCAAGGACGAGGGTCGATCATCAACATCTCCAGCATCTACGGCGTCGTGTCGAACGACCCCACGATCTACGAAGGGACAACGATGGTCCAACCGCCGACGTACAACTTCGTGAAGGCGGGCATGATCAACTTCACTCAGTACCTAGCTTGCTACTACGGCAAGCAGGGAGTGCGAGCGAACTGCATCAGCCCCGGCGGGTACTTCAACGACCAGCCAAAACCGTTCCTCGACCAATACTGCCACCGCGTACCCGTCGGTCGGATGCTGGACAACGAAGACATCAAGGGAGCCGTGGTCTTCTTGGCCTCGGATGCTTCCGAGTATGTCACCGGCCTCAACTTGATGGTCGACGGCGGCTGGACCTGTTTGTAGGACGGCATTGTTTGATCGAATCGAGTTGTTGCTCACACTGGACTCAACCAATCAACGGTGAAACCGCTCACGACAGAATCTCCTTCACAACTTGGCCATGCACGTCGGTCAGCCTGTAGTCGCGACCCTGAAAGCGGAACGTGAGTCGCGTGTGATCGAAGCCCAACAGGTGCAGCAGTGTGGCATGCAGGTCGTGGACGTGGACCGGATCAGTGCCGACGTTGAAGCCGAGTTCATCCGTCTGGCCATGCACATGCCCGGCCTTCAGTCCGCCGCCGGCCAGCCACAGACTGAAACAGCGGTTGTGGTGGTCGCGGCCGTCGTTGCCACCTTGCACCATTGGCGTTCGGCCGAACTCGCCCCCCCAGATGACGAGCGTGTCCTGCAACAGCCCTCGTTCCTTGAGATCGGTCACGAGCGCGGCGCTGGCCTGATCGGTGTCGAGGGCGTTTTGTTTCACGCCGGCCGTCAAGTTGCCGTGCTGATCCCAGGCTTCGTGAAACAATTGGACGAAGCGAACTCCACGTTCGACGAGCCGCCGGGCCAGCAGGCAGTTGCGGGCGAAGCTTGGATCTTTGGGAGATTTGAGGCCGTATTTGTCGAGCGTCTCCTGGGATTCCTGGCCGAGGTCCATGAGTTCCGGGGCGCTGGTCTGCAAGCGATACGCCATTTCATAGCTTTGAATGCGCGCCGCGATTTCCGGATCGGACGTCGATTGCAGCGACAGGTCGTTCAGCCGATTCAAAGCGTCCAACGAGGCGCGTTGCGTTTCCGAGTCGATCCCCTTGGGATTTGACAGATACAGCACCGGATCGCCGGCACTGCGAAACGGCGTGCCACCATACATCGTCGGCAGGAAGCCACAGCCGTAGTTGCTGGCCCCACCGCTGGTCCCTTTTGCGCTGGTCAGCACCACAAAGCCGGGGAGGTCGGCAGATTCGCTTCCCAGCCCGTACGTCGTCCACGAGCCGAAGCTGGGACGACCGAATTGCTGCGAACCGGAATTCATCATGATCTGCGCGGGAGCGTGATTGACCGCTTCCGTCTGCATCGTGCGAATCAGGCAAAGGTCGTCGGCAATCTTCGCGGTGTGTGGCAGAACCTCGCTCAACTCCATGCCGCATTGTCCGTGTCGCGCGAACTTGAACTTCGGACCGAGCAACGCCGAGTTGGGATTGATGAACGCGGCTCGATAACCCTTCAGCAGTTCGGCGGGAGGAAGCTGTCCGTTGTGCTTGGTCAGTTCGGGTTTATTGTCGAACAGCTCCAAATGGCTGGGAGCGCCGGCTTGAAAAATATAGATGACCCGCTTGGCCTTCGCCGGAAAGTGCGGCTGTCGCGGTGTCAGTGGATTCTCAGCCGCCAGCAATGAACCGGCCGCGATGCCGGCCAGCCCGACGCCGCAGTCGCGCAGAAACCAACGACGGCTGAGGTATTGCGCCCGGTCCTGTTGCAATTGTTGAGTCATGTTCATGGTCGCCCTCATTTCTTGGAGATGGTCTCGTCGAGGTTCAGCAGCACGCGAGCGGTCAGCGTCCAGGCGGCGGCGTCTTGTGGAGTCGTGTCGGCCGGCAGTGCGGGAAGCAGGGCCGGATCGCCAGTCGCGATCTCGCGCGGGTTCAGCCAGCCCTCGGCCAGACGTTGTCGGCGCGACTTCAACAAGTCCAGAATGGAATCGCGTTCCTTCGCTGTCGGCTGTCGCGAGGTACATAAGAAAAACGCGTAGTCGGCTCGACGCGCATCGTCCTTTCCCCCTTCGCGCAGCACTCGCAACGCGAGAGCGCGGGCGGCTTCCACGAAGATCGGCTCATTCAAACTCGTCAGTGCGGCGAGCGGTGTGTTGGACGGTACGCGGCGCGCGCAAGCGAAATCGCCGTTTGGAGCATCGAAGTTTGACATCACCGGATCGGGCATCGAGCGTTTGCGAAAACCATACAGCGTGCGACGGTATCGTTCCGGCCCTTCCGCCGGCTTCCAGTAACTGGGGTAGGTGTAGTTGTAGTCGAGCACGTTCTGCGGCACCGGCGGAATAACGCTCGGCCCGCCCAGCTTGTGCGTGATCAGTCCCGACACGCTGAGAGCAATGTCCCGCACGACCTCCGCATCGGCTCGGAAACGCGGGCCTCGCGCCAGCCAGACGTTGCGTGGATCGCGTTCTCGCAGCGCTGCGGATGCTTCGGACGACTGTCGATACGTGGCGCTGGTGACGATCGTCCGAATCAAATGTTTCTGGCTCCAGCCGTGCTCCATGAAATCGACGGCCAGCCAGTCGAGCAGTTCGCGATATTCCGGAACCGGCGCTCGCGTGCCGAAGTCCTCCGGAGTCTCAACCAGGCCCGCGCCGAAGAGCGACTGCCAGACGCGATTCACGGCAACGCGCGCCGTCAGCGGTGATCGGGGATCGGTCAGCCAGCGAGCAAACCCCAGCCGATCGCGCGGCGCATCGTCCGGGAACGGATGAAACGCAGCGGGTGTGTGTGGCTGAACGACGCGCAATGGCTGGTCCCAGTTGCCTCGTTCCAAAAGGTGCGTCTGGCGGCGGTTGGTCGTTTCCAGTTCGGCGAGATGGAGGATTGAAGTGGCCGCTGGCGGAAAAGAATTCCAGAGGGCTTCGATCTCATCATTGATCGGCTTCGCTTCGGCGACGCTCGTCCGCCAGGCAGCGAACAAGACGGCGCTTTGATCGGAGGTCCGCGCTGGAGCCGGAGTCTGCACCGGCTGTGGCGTACGCGGCTCGCGTGCGGCCAGATTTTGCAGCGCCAACATCGCAGAGTGACTGACCGGCGGTGCCACAGGAACGGGCTGTCGCGTGATGCTGAATCGACAGCAGCCGAGCATATCGGTCATCCGCCAAGCAATTTTCAATTCCGTTCCTTCAGGGACATCCAGCGGTTTCTCAAACTGAAGAACCGCGACGGACGGCTGATTGCGGCGACCGATTCCTCGATCGGCGGTCCAGGTGGTGTCGTCCGTGCCGTCGATCAGATACGCGACGGGGCCGCTCGACTTTTTTCCGTCGGTCTGTTTTGTCTCAGGCTGAGAGAAGTCGGCTGTGGCATTCACGAGCTTCCTCTTTTCCCAATCCTTGCTGCCCGGCTTTTTGACGAACGCTTCCACTTCGTTGATGGCCCATGTGCCCAAGCGGCTGCGTCCCGGTCCGTTGTGTGGCAAGTCACGATGGTTGAGCGCTTCCAGACGTAATCCGGTCACACCGTTCAGAGCGGGTGCCGAGATCAGGAACACGTCGTTGCTGGTGTGGCCCTTCATGAGCAACGATTGATCGGCTTCCTGCGTCGGATGATTCAGGCCGCTGATGGTCTCCAATTCCGTCGCGATCAGCGGTTCCCAAACGATCGGTTGTTTCAGCAGAGTTTGTTCCCAGGCCGCGAATTCCTGTTCCCATTGCGGCCGCGCGGCGCGCAGCCGTTGCTCGGCATCGCGAATCTTTCCGTGAATCTCGACGATCTGTTTTTGCTGCTCCGCCGAATACACCCACGACTGCGCTTCGTAGGACGAATTCAGGAACGCGAACAGGCCGTAGTATTCGTCGTGCGTCAGTGGATCGAACTTGTGCGTATGGCACTGAGCACATTGCGTCGTCAGGCCCAGCACTGCTTTGCCGAGGCAGTCCATGCGATCGAACATTTCCACCATGCGGAACTGCTCGGGGACGATCGCCCCTTCCTCGTTGATCATGCTGTTGCGCAGGAATCCCGTGGCGATGATCTGCTGCTGAGTCGCCTCCGGCAGCAAGTCGCCCGCCAATTGTTCGATGAGGAACCGATCGTAGGGCAGGTCGCGATTCAGCGCATCGACCACCCAGTCGCGCCACATCCACTGTTCTCGCGGCAGGTCTTTCTCGTATCCGTTGGTGTCGGAATACCGCGCGACGTCGAGCCAGTGCCGCGCCCACTTCTCTCCAAACCGTTCGCTTTTCAGCAACGTCTCCACCGTGGCCTCGAAACCCCGCTGTTCGAAAGCCGCCAGTTCGTCGGGTGCAGGGGGCAAGCCGATCAGATCGAGATACAAGCGACGGCAGAGCGCCACCGAGGTTGCGGCAGGCGACAAAGAAAGACTCCGTTCTTTCAATCGAGACACGACGAAGGCATCGACCGGATGAGCCACACCAGCGTCTGGCAACTTCATCTTGAGCGGCGCGGTGAACGACCAATGCGATTCATAGTCGGCTCCCTCTTTGACCCATCGCGTCAACACGTCGATTTGTTTTGCCGACAGCGCCTTCTTGTGACGCGGCGGCGGCATCACGACGTCGGCGTCGGTCGATGTGATGCGACGGATCAATTCGCTCTGCTCCGGATGACCGGGAGCAATCGCCGCCGTGCCCGATTCGCCTCCTTTCAAAGCGCTGTCGCGCAGATCCAACCGCAAGCCGCTCTTGCGGACGGCTGCATCCACGCCGTGACAGAGTGTGCAATGCTCAGCGAGGATCGGTTGGACGTCGCGATTGAATTGCACACGCTCGTCGGCCCAGCCAGTCGTCCCAGCAAGGAGGCACAACGCGACGGAGAGCAACTTGTGGCAAATCGAGTTCATGCGAGTGTTCCTGAGAAACGGGCCAACATCTCGATCCCAAGAGAGAGGGTCGGTCGGGAAAAAATGGGTCACGACAGAATCTCCTTCACAACTTGGCCATGCACGTCGGTGAGTCTGTAATCACGGCCGCCGTGGCGATAGGTCAGACGTTCGTGGTCGAAGCCCATCTGATGCAGGATCGTGGCATGCAGGTCGTGGACGTGAACCTTATCTTGCACCGAGTGCCAGCCGTATTCGTCGGTCGCTCCGTGGACCATGCCGCCGCGAATACCGCCGCCAGCCAGCCACATCGTGAAGCCGAACGGATGATGTTCGCGGCCGTTGGTCCCTTCAGCAGTCGGGGTGCGACCGAACTCGCCACCCCACAGTACCAGCGTGTCATCGAGCAGGCCGCGTGATTTCAAATCGGTCAACAGCGCGGCGATCGGCTGGTCAACCGCTTGGCAGCGCTTGGGAAGATTCTCGCGCAGGCCACCGTGATGATCCCAGGCGTTGTTCTGCGGCGCATCGAAGAGTTGCACGAACCGCACACCCCGTTCGACCAGACGCCGGGCGAGCAGACACTGCTTGCCGAAGAGTTCTGTCGCTGGCTGGTCGGTGCCGTACAACTTCTGAGTTGCCTCGCTCTCGCGCGAGATGTCGAACGCCTCGGGCGCTTCGCGTTGCATGCGAAACGCGAGTTCGAATGACGCGATCCGCGCATCGAGTTGGCTGTCGATGACTCGGTCGCGCTTGTGGAGTTCGTTCAGGCGGGCGAGCGCGTCGAGTTTCCCTCGCTGACGCTGCGGGTTATCTGACGGATCACCGAGGTTCGCGATTGGGTTCTTCAAATCGCGGACCAGCGTCCCTTGATAGGCACTTGGCAGGAAGCTCGACGCCCAGAGTTGTGCTCCCTGAAAGACGGCTGCCGGACTGACCACGACGAAGCCGGGAAGGTTTTGATTCTCGGTGCCGAGTCCGTAGGTCAGCCACGATCCGAGGCTCGGCCGCGAGAAGGCTTGCTCGCCGGTACACATTTGGAGCGCCGCGCCGGTGTGATTGATGTTGTCGGCCACCATCGAGCGGATGACGCACAGGTCGTCGATGTGCGCAGCCGTGTGCGGAAACAGCTCGCTGACTTCGATCCCTGATTCGCCTTGTTTGGAAAACTTCCAGGGTGAAGCGAGCAGGTTGCCGGTCTTGGTCCGTTCAAGCTTCGGCTTCTCAAACGGCAGCGGCTGACCGTTCTCCGCAGCGAGCCGCGGTTTTGGATCAAATAGGTCCACATGCGAAGGACCACCGGGCATGTAGAGAAAGATGATTCGCTTGGCCTTGGGCGAGTGATGCGGCGCACGGATCGCGTAGGGCTGAGCAGCGCGATCGGGTTCGCTCGCGGCCAGCATGTCGGCGAGCGCCAGCAGACCGAATCCACAACCAGTGCGAGCCAGCAGGTCGCGTCGCGAGAGTGTGGGTTGATGCGTCATGGTCGTGACCTCAAGTGGAATGTAACCCGAAGCGTCAGCGAGGGCGAAAGCTCCCAGACGCTCCGAATTCGTAGTCCTGTGAAGCGTTCGCCCTCGCTGACGCTTTTTGAAGTTGCGCTTTTGCTTCGGAACCCGGAGGGTTCACAGCCATTAGCCGGTGGTCGCCGAAGGCGCACCACCGGAAAACCGGCCAAAAAGAGTCTGCATCCCGGAGGGATGCCAGCCAAACGGTCGCTGGCATCCTTCCAGGATGCGACACACAAATCCTTCGTTTCCGGTGGTATCGCTTCGCTCAACCACCGGCTAATTGCTGTGAACCCTCCGGGTTGAACCGCAAATGCGCAACTTCAAAACTTACGCTTCGGGTTACTTAGTCGATGTAGATGAACTCGTTGCTGCACAGCAACACATGCGCGAGGTCGCTCCAACTAGCGTCCTCACTCCCCGCTCCCACAAGCTGCCGAGCGATACCGATCTCTTCTTCGCTGGGCGAACGGCTGAAGAGCAAGCGGTAGGCGTGTTGAATCCGTGAGGTCTCGACGTTCGGTGCATCGTTCGGCACATCACGAATCAGACGCTCCGCCAAGTGCTTGGCTTGGTCGAGCGTGAAGTTGTTGTTGAGCAAGAACAGCGACTGCGGGGCCACCGTGCTGACGTTGCGCTTTTCATCGGATGCGTCGGGATTGGCTGCATCGAACAACGTCGCAAAGTTGCTGCGGTCCCAGCGTGCCGTCTGCACGTAGAGCGAACGCCGCGAGATGGAAACATTGTCGCTCGCCGGTCCACCGCTGGCCGGATCGAGCTTGCCGGTGACGGACAGCATTGCATCGCGAATCGCTTCGGCCTCCAAGCGGCGAGCAGCGAATCGTCCCAGCCAACGATTGTCGGGATCGGCGTGTCGCCCACTCTCCTCGTCGCCCACTCTCCCACTCGCTTGCCGGTACGTTGCCGAGAGCACGATGCGGCGATGCAGTTTCTTCAGCGACCAGTCTTCCTCGACAAATCGAGTTGCGAGCCAGTCGAGGAGCGCGGGATGCGATGGCGGTTCCGAGAGCAAACCGAAATTGTTCGGCGTGCGGACAAGCCCCTCGCCGAAGTGCGACTGCCAGACCCGATTGACGATCACGCGCGCGGTGAGCGGGTTTTCTTTCGACGCGACCCACGCCGCCAGTTCGCGCCGGCCGCTCCCGTTGGCGATCGAAGGCTGCCTGTCGCCAGCGAAGAACGACGGCATTCGGCGAGGCACGACCGATCCCAGCCGCGTATAGCTACCGCGAAGATGAATCGGCACGTCTTGGATGGCAGGGAACAGCCCGCCGGGGACGCCCCCCTCGCTGACCGCCAATGCCATTGGCAGTTCGGGGGGCAGTTCCTTTTGCAGCCGGTCGCGCCGCTCAATCAACGCCAGCCGAGCGGGATCATCCGGCGGCGGTTTTGGCGACTGCTTGTCCAAGTCGGCGAGTTTCGCATTCACCTCCGCGATTTGCTGCACCTGCTGGTTGCGCTTTTCAACGACGTCTTGCGGCACGAGCGGCCGGCGTTGCAGCGTGATCTCACCACCCTTCGTCCCCAGTTCCTTGAGCATGCGCGTGCTGTAGAAGATGCCGGCCAGCGCGTAGTAATCGGACTGCGCCACCGGATCGAATTTGTGGTCGTGGCATCGCGAACATCCGAGCGTCAGGCCGAGAAACGCCTTGCCGACGGTGTCGATTTGATCGTCGACCATGTCGCTGACCATTTTCTCTTTGTCGGCATCGCCGCGATCCCACGCCCCGTTGACGAGGAACGTCGTCGCGATCAACCCGTCGGTGTAGGGCTGCTTGCCGTTGAGCGCGGGGAGCAGATCGCCGGCAATCTGATGCGTGATGAATTGATCGAAGGGCAGGTCGCGGTTGAGAGCCTCCACCACCCAATCGCGATACCGCCACGCTTCGAGCGGTTCGCACACCGGATTGCGAGCCTTCGGATCGCCGTCGTGATAGTCGGCATAGCGCACGACATCGAGCCAGTGCCGAGCCCAGCGCTGACCGTAGGCGGGCGATCCGAGCAGCCGATCCACAACGCGCTCAAACGCTTGATCCGAGTTGTCTGCAATGAACGCGTCGAGCTCTTCCGGAGTCGGCGGGAGTCCCGTCAGATCGAACGTCACCCGTCGCAACCACACGCGCCGATCTGCCGGCTGAGCCGGCGACATCTCGCGAGCTTCCAGTTCCGCCAGAATGAAAAGATCGATCTCACTGCGCGGCCACTGGTCGTTCCTCACCGACGGCGGCTGCGTCTCCTTCGCCGGCTGAAACGCCCACCAACTCCGCTGTTTCGGAGTCACCGAGTATCCGCTCTGCCCAGCCCCATCACCCTTGTCCTTCGGAGTTGCCGCTGACTCCGGCCATGGTGCTCCCAGCGCGACCCAACGCGTGAGCTTGTCGATCTCCGTGTCAGCCAGCTTCTGCTTCGGTGGCATCTTTCGTTCGCCGAGATATCCGACCGCCTTGATGAGCAAACTCTCGGCCGGCTTCCCCGGAACCACAGCTCGACCCGTCTCGCCCCCCTTCAGCAGCAACTCACGCGACGTGAGCCGTAACCCACCTTCCTGCTTCTTCTCGCCATGACACGACTGGCAATGCTCGGCCAACAGCGGACGAATCTGCTTTTCGAAGAATTCGTCATTCGGATCAGCATGAGCGACGCTCGCCGTGAAGCAAGCGAACGCCACCAGAACTGCGCGAGTCGTCAACATGGCCACCATCCTGATCGGGCAGGGCGATCAAATACCTAACGCCCAAATAGTTTTCAATCGTCTTCACATCAGCGCAGCCGGGCAGTCGGATTGGAGTCCAGGTCGGGCTGCGGCGCATGCGGATAGTCGATGGGCTCGTAACGAATCGCCAGCTCGGGAGTCGTCAACTTCTCGTGACTCTGTATTCGTGACGTGAGCGCTCGGTCGAGAATGCCGCTGCTCAGCAGGGTTCGTTCGATGGGATAGCTCGGCCGGCCCGTGTGGATCATTCGCTCGATCCCTTTCAGCAGATACGCGAAGTGGGGATGGCGGGGCGTCGGCCTCTCTTCGAATCGAGTGGCCACCGGTTTCGGCTCCCCTTTGAGTGTCAGAGCGGCCGACGTTCCACCGGCAATGCCGGGCAGCATGAAGACGGCTCCGAGCAGGCCATCGAGGTATTGAAATAAATATAGGGCCGACTCCTTGCTTCCGCGAATTTGATCCGGCTGATTGCAGACCCGCACAAGCGCGGCGTCGAACGTCATCTTCGAGATCAGGCCGTCATCCAGAGGCTTCCACATCGCGTCCCCTTGCAGACACTGCACCCATTTCACGCCGGTCTCGGCCCCACGCCGCCGTTCGACAAGACACTGGAAGCTGTCCAGCGCGTGGAATCCATAGATATCCGGGTGCGAGTAGCCAATGCCGACCGCAGCCTCGATCTCGCAATTCAGAGGCACCGTCAGGTCGGGATCGCGGTAGGTGACCGCCAGCGACGTGCCGGCCATGAACGGGACTTTCATTTCCTTCGCTCGGTCATACATCCATTTCGCGTCGTCCCATTGAGGCCCCAGGTGTTTGTCGTTGAAGACCGGCACGACGCGGCCGTACTTTTTGAAGGTGTCGGTGATCGCCTCGAAGAAGCGGCGGCGCGGATACAGGATCTGCCCCTTGTCGTTCGACGGATAGCTGCCGTGCTCACCGATGCTGATCACGCCGTCGACCGGGATGCGATCGCCACCGACGGTGACGGCCTTTTCGATCGTGTCGAAGAGAGGCACGTCGTACTTCTTCGCCATCGCGCGGCCAATGTCCGTGTCGCTGACCTGTTCGATGTACAACGACGCGAGTTTCAGAGCCGGCCCTGGACCGCCATCCTGCTGCCAGCCTTCGAGGACTTTGCCGATCAGCACATCGGCGTGAGACCCCTTGAAATAAGTCGTCACCACGGCGGCGACCGACTTCGGCATCTTTGGTTGACCAACATCCGCGACCGAGTGCGTTGCCAGCTCACTCCAAATCGCTGTTGCCGCAGCGCTTGCCAGCCATTCACGGCGGTTGAGTTTTGGTTGGCTCATTGTGGTTCCAGACTGAAGTCTCACGACGCCAGCTACTTTTTGCCGCTACATCCGAAATGGAACTGCTCTGATCTGGCGTTGTCGTGGGATCGTAACTACCAGAGACGCACGGCTCGCAGAGAGGTGGGTTATCGCTCCGAAACACAGCGTCGGCCGGATCGACGAGGTCTAGGTGTGACTCGCGACGCTGGAGGAAGAAGACGATCCCACCGGAATCTGAATCAAACCCGATGGCTCCGAACCGTCCTTCACCAGCATCCCACCGATTGATGTACCAGCCAACCTGGTCGCCGCGATGGTAGCTGCGGACCCAAAGCGCCAGCGTCACCGCGCACAGCACCATTGAGACGGCGGAACAGAGCGTGAACCAACGCTGCCGCAAGTGAAATCTCCGCAGCCGAACAGTTGAGTGAGCCGCACGCGGCCTTTCGCGGTCGCGATTTTGGGACGCGGCGATGGAAACGGACGGCAAACTATCGGGGTGACAATCACCTGCCAAGTTGGGAGGGAATAGTGCAAAGTGCAGAGTGAAGACTGCAAAGTGCAAAATGAAGAGCTGCGTTTGGCACTTTTCACTTTGCACTCGTCACTCTGCACTTTGCACTCGCGTTATCGTCGCGGAAGAAATCTCTGTTGGTCTCGATGACTCGACCCACGCTACAAAATCTCTTGAACGACCCGGCCATGCACGTCGGTCAGGCGATAGTCGCGGCCTTGGAAGCGGAACGTCAGGCGGGTGTGATCGAAGCCCAAGCGATCGAGCAGCGTCGCGTTGAGGTCGTGGACGTGGACCGGATCGCGAGCGACGTTGAAGCTGTGATCGTCGGTCTCGCCGAAGGTTTGCCCGCCGCGAATGCCGCCGCCGGCCAGCCACATCGAGAAGCAGCGGCCGTGATGGTCGCGGCCGTAGTTCTCTGGCGTCAGCTTGCCTTGGCAATACACCGTGCGGCCGAACTCGCCGCCCCAGACGACCAGCGTCTCGTCGAGCAGGCCGCGCTGCTTGAGGTCTCGGACCAGCGCGGCACACGCTTGATCGACGTCGCCGCATTGCAGACGCAGGTCCGA
>CAMDPK010000160.1 GCA_945904015.1 Candidatus Kuenenia stuttgartensis | reverse complement strand
ATGCGACGGTGGTCAACTCGACGGACATCGACTTCGCGACGACGGGCGTGGGTGGCAACCTGACGGCCACGGCCACGACCAGCAATATCACGGACAGCGGCGTGGTGACGGTCGGCGTCAACGCCAGCTTCACGACCACGGCGGCGAACGCGGACATCGACCTGAATCAGTTGGCGGTGGCGGGCACGTTGGCGTTGAGCACGAATGGCGCGACGGGTGATGCGACGGTGGTCAACTCGACGGACATCGACTTCGCGACGACGGGCGTGGGTGGCAACCTGACGGCCACGGCCACGACCAGCAATATCACGGACAGCGGCGTGGTGACGGTCGGCGTCAACGGCAGCTTCACGACCACGGCGGCGAACGCGGACATCGACCTGAATCAGTTGGCGGTGGCGGGCACGTTGGCGTTGAGCACGAATGGCGCGACGGGCCATGCGACGGTGGTCAACTCGACAGACATCGATTTCGCGACGACGGGCGTGGGAGGCAACCTGACGGCCACGGCCACGACGCAGAACATCACGGACAGCGGCGTGGTGACGGTCGGCGTCAACGGCAGCTTCACGACGACGGCCGCCAATCAAACCATCACACTCAACAGCGGCTTGTCGGTGGCAGGTACGCTGGCACTGAACACCAACGGCGCGACGGGGAATGCCGTGATCGTGAACGCGACGGACATCGACTTCGCGGCGAGTAGTGTGGGCGGCAACCTGACGGCGACGGCGACAACGCAGACCATCACGGACAGCGGCAACTTGTCGATCACGGGGACAACCAGCCTGACGGCCGGGGCCGCCAACGACATCACGCTGAACAACGCCAATAACTTTGGTGGCGCGGTCACGATCGTCAGCGGCAACAACGTGACGCTCAACGACACCGGAGCCATCAGCTTCGGCGGGACGTCCACGATCAGCGGCAATTTGGTGGTCACGGCCGCCGGGGACATCACGGACACTGGGACGCTGGGCATCACGGGTACGGCCAGCCTGACCGCCGGAGCCGGCAACACCATCACGTTGGATGGCGCGAACAACTTCGGCGGTTCGGTCACGATCGTCAGCGGTCAGGACGTGACGCTCAACGACATAAACGGCATCACCTTCGATGGCACGTCCTCGATTAGCCGCGACCTGTTTGTCACGGCGGGTGGCGCGGTCACGGATGCGAACACGTCGAGCTTGACGATCTCGCGGTCGGCTTCGTTCAGCGGCACGTCGATCACCTTGGGCGACCAGTTGGGGGACACGTTCAATACGGACAATCTGACGTTCACATCGGCCGGCGCGGTGTCGATCAGTGAGGACAGTGGGCTGACGCTGACGGGATCGAGCACGGCGGCCAGTTTGACATTGACCGTTGCCGGGGCGATCGACGATGGCAACGGCGGCGACTTGGATGTTTCTGGCGCGGCGAGCATCACGGCGACGAGCAGCACCATCACACTCGGCAACAGTGCCGGCAACACGACGAACTTCGGTTCGATCAGCCTCAGCGGCACGGCGGTCGATGTCACCGAGGACAGCGCGGCCACGCTCGACTCGATCACCGCCACGACGTTGACGTACGCGGCCACCGGAGCGATTGACGACGGTGCGAACGGAGACGTCAGCGTGTCGGGATTGGCGGATCTCACCGCCACGACGACCATCACACTGGGTAACGATGCGGGCAATGACACGAACTTCGGGTCGATCTCGCTGAGTGGCACGACGGTCAATGTTTCGGAGGACACCGCGGCGACGTTTGTTTCCGTGACGGCCACAACCTTGACCTATTCAGCCAGCGGCGCGATTGACGATGGGACCGGCGGCGATACCAGCGTGAGCGGCGCGGCGTCGATCACGTCCACCAGCACCATCACACTCGGCGACAGCGCTGGCAACGCGACCGACTTTGGTTCGATCAGTCTCAGCGGCACTACGGTCCTGATTTCTGAGGACAGCCCGGCGACCTTCGACACGGTCTCCGCCACGACACTCACCTACACCGCGAACGGAGCCATCGACGACGGCGCGACCGGGGATGTCAGCGTCGGCGGTGCGGCGTCGATCACCGCGACCGCCGCCACCATCACGCTCGGCAACAACGCGGACAATGACACGAACTTCGTGTCCATCTCGCTGAGCGGCACGACGGTCGATGTCTCCGAGGACAGCGCGGCCACGTTTGACACGGTTTCCGCGACTGCGTTGACCTACACGGCGAACGGAACCATCGACGACGGAACTACGGGCGACGTGAGCGTGACCGGCGCGGCCTCGCTCACTGCGACCAGTTCGACGATCACGCTGGGCAACGACGCCGGTAATGACACCAACTTTGGTTCCATCAGCCTCAGCGGCACGACGGTCAGTGTCTCCGAAGACAGCGCGGCCACGTTTGACACGGTCTCCGCGACTGCGTTGACCTACACGGCGAACGGAAACATCGACGACGGAACCACGGGCGACGTGAGCGTGACCGGCGCGGCCTCGCTCACTGCGACCAGTTCGACGATCACGCTGGGCAACGACGCCGGTAATGACACCAACTTTGGCTCCATCAGCCTCAGCGGCACGACGGTCGATGTCTCCGAGGACAGCGATGCCACGTTCGTTACGGTCTCCGCAACGACGCTGACCTACTCGACCACTGGCGCGATCGACGATGGGACGACGGGCACGACCAGCGTGTCGGGAGTCGCCAACCTCACGGCGACCGCGACCATCACGCTGGGGGACGATGCCGGTAACGTGACGAATTTCGGCTCGGTCATCTTCTCAGGAACCACGGTCAGCCTCTCGGAAGATTCGTCGATGGTGATCAGCGGAGCCAGCACCGCCAGCGCGGGACTGACGCTGGTCAGCGTGGGCGACATCACTCTGGCTGCGACGGTGGGCGTGACCGGCAACGCTTCGATCACGGGCGGGACCAACGGGTCGCTGTTCTTCGCCGGGCCAGCTCCATCGCTGAACGTGACCGGCACGCTGACGGTGGCCCTGAACAGCAGCGGAACCGGCGGCATCACGCCGGGTGCCAGCGCCATCGACATCACGGCCAATCATCTGGATATCACGACCGGCTCCAGCGGAATCGGCAGCCTGCCCAGCTTCCTGAAGTTTGACGCCGTCACGCTAACCACGTTCAGTGGCGGCAACGGCACACAGTACTTGAACGAAATCAACTCCGTCACGATCGCGGCAGGCGGACTGAACGCCGGCAGCGGCACGATCGTCCTGCAAACCGGCACGTTCACGTTGGGCGGATCGGATCGGATCAACGACGCCACGCAACTCATGGTCAGCGGCGCGACCTTCGCCATCGGTGCGTTCGACGAAACAGTGGCGCTGCTGACTCTGAGGACCGGCAGCATCACCGGCACGACGGGACTGCTCACCAGCACGAACACGTTCCAAGTGGAGAGCGGTTCGAGCAGCGCGATCCTGGCCGGCACGAACGGGCTGACCAAGTCCACGACTGCGACCGTCACGTTGTCCGCCGCGAACACCTACACGGGAGCGACAACGATCAGCGCGGGAACGCTGACGGTCACCGGTTCGTTGAATGATGCGACCGACGTGAGCGTGGCGCTCGGTGCGATCTACAACGTGGCGGCCAGCGATACGATCGACGGCCTGACCGGCTCCGGCAGCGTGACGCTGGGTACGAACACGCTGACGGTCGGCGGCAACAACGAAGTCTCGGCGACGTTCGCGGGAGTCATCAGCGGCAGCGGCGGCAACTTGACCAAGATCCTCAGCGGACGACAAACGCTCTCCGGGGCGAACACCTACACCGGCGCGACGACCATCAACGCCGGTTCGCTGAGCGTCACCGGCTCGATCACCAGCAGCGTCACCGTGAATCCCACCGCGACGCTGACCGGCTCCGGCACGATCACCGGCAATGTCAGCGGAGCCGGGATCGTCGCTCCGGGCGATTCCACGCAGACGCTGACGATCACAGGCAACGTCACTCAATCGGGAACCAGCGATCTGAACCTGGAAGTCGGCGGGACCGCGCCCGGCACGCAGTTCGACCGGCTGATGGTCAACGGAGTCGTGACGCTCGGCGGCAATTTGAATCTGAGTTTGATTTCCGGCTTCGTGCCTTCGCAGTATGAGAGTTTCCTCATCATCAACAACGACGGAGCGGACGCCGTCAGCGGCATCTTCAACGGGTATATCGAAGGGGCGCTGATTCCCGTGGCGGGCACGCAATTCCAGATTTCGTACATCGGCGGGACGGGCAACGACGTCGTGCTGTCCGTACCCGTGCCCGACATCATCATGAATTCCGTCACGACGAACGGCTCGACGACGGTCACGGTCCAATACGAAATTCAGCATTCCGCGCTGCCCATTCCGCTGACGATCCAGTTCTTACAAACGGTGGGAGCGGTCGAATCGCTGTTGAACGCGGTTGTCATCAGCAATCCGCTCGACTTGATTATCGGCACGCATACGCTGAACTACTCGCTCGGCTCGGAAGTGAAGTTGCCGGGAGCCGGGTTGCCGGAAGACACGAGCGATTACACGCTGCGAGCGGTCGCGGACCCGGTGAATACCGTCAACGAGGTCGATGCCCACCCGCTGACCGAGGACAACAGCCTGACCTTCGTGGCGAATTATCTGAGTGGCAAGACTGTCTATTTGAACGCCGGCTCGGTGGCAGACACGGTGACGATCACCTATCCGGCGACGAAAACCGGCAACACGACGCTGGCCATCACGGGGTCGCTCAATGTCACCTACACCTACTTGTACAACGATGTGACGCAGTTCCGCATTCGCACGCATGGCGGAAACGACACGGTGAGCGTCGTGAACCTGGCGGCGAAACTGACGAATCGCAACATGTTGGTGTTGGGCGGCGATGGCGACGATGTTCTCAGCGGCGGCCTGGCCATCGACACGATCAACGGCGGTGCCGGCAACGACACGATCACGGGTAACACGGGGAGCGACTCGTTGGACGGCGGTGCGGGCATCGACCGGTTGGAGGAAACCGCCGACGTCAACTTCGTTCTGACGGACACCAGCCTCACAGGTCTTGGCTCGGACACACTGGCTGGCTTTGAACTCGTCCAACTCACGGGCCTGGCCGGGGCGAAGAAATTCACGGTCAGCGATTTCACTGGCACGGCCAATCTCGTGGGCGGCGGTGGCGGAGACACGATCATCGCCACTAAGAACAGCAACTTCACGCTCACGAATTCGCTGCTCCAGGCGACGGGCGGCATGAACGTGTCGCTGACCGGCTTCACCAAGGCGACGCTGACAGGAGGCGACGGAAACAATTCCTTCGAAGTCAGTACTTGGACTGGCGCGGCAACGGTGACAGGCGGCAATGGCACGGACACGATCACTGCCACGCGCAACATCGACATGACGTTGAGTTCCAAGTCGCTGATGGCCGCTGGCTACGGATTGGTCAAGCTGGTGACGATGGAAGCGGCCACACTGACTGGAGGCGCGGACAACAACACCTTTACCGTCAGCGGCTGGACGGGAACCGGCCAACTGATCGGCGGAGGCGGGACGGATACCGTCGTGGCTTTGCGGAATTCCAACTTCACGTTGTCCAATTCCGTGCTGGTGACTGCGGACGGATTGAACCTTTCGCTGTCGGGCATCAGCGCGGCCAAGCTGACGGGAGGCAAGGGCAATAATTCCTTCACGGTTACGGGTTGGACCGGCACTGGTTCGCTGACCGGCGGTGGCGGGACCGACGATCTGATTGCGATCTTGAATGACAACGTCTCGCTGTCCGACAGCCAATTCATCGTGAACAACGGCATGTCGCTGTCGATCTCCAAACTGAGTACCGCGGCATTGACCACAGGCCTCAGCAATCAGATTCTCGTGACCGGCGGTTGGCAGAGCACTTCGCTCGACCAGAGTGGCAGCACATCGGTGATGATCCTCAAGCGCAGCACGAAGTGATGAACAGCGAAAATGCCGCTCGCGCGACGCGCCAACCATTTCCGTGACGTGAGAATTCTCGGCAAATTGGAATTGCCAACAGACCGTGCTGAGCGTCAGTTTGTGCGGTCTGTTTCAGGCGGCCTCGGTCCTCATGGAGCCTTGTGGTACAGGTCATTCTGACCACAAAGACACCAAGGCACGAAGAGTGTCATGGTCGGTCACAGAAATGTCATCCGAAAAGCCGCCAACTGCCGAAAACCCAGTCATCGTCTCTCCGCAGGGAACCTCGAAATGTCTGTGTCGCTCTGGAGCCGTCGGGGCTGGAAATCTTTGGTCACTGGTGTGTTGAAACCGCGAGGGCGATTTCGACGATCGGTTCATTCCCGGCGTCGCGGTTGGCAGGCGGCAGTTTCTGCCGAGACGCTCGAACCTCGAGAGTTGCTCGTCGTTCCTCCGCCACTGTTCACCGTTGAGTTTGAGACAGGTATTTTGACGCTGACGGGAACGGAGGATTCCGATGAGACGGTGATCGTCAGAACGGGAGTTGCCTACTCGGACGTTTTCCTCAATGGCATTTTCTTTTCGCGTGAGCCATTCGCCAAGCGGGACACTCTGACGACCATCGCTTTCGATGGACTGACCGGCACAGACTCGCTGACGTTCATTGGCCAGACTCCGGTCATCACGGTGCAACTGACCGACGTTGAGAATCTGCAGTTGAGTTGCCGCAACGCCATCGTGGAATCCAGCGCGGCCGTCGCGTTTGCCGCCTCATCAGTGAACGGCCCCTTGGACGTGACCACGACGGACGGAGACGTCACACAGACGGGGCGACTCTCGGTGTCGGGCACCGTCACCATTTCGGCGGCGGACGGAGCGGCCAACATCATCCTGACTTCCCCTAGCAATTTGTTCGGGACGCTGATCCTGACCGGAGCCGACGTCAGCATCCAAGAAGCCGCGTCCACCGAACTGGGACCATCGACCATCGGCAACCTCACGGTCAAAGCGGGGTCCGCGATCACCGACGTGGGAACACTGACGGTGGCGGGCGACCTGACCCTGACCACGAATCGCAACGTCATCACGCTCGACGATCCGGCCTCGACGTTCGACGGCACGATGCACCTGAAAGGGACCAACATCGCCGTGACGAACGATGCCGACACCGACCTGGGCACGATCACTGCCACCGGCACGTTCACCCTGATCTCCTCCGGGGCAATCACGCATGAGGAGTCCCTCAATCTCACGCTGAGCGGTTTGGCGACCATGACCGCTGGCGGAGACACCCCCGACATTACGCTGGTCAACGGAACGAACAACTTTGCCTCGCTGTCACTGTTTGGTCGTGATGTCACCGTCTCGGAAGCGAGCGCGACCGACCTGTTCACGACCGATGCCACGAATTTGACCGTGACCTCGAAAGGAACAATTTCCGATTCCGGCATACTGACGGTGTCCGAAGCAACCACGCTGATCGCCGTCGGTCGTCCAATCACACTGAATCATCCGGACTCGAAGTTCGAGGGGGTCGTGACTCTCAGCGGGACGAACCTCGACTTGATCAATCACACGGCGACCATTCTCGGAACGGTGGTCGCGTCTGGACGCTGGAATCTGACTTCCGCCGGTGACGTGACTCAATCGACGGCGACCACAACGGTCGTCGGCCGCGTGACAATTATCGCTGTGGATCAAGATATCTCGCTGGGCACCGGCAGCCGGTTTGGGTCGATTTCCGTGTTCGGCAAGGACGTCGTCCTCGACGAAGCGAACGCGACCAACTTGTTCACATCCACGATGACCGGTGATTTCACTCTGACCTCGGCGGGAGCCGTGACGGACAGCGGTGATCTCCACATTTCCGGGACGACCACGATCGACGCGGGAAATCACGCGATCACACTTGATTCCAATGGCTCCCACTTCGACGGGACCGTCTCGTCGATCGGCACGAATGTGACGCTCAAAAACGGAACAGCCACGGACCTGGGAACGACCATCGCAACCGGCAATCTGCGGGTCACTTCTGGCGGAGACGTGACTCAGTCAGGCACCGTGCGAGTCACCGGACGCGCGACATTCATCGCCACCGAGCAGAACATCACGCTGGAAGATTCGGACAACAAGTTCGGTGCGATTTCGCTCTTCGGCCAGGAGATCACGGTCAGAGAATTGGATTCGACGAACCTCTACACCTCGACGGCTACGGGATCATTCACTCTCCAGTCGGGCGGCAGCATCACGGACAGCGGGCCGCTGACCGTCCTGGATGGCCTCACCACGTTGATCGCTGTGGGGAGTTCACCCAATGACATCACTCTCGATTCCACTGCGACTGCTTTTGGTGGATCGGTCATCTTGATCGGTCTGAATCTCTCGCTCCGTTGCAATTCGTCATTGGATCTGGGATTCGTGGAAGCGGCAGGCACGCTGACGATCATCGCACGAGGGGACATCACCGATAGCAACCCGACAGGAGTGATACCGCCTGACCCGGTCTTGTCGGCGGCCGGAACTGTCTTCATCCGCGCCACGGGATTGCTCACGCTCGACGAAGATCGAACCTTCACGGCCGCCAGCGTGACACTGGTTGGCGATGCGGGAACGAGTGTCTGATCGGCCAAACGTCCGCGGCGCGTTGACGGGTGGCTTGCAGGTTTGCAACTCACGACGGAAGACGGCAAGCTGCTCGCCAATACGCGGGTAGGCCGGACACCTGCCCGATGCGGAGGACACCTCATGAAGCTGGGCATCGTGACATACATGTGGGGCGCGGATTGGGACTTGCCGACGCTCATCAAAAACTGCGAGGCGACCGGCTTCGAGGGGATTGAACTCCGCAGCACGCACAAGCACGGCGTTGAGCCGTCGCTGACGAAAGAACAGCGGGCTGATGTCCGCAAGCGGTTCGCGGACTCGAAGGTGACCTGCGTCGGACCTGGCTCGGCGTGCGAGTATCACAGCGTCGATCACGGCGTCGTGCTGCAGAACGTCGAACTGACGAAGAAGTTCGTGCTGCTCTCGGAAGACATCGGCGGCAGCGGTGTGAAGGTCCGGCCGAACGGTTTCAACCCCAAAGAAGACGAGAAGAAGACGATCGAGCGGATGGGCCTGGCTCTGCGCGAATGCGGGCAGTTCGCGGCCGATCACGGGCAAGAGATTCGGGTCGAGGTCCACGGCAACGGAACTCAGAAGCCGGCCGTGATGCGCGATATCCTCAAAATCGCCGATCATCCGAAAGTCGTCGCCTGCTGGAACTCAAATCCCGGCGAGACCATCAACGGCTCCGTGAAGGGGAGCTTCGATCTGCTCAAGGACAAGCTTGGATCGACGACGCACATCCACGATCTTTACGACCCGGACTACCCGTACCGCGAACTGTTCGCGCTGCTCAAGAGCGTCGGCTACAAAGGCTGGTGCCTGTCCGAAAGCCCGGCCACAACCGACACCGTCCGTGTCATGCGCTACTACCGAGCACTGTTCGACGAGCTGACGAAGTAGCTTTGGCGAAACTCGGATTGAACCACCAAGGCATTTTTGACCACAAAGGCACAAAGGCACGAAGAAGACAGGAGCCACAATTGAATTCGTTGAAGACGGCGGGCTAACTCCCACCACAAAAACCATTTTGACTCCCCTTCGTGCCTTTGTGCCTTTGTGGTCAATCATCCTCTCCCAGTGTGCCTTTGTGGTCAAAAAATGTGCCCTGTGTTGAATCGCTCCCGATCTTCAATCGTCTTCAGCCAAGGAAACTGACATGACTCGTGCTTGCTGGTTTCTGGGAATCGCGCTTCTGCTGCCATTGTGTGGTTCGGCTCGCGCTGCCGATGATCCGACAAAGCCGGTGGACTACGAATGGGTCAAGATCACGATGAATGCGGCGTTCGCTCCGCGAGACGGTGCGGGGGCGTTGTCCTTTCAAGGCAAGATGTGGTTCATCGGCGGCTGGAATCCCGGTGCGGCGACGCGCAGTTTCTTTCCACGCATCTGCAACAACGAAGTCTGGAGTTCCAAGGACGGGGCCGAGTGGCTGCTCGAAAAGCCGAACACGTTCAAAGACCGCTCGTTCGACGCCAAAGCCGATTGGGAGGGCCGGCACACGGCGGGCTACGCCGTCTATCGCGACAAGCTGTGGATTCTTGGCGGTGACTGCAATCAGGGAAATTATCAGCCCGACGTGTGGAACTCGGCGGATGGCAAGAACTGGAAGCTGATCAACCCGGCGACTCCGTGGGGCCAGCGCGCACTGCATTACACCGTCGTCCATGCCGACAAAATTTGGATCATGGGAGGGCAGACGATGCCGGCGTTTGCCAAGTCGGACGAAGCGTTCTATCGCGACGTCTGGACGACCACCGACGGTGTCGAGTGGGCTCAGGTGAAACCGCAGGAGCCGTATTGGTCGGCTCGCGGCATGATCGGCGGCAGCGCGGTTCACAAGAGCCGCATCTGGATGCTCGGCGGCGGGACGTACGACACGCCCAAGACGCCGACTCGGCAATACATGAACGACGTCTGGAGTTCGGCGGACGGAGTGCAGTGGACTCGGCACATCGAGGCTGCTCCGTGGGCGCCGCGGCAATACCACGATGTCTCCGCGTGGGACGACCGCTTGTGGGTCTTCGAAGGCTACGCGATGGGCAACCGCAACGACGCCTGGTACTCGGCCGATGGCGAGCACTGGTTCGAGGTGCCGAACACTCCGTGGAAGCCGCGTCACGCCGCCAGTGTGTTCGTCCACAACGGCTCGCTGTGGATGGTCGCCGGCAACAACATGGAATCCGACGTCTGGCGGCTGCGGCGGAAGTCATCTTGATCGCCGCACGACACAGCTCAACCGCCGCGGCCTTCGCTGAGCGAAACGACTTGGAACGCAACCTGTGCCGCGGTCGGCTGCAGCGCCGGGTTCGGCGCCATGTACATCTTGATGATCGAACTACTTCGGGGAGGGTGGCTTTGGCATCGCATCCCATTTCATCAGTTTCTTCTCTGTGTCGGGACCATTCTTTTCGAGCCACGCGCTCATTTCGCTTCCAATCTTCTTTCCGTAAATGCGGTGCGAATAAATCACGGCCGTCCCCACCCCGTCATGCATTTTGAACCTGGCGAATGCGACCTCGATGAACTCAGGACGACTAAAGATCACAACGATCAGATACTCCGCTGGCTGGTCCTTGGTCTTGGGAACCGAATCTGTCTTGTGAACCAACGCCTTGTTCGCTTTGTAGTTCTCAAGCACAGCGTTCGCGGTAGCGGCAAGGGCTTCGCCGTCCTTGGCTTTTCGGTAATAATGGATTGTCACCATGTCCTTCCATGCTTTCAGATCCTCTTGGCAGCTTGGCGTGTATTCGTGCTGATCGTCTTTGGTGAAACGGTGAAAATACTTGACGTCAGCGAGCGAAAAGTCTGCGACTTTCTCTTTCTTGTCCGTGTCCTGCGGAAAGAATCCGGCGATGACACTTTGCACGAAGACCATAGCGACGCCAACGCATGCGACTTGGAACTTCATTGGTGTGCCTTTCATGTGGCCGTCTAGCAGTTGAGTGACCCGCGCGTGGCACACGAGGGTTCGTCCGCTGGAACGCGACCAAAGTAGCGTGTGACACGATCCTGCGATGGGCTTGCGGAGTCAAGCAACCGTGGAATTCATCTCGCGATTGTCGATGCGTCGATCACTTGCCGTCCTTCGCCCACTGCTTCATCAGCTCGATGTTGCGGGTAACGGCCGAGTCTTTTTTGTTTCCTCGGCCGACGTACAGCTCCATGTCGCTGTCGTACATCTTTTCGGATTCCGGCTCGCGGCCGAGGTCGTTCGTCGCGGTCATCCAGTGGTCGAGCCGGCCGCGCATCTCGGACAGCGTCACGGCGTGAGCGGGATCGGTGGCGAGGTTTTGCGTTTGAAACCGGTCGGTCTTCCACTCGTAGAGTTCTTCGTTCGAGCGAGTCGGTGCAAACAGCAGTCGCTCCGGCAACTCGTTGAGCTTGCCGGCTTCGTGCAGCGTGCGGAGCGATTGCACGATCGACTTGCCGTCTTTGTAGGCGTTCGGCTGGAGATGCGGGCGCTGCGGCAGGAAGTTGCGGATGTAGAGCCAGCGGTCGGTGCGCACCGAGCGGAGATGTTCGACCGTTTCGTCGCAGCGGTCGCGAGCGGCGAAGATCGAGTCGCGCGGCTTGCCGCTGCCGAAGACATCGCGGCCCTGCATCGTTCTGGGAACCTCGATGCCGGCGGCGGCTAGAGACGTCGGGGCCATGTCGATCTGCTGCACGAAATCGTCGCGCACGACTCCTTTGGGGACTCCCGGCCCGCGCACGACAAACGGGATGTGCGTCCCCTCGTCGTACAAGAACTGCTTGCCGCGAGCGTGGCTGATGCCGTGATCGGTCATGAAAATCACGAGCGTCTGGTCGAGCAGCTTTTCGTCTTCCAGCCGAGCGATCACCTTGCCGACGTGCTGATCGGTGAACCGCACGGCATCGAGATACGCGGCCCAATCCTCCAGCAGCACCTGATCGCGCGGGTAGTACGGCGGCAGCGTGACGGAGTTCGGAGCGATCGCGGCTCCGAATTCTTTGCGAGCACGCTCGGCCAACTTCCGGGCAGACTCGCTCGTCCCGCCGCGCAGTTTGCCTCCGGCCAGTTGCACCTGCATGAAGAACGGCTGCCCCGGCTTGCGGGCGGACCAGTCGCCGCCGTCGTACATCTTCGGATTCCATTCAAAGTTGTAATCGGTCTTGCCGCGCTCGTTCTTTTTGCCGCCGCCCGGCAGCCCGTCGCCGATGCAGGTGAAGTAGCCAGCCTGTTGAAACATCTCCGGGACCGGCACGACTCCATCGGGCAGATGAATCTTCTCGACGCCGCGACCGCTCCGATGGTGATGTGCTCCGATGCTCGTCTGGAACATGCCGGTGATCATGGCCGACCGGCACGGCGAGCAGACCGGAGCCGTCGTGAACGCTCGCGAGAACCGCGTCCCTTCGCGAGCCAGCCGGTCGACGTGCGGCGTCTCAATCAGCTTCTCGCCGTAGCACGAGAAGTTCGCCGACATGTCGTCCACCACAAACCACAAGACGTTCGGCCGAGCGGCTTCAGCAACCAAAGGCGACGCAACGCACAGCAACACGACCGCAGCGACGATTCGCACCATGAGACACTCTCCCGTTTCGTAACTGTTTGCCCGAACGAAGCACACCACGGATTTCACAGAGAACACGGATGTTTTGACATGCGGTTGATCGTGATCCGATCTGTGTTCTATCCGTGAAATTCGTGTCATCCGTGGTCAGTTGCCAGACGGCTAAACTGTGACCCCGTTTCCTGTGCTTCCCTCCGCGCCCCTCCGCGATTCAAAAAACGAAATGCAGATTTCGCAGATTGTCGCAGAGGTCAGCGCGAAGTCGCGTAGTCTTTCCCGTTGAGACTGCGCGTGACCGACGCCAGCCACGCTTCGAGTTCAGTCTGCATCCGCCGCGTGCGGTCAGACTCCTGTTTCGAGAGTTCGGTCGCTTCCTGCGGATCATCGGCGAGGTTGTAGAGTTCCCACTTCACGACGTCGTTCTTGTTGTGAATCCGGTGCAGCTTCCACGGCCAGGCGTTCCAGGCCGAGTGACCGGGAAACGAGTCTTCCGGGTACTGGCGTTTGATCTCGGCGGCATCGAGGACCAGTCGGCTCTTGTCGCCGATTTCATCGCCCGACTTCTGAGCCGCGAACAGTTCGCTCGCCCACTTGTCGTGCGGCGTGCCGATGCCGCCGGTGGGGTGATTCCAGAATCCGAGCGGTTTTTCGCGCGCCGTCATCTTGCCGTCGATCAGCGGAACGAGGCTGATGCCATCCAGCGGATGTTGCGAACCTGTTTTTGTTCTGGCCAGTTCGACGACCGTTGGGAAGATGTCCTCTGAACAGGCCGGAATGTTCGTCACTCGCGGAGCGATGCGGCCGGGCCACTCGATGATGCCGGGAACTCGCAAGCCTCCTTCGTAGATCGCCGCTTTGTTGCCTCGCCCGCCGGTCGAGCCGAGATTCGGCAGCCCGCCATTGTCGCTGGTGTACCAGACGACGGTGTCCCGTTCGATCTTCATTTCGCGAAGGGCCGATCGCAAGGTCCCGACCGCGCGATCGAGGCCAGTGATCTCGCCCAGAAAATCTGGTTTCTTGCCTTCGGCTTTGTAGAGCGCGGCATCTTCGGCCGCAGCCTTGTGCGGATTGTGAGGCGAGCCGAACCACACGACTGCCAGGAACGGCTGCTTCTTCGCGGTCTGCTCGCGCATGAACTCGATGGCGGCATCGGCCGCGACTTGCGAACTCTCGCCTTGGAACTGTGTGGCGATCCCCTCGCGGCTGAGGATCGGATCGTTGTCGTAGAAGTTGTACGCCGACAGCCACCGATCAAAGCCGCTCGCGCCGGGATTCACGGGGCTCGTTTTCTGGATCGAGCCGAGATGCCATTTTCCAAAGTGCCCGGTCGAATAGCCGGCTGTCTTCAGAGCCTCGGCAATCGTGATCTCTTGCGGCCTGAGCGTGTGGCCCCACGAGAAACATCCGAAGCGATTCGGATGCCGCCCGGTCATCACCGCCCCGCGCGTCGGCGAACAGACGGGATGTGCCGCATAAAACCGATCGAACCGCAACCCGGCCGCCGCCATCGCGTCGAGATTCGGCGTCTTGAGCACCGGATGCCCGTTGTACGCGACATCGCCCCACCCCTGATCGTCCGCCATCACCAGCAGGATGTTTGGCGGCGGCGCGTCCGCGGAAAAAGACTCCACTCCACTCGACAGGATGACGGCGACTGCGATGGCCACGACAAGCTTCATGATCTTCCTTTTCGGAGGGCCTCGGTTCATGCACTGGCGAGCCGGGCGAAGCCCGCGTTGAGAGGCATGGAGAGTTTCACGAGTCTGAAGGGCTGACAGGCGAGCCGCCTGTCGCCACGGTTTCCGTCGCCGGCCGCTCAATGACCCCGCCTACGGCGGGCTGCGAGGCGGCGACGCCGACCAGCGGCAACGGCTCTGCTTTCGGCGGCGGGCCGGGAATGTAAACCTGATCCAGCGGCGTCCCGTCGTCGCTCTGCCGTAGCAGGAAATAGATCACCGTTGTCGCCGACCAGAAATAGCTTCCGAGAACCGCCAACTGAAGCACTTTCAGGAAGTCTGCCCAGACATCGAGAGAAGTCACGCCCCGAACTCCAACGCTCCACTCCGCGAGTTGGAATGTCATTCCGAACAGCCAATCGACGAAGTAGGACGTCAGCAATCCGACTCCAAACGCGATGGCCACCAGGAACAGAAAGTACCACAGACGATTCATCACATACCCGAAAGCTCGGCTCAGTCCATCGAAACCATCGCTTCCCTCAACGCTGATCGCCGCCACCATCAGCGGCCAACTGGCCAGGATGAGCAACAACAGCACCGCCATCGCCAAGCTAGCCAGCGTCGGCAGCCAGCCCATGACGAGCAACACGCCACCTTGCCCTCCGGCATACCAAACGTCCGCTCGCCCCACGATCAGACCCGCCGCCGACAACGCGAACGCCCCCAGAAATGGCAACAGCGGCGCATAGAGGTAACTCTGCCACAGACGGCTCGTGAATCGCACCGCGTGCAATGGCGACACCGATTCGTCGCGAGCAAACCGCACGGCGTGCATCCGCACGATCGCTCCGCCGAAGATTCCCCAAACGAGCCAACTCCAGAACAAGTCAGTCCAATGAGTCGCCACCGTGGACCAACTGCTGGCAGGTGCTTGAGACGGCCGGAAGAACAACTCGGCTCCCGGACGACCGGTGGAAATCCACGGCCAAGCCAGCCACCAGCTATTGATCCCACGCTGCGGGTTCAAATCGAATCGTGGCGAGTCAACCGACTTTGAACTCAGCACCTCCAAAACCGAAGGACGTGCTCCGTAACTCGAATGGAACGGCAGCCGATGAATCGCCATCTGCCCCGCAGAAAACACGGCGACAGAGGCCAATGCCAGCAGCAGCACCCGAATCCGCAACGCCAACTGAGCGGCTCGCAACAAATGCAGCCAAGGCAGCACGCTGTGCCAGCGGATGGAGTCCACCGTGATGTGCTTGTCGGTCATCGTCGCCTCCTGCGAACGGCGGTTGGTCGGGAATTGGCCGGGGATGATAGGCGGGGACTTCTCTGTTGTCAGTTGTCCGTTGTCCGTAGTCCGCGGTCAAAAACTTCGAGCAACGGACAACGGACCACGGACTGGCTACACTCCGCCGCGTTTGAAACCCCAAGCCCCACGGAGTCGCCTCATGGATTTGCTCAGCACGTTGCCCGGTTCGTTGATGGAAGGATTCTTTCCCGCAGGTTGGGACTTGGCCAAGATCGACAAATGCGTCGACGACAACCCGGCGAACATCACGGTTCGGCAGAAGACCTGGCACCGCCTTTTTGAGCCGATTCCTTGCGCGACCGTCGCCGATTTCGACATGATGCTGGGCCACGAGATCGCCATGACGATCAAGAAAGCTCGCGATGCCAACGAAGAGGCATTGCTCATTCTGCCCGTCGGCCCGATGGGCATGTATCGCTGGGCCGTCTACTTCCTGACCGAGTGGAATGTGTCGTGCAGCCACGTCTACGGCTTCAACATGGATGAATGGTCCGACGCCGCCGGCAACACGCTGCCGCCCGAAAACCCCGGATCATTTCAGTTCTCGATGGAGAAAGCGTTCTACGGGCCGCTCGGCAAACTGACGCCGCCGAAAAGCCAGCGGTACTTCGCTACCAAGAAGATGCTTCCGACCTACGCCGCCCGCATCAAAGAGCTTCGCGCGAACGGAGCCAAACTGACGGTGATCTTCGGCATCGGCCGAGTCTGCCATATCGCATTCTGGGAACCACACTTCGCCGCCGAGTTCGCGGCCGAAAATGAATGGAAGAAGCAGACGCACCGCCTCGGAGGGAAACTGCATCCGCTGACCGTCGAGCAAAATGCGCTCACTAGTTTCAAGAGCCGCATCACACAGGTGCCCGCGTTTGCCAACACCATCGGCCCCGGACTGTTCCTGGGAGCCGACAAGGTCATCGGCGGCGCGGACGGCTCGTTCGGACGAGGCATGATGTGGCAAGGACTCAGCCTGTGGATGACGCTGCGTCATGCTCCGACCTCGTGGATTCCGTCGACGTACATGCCAACGCAACCCGGCCGACTGTTCTTCCTGAAAGAACTCGCCGGCCCGCTCGTCCCAGACTGCAACTGAGCCTTGGGAGTGCAGGCACTTCGCAATTCGTGGGGTAGGCTTCCAGCCTGCCTTTCGACAATGGCAGGCTGGAAGCCTACCCCACGACAGGAGGATTCATGGCCGCGTCACGAAACTACTCGCCGTACCAAGACAAGATCATCAAGCGGTTTTACGACAACCGCGACACGATCGACCAAACGCGGCTGAGCGATCTCGCCGCCGAGCTGTACCTCGCCGAAGGCAAGAAGCGCGAGCGTCTCTGGAAGCAAGCGGGCGAAGTCATGGAACGGCTCGGCGTGCCGCAGTCGCGGCTCGATCA
>CAMDPK010000159.1 GCA_945904015.1 Candidatus Kuenenia stuttgartensis | reverse complement strand
AACCGGGGCTAGCGCCGCGCGGCTAATGTCTGCGATCGGATGACTCATGGGCCGGCACCAGCACGACGCGCCAGCGAGTGGTCGTTCGAGAAAAACCACTCGCTGGCGCGTCGTGCTGGAGTTTCGTCGTGCCTCGAAATTCCGCTTTGTCAGTCAACCTTCAAAACTCAGTGATGAACCCCGACTTCATGTTGCCGGCGGGATCATGCCCCGGCGCATGGCGTAGCAGACGAGGCCGGCAGTGTCGTGAATGTCCAGCCGGTTCATCAACAGCGTGCGGTGTGACTCGACCGTTTTCACGCTGAGTTTCAGCAGCCGAGCGATCTCTTTGAGCGCCTTGCCCTCGGCGATCAATTGCAGAATCTCGCGCTGGCGTGGCGTGAGCACATCTTTGACGTTGGCGTCGTTGCCCAGGCGTTGCATGTAGGTTTCGACGACCTGTTTCGAAACCGACGGCGTGAGGTACGTCGTGCCGTCGAGCACCGCTTTGATGGCGAGGTCGAGTTCCGATGGTTCCACATCCTTGAGCAAATAGCCGGTTGCCCCGGCTTTCAGCGCCTGCCAGACGTACTCTTCGGAAGTGTGCATCGAGAGGATGATGACGCGCACGTTGGGAAACTCTTTGACGACGCGAGTGGTCGTTTCCAGTCCGTTCATCTCCGGCATCGAGATGTCGCACAGCAGCACGTCCGGAAGATGTTGCTCGACCAAAGCAAGCGCCTCGCGTCCGTTGCTGGCTTGGCCCACGATCTCGATTCCGCCCAGCCCTTCCAGCATAGCGCGAATTCCGGCGCGCACCACGGCGTGATCGTCGGCGAGAACTACTCGGATTGGTGTCATGAAGATCCCTCTGTCGTTCTTGAGGAGTCGTGCAAGGGAAACCGGGCGTGGATCGTCGTGCCACCGGCGGGAGTCGATGTCATCTCGATCTGTCCGCCAACAAGTTGCACTCGTTCTTCCATGCCGAGCAAACCGAGGCTGCCGCCCCGCACAGAGCGATCGCGCGCGACGGCCACCTCGAATCCGCAACCATCATCCTGCACGAGCAGATTCAGTTCCGCTTCTTGATGGTGCAATTCGACGCGCACATTGAGAGCGTGCGCGTGGCGGGCGATGTTCGTCAGAGCTTCCTGAGCGACGCGGAAGCAAGCGATCGTGACGTCGGGAGAAACGTGGCCGTCGGCGGCATCGGCCACAAACGTCGCGACGAATCCGGCCAGCCGTGACTGTCGATCCAGGCACCAGCGAAGCGCGGCGACCAGTCCGATGTCGTCCAACATCGACGGCCGCAAGTCGAGCGCCAGGCTGCGCACCTGTTGCAGCACCTGATCGACTACGGCAATCGTGTTGGCGACCAGCGTTGTCGAAATCGACTCCCGCGCAGGCTGCTGCAACGCCTTGAGATTGAGTTTGATTCCCGTCAGCGACTGTCCGATCTCGTCGTGCAGTTCGCGAGCCAGATGCCGTCGCTCGGATTCTTGTGTCTCGATCAATTGCCGCGAAAGGATTTCTAAACGCTCGCGACTGGCGGCCAACTCGATGTTGGCTCGCCGGTGTTCGGTGATGTCACGTTTGATTCCGACCAGACCTATGCACTTGCCGTGGACGTCGCGCAATGGGACTTTGCTGCTCAACAGCCAGCGTTCCTGGCCTTCTTGATCCAGAATCGATTCTTCTTGATTGAGCTGTGCCTGGCCGCTGCTCATCACACGCTGATCCTCGTCGTAGTACCGCTGCGCCAGCTCGCGTGGATAAATGTCGAAAACAGTTTTGCCCACCATTTCCGTGTCGGTTGGAGCACCGACCAGGCGCAGGTTCGCGGCGTTGTTCAGTAGCTGGCGCGATTCGGTGTCTTTGACAAAGATGAAATCGGGGATGTGGTCCACCAGCGTGCGCAACAAATTCCGCTCCTCGACGAGAGCTGCCTCGGCCTGTTTGCGCGCGGTGATGTCCAAGGCGATACCCACCAGTCCCGTGATCGCGCCCTCGGCGTCGCGGAGCGGCACTTTGGTCGTGAGAAACCAGCCGAGTTGTCCGTTGACTTCAAACGGCTCTTCCCGCTCGATCACCGGCTGGCCGGTTTGAATCACCGTCTGGTCGTCGGCGTCAAACGATTGGGCAATGTCGGCGGGAAAAAAGTCGAACACCGTCTTGCCGAGCATTTCGGCTTCCGAACTCAGGCCCAGTTGTCGTGCGTGTGTGTAGTTGACAAGCAGATAATGTCCCGCGGTGTCCTTCACGAAGACGTAGCCGGGCAGATTGTCCGCCATTGTGCGCAGGAGCAGTCGCTCGGACGCGAGTGCCACCTCCGCCTGCTTGCGCTCAGTGATGTCTTCGAGGATCGTGAGGATGCAATCCTCACCTCCCAGCGTGATCCGTTCCAGCGACCGAATCGAGTCACGGATGGAACCATCCCTCCGCAGGAATTGCATTTCCCAATTCCTCACCGAGCCGTTGGTTTGCAGAGCTTGAACGACTTTCGCTCGGTCTTCGGGATCGAGCCAGTAATTCAGGACCAATGACGAGCGTCCGAGCATTTCCTCGCGCGCGTGGCCGATGATCTTGAGAAAGGCATCGTTCATGTCGAGGAATGTGCCGTCGGCGAGTTTGGTGACGCAGATGCCGGCGGGACTGGAGCGAAAGACCGTGGCAAAGCGTTGCTGGCTCGCGCGCGTTGCCTCCTCGGCTCGTCGCCGTTCGGTGATGTCCTGCACGACTCCGATCATCTGCATCACTTGGCCGTCGGCGTCGCGAACGATGTCGGCCAATTCATGCACCCAGCGCACGGAGCCGTCGGGACGGAGGATGCGGTGTTCGAGGTCGTAGGCCCGCTCTCCTGAATGCGCCAGACGACTCGATGTTTGGACGGCGAGGCGATCGTCCGGATGCACCCTCTCAAAGAAGTTTTCAACGCGACCATCGAACTGTCCAGGCGAGATCCCGAAGATTTCGTAAGTCTGCTCGGACCACCACAGCGGATCACCAGGCGCGGGACCGCAGACCCAGGTTCCCAGATTGGCCAAGTGCTGCGCCTTCTCCAGGAAGGAACGGCTTTGCCGCAGTTCGATTTCGGCCTGTTTGCGATCGGTGATGTCCACATGGCAGCCCATCAAGCGGATCGGCTGACCGGCGGAATCATGCACCATGTTGGCGCGAGCCAGAATCCAGCGCCACGAGCCATCCTTGTGACGCATTCGAAACTCGACGTCGTAGTCTTCGCGCCGGCCGGCGAGAAAGTCGCTCACGGCCATTAACGCATGCACCAAGTCCTCCGGATGCACCCGCGTCCTCCATTCCTCAAAATGCCCCGACACTTCTTCGATCGAGTAGCCGAGTTGCCGTTTCCACTCCGGTGAAAAGTTGACTTCGTTGGTGATCAAGTTCCAATCCCACAAGCCGACGTTGGACGCCTGCATGAGCAGGCGCAGCCGTCCCTCACTTTCCCGCAGACCCTCTTCCGTCCGTTTGCGAGCAGTGATGTCCTGCGCGGCACCGATCATTCGGATGGCCTTGCCGCTGGAATCACGGAGCGCGAAACCGCGGTCAAAGACGACGCCCACAGAACCGTCCGCGCGAATGATGCGATACTCGTCGGACCACGATTGACCGTCACCATCAATCGTGGCGTGGATGCCCCGCAGGACACGGTCGCGATCTTCCGGATGCAAGTGCTCCTTCCACAGAATCGTTTCAGGAGGCATCTGCCCACGCTGGTAGCCGAAGAGTGCATAAACGCCGTCATTCCACCAGCCGACGTCCGAGGTCAGGTTCCAATCCCACACTGCGTCGTTGGTGGCTTTGGCGACCAACTGGAAACGCTCATTGCTTTCCCGCAGCGCCGTTTCGGTCAGCTTTTGCGCGGTGATCTCCACCATGATCCCGCGCAATGTCACCGGCACACCATCCTTCAACACGACGGTCACATTGTCTTTCAGCCAGACTTCGCGGCCGTCGGCGCTGAGCATGCGATACTCAAATTGATGCGACTCCCCTTGGCGAGTCGCGGTCACACAGCATTCCATCGCGGCTTCTCGGTCGTGAGGATGAACGTGGTCGGTCCAAAACGTCGTTTCAGTGAGCCAACGCTGGACGGGGTAGCCCAGAATTCGCTCCGCCTGTTGGCTGACGAAGCTGAACTGAAACGTCGCCGCATCGGCCTCCCAGACGATGCCGTCCACGGTGTTGACGAGGTCCGCTAAAAACGCCTGCGAGTCACGCAGCGTCTCTTCATCCTGCCTGCGTTTTGTGACGTCACGGACGGTGGAGATTACGCCGATGATCTCCCTCGTGACGCTTCGCAATGGGGTGTGGTAAGCCGAGGACCACCCCGATCGGCCGCTTTGTGGAACCGTAAACGGCATGTCGGGGGTCGTCACGGTTTCTCCCGCCAGCGCACGCTTCAAGTTGCCGATCACTCCCGTGTCGCGCAAAAACGGAAAGACCTCTTCCGGACGCCGACCGAGCACATCAGCCGCAGGAACGCCGCTGAGTCGTTCCATGAACGGATTCCAAACCACATATCTCTGTTCCCGGTCGTAAACGACAACACCCTCTTCGGCACTCTCGATGATCTGCCGGTTGAACTCGAGCGCGTTGGACAGCGACTCTTCAATTCGCTTGCGATCCGTGATGTCGCGTGTCACGGACAATAAGGAAACGATCTGGCCGGACTCGTCTCGCAACGGTGCCGCGTGAGTTTCCAGCCATCGACGATGCCCCTTCAGCCCCACCATTTCAAACTCCAAGGTCTCCGACAGGCCTTGGAAGACATGCTCGATCAACGCTTGATAGGCGGCTTGGTATTCGGGCACGACGAGCGAATAAACGCACTGGCCAAGCACTTGTTTGAGCGAGTCAGCTCCGATCATCTCCAGGCCCGCTTGGTTCATTTCCAACAATGTGCCGTCGGCCGCGAGCGTCTTCACGCACTCCGGCTCCGAGTCCAGGATCGTTCGCAATCGACGCTCACGTTCGGCGAGTTGTTGGTCCAACCGCTTGCGTTCCGTGATGTCCCGCGAGATTCCGATCAGACCGATGATGCGGCCCTGCTCATCTCGGTACGGGCCTTTCGTTGATAGATACGTCCGCGTTTGACCGGCGGCCGTGCCGACCTCTTCATCGGTCTGCGTCTGGCCGGACTCGATGATGCGACGATCACGCTCCATGATCTGCCGTGCGGTCTCCGCCGAGAAAAATAGAGTGTCGTCGTTCCCCAGAATCTCGTCGACCGACTTGCCCGCGAAGTTCAACACGGCGGCGTTTGCCATTAAGTAGCGACCGCGCAGATCCTTCACGAACACGGCATCGGTCGTGCCCTCGACCACCGCTTGCAGCAGGTGGTGACTGCGATTCAGGTCGGCAATCTGTCGCTTGAGCTGTGCGTTCTGTTCTTGCAACTCGGCGAGCAGTCGCTGGTTGTTCTCGTCCATGATCGGATGCCTCAGGGCTGGATTGTCGAGCGACTCAAGGTCGGCAGCACTCGTCCGGCTGGGTGCCATTCCAGCGTCGGAAGGCTACGCGAATCCGAAAGAAAAGACAGGCGTACCAGCACGACGCGCCAGCGAGTGGTTGTTCGAGAAAAGCATCGCCTCAGCGGATTGTTGTTCGAGAAAAACCACTCGCTGGCGCGTCGTGCTGGCTGCACCAGCCGGATTGTGGTTTGGCCGACGCCGGACTCAGACTTTTCCTGAGTTCGGCCGCCGCGCCCGCTGTCGCTGTGGAGTGCGACCTAGAGTGACATTGTTCAGCGACGGCGTGGCACACAATTCCGAAGCGACACAACTCATGCAAAGGGCAAATCATGAAGCTGCATGTGCGAAATGACATCGCGGAAAACCTCCCGTGGCCGGTGACCATGCGATTCGGAACCGTCCTGCTGTCGTGCGTCCTGTTGGCCATGAGTTGCGGCCCGGAGTTGACGGCTGCGATGGCTAAGCACTGCTACCTGTGCGGTTTGTGCGGCCTGGCGTTCTACTTCAGCCTGGAATTCGTCGCGCAACAGCGAGCCCACTCACAAGCCCGGGCAGCGGCCCGGGCTGCTGAGAAACGACTGTCTCGACGCATGCAAACACAGAAACTGATTGACGAATTCCATCGAGACTCTGCTGTGGCAGAAGTCCTGGGCGACATCGAAAGCGCGATGGACAGCAAAGCCGATTTCGAAACGTATGTCGGACTGCAAACTCAACCGACGCTTTCCGTCTGAAACGGAGGATAGGCACTCTTGCCCGTCTTCCGGATGACTCCCCCAAAAAGAAAGACGGGCAAGATTGCCCATCCTCCAAATGCGTATCCTGATTGCCGACGACGACAGAATTCCGCTCAGCTTGCTGCGGTTCCAACTGGAGCAGTGGGGGCACACCGTGCTCGCGGCCGAGAACGGAGCGCAAGCCTGGGAGCTGTTTCAGAACCACGACTTCCAGGTCGTCATCACCGATTGGGAGATGCCCGTCCTGACCGGCATCGAACTCATTCGCAACATCCGCGCGACTGATCGCGTCGGTTATGTCTCCGTGATCCTGCTGACTTCCAAATCGGAACAGGAATCCGTCGTGACCGGATTGGTCACCGGTGCGGACACCTATCTGACCAAGCCCGTAGACCCGAACGAACTGCAAGCTCGACTGCGGCCCAGCCAGCGGATCATCGACCTGGAGCAACGCCTGGCCGAGCGTCAGCGCGAACTTGAGGACCGCCACCAGCGACTCGCGGAAGCCAACGCCAAGATGAAACGCAATCTGGACGCGGCGGCGAATATCCAGAAGGAGATGCTTCCCAAACGATTGACCGACATTCCCGATATGCGCTTCGCATGGCATTATTCACCGTGCGATGAACTGGCGGGGGACATGCTGAATGTACTGCCGCTCGATCAGGATCACGTCGGTGTCTTTATGCTCGACGTCAGTGGTCACGGCGTACAAGCCGCGCTGTTGGCTGTCGCCGTCTGCCGATACCTCTCCTGTCATCAAGACGAGTCCTCGGTCTTATGGCAGCGGCAAATTGGTTCTGGCGAGTACGAATTGCAGTCGCCGGCTGCCGCCGTGACACAGCTCAATGCACGGATGATGGCGCAGTCGTTGTCCGAACAATACTTCACACTTTTCTACGGAATTCTCAATCGTCACACGGGCGACTTTCGTTACACCATCGCCGGGCATCCGCCTCCGGTGCTGATTTCCGAATCTGGCCACCCGACTTTGCTGCCAGGCGAAGGTCTGCCAGTCGGTATCGTCGAGAACGACTACGACGAGCATCGCCTCCAATTGGCCCCGGGAGATCGCTTGGTCTTCTACAGTGATGGCGTGACCGAAACCATGAATCTCTCCGATGAACTGTTCGGAGCCTCGCGACTGTTCGAGACGCTGCGAGACACGTCTCGCCGGCCACTCGGCGTAGCACTCGCCGAGATCGTCAGCAAAGTCGCCGCATGGCGTGGTGTGGCTCCGATTCACGACGATCTGTCGCTGCTCGCGCTGGAGTACTCGCCGCAACCACGATTTGATCGGCCATCACTCGCCCGACGCACAAGCGAGGGGCCGCGACCATTGGCCATCGCGGAAGCCTTTTGAAGTTGCTTTGTTTTTGAATAGCCCCCATCCGGCTTGCCCGGATGGTGAATCTGATGGCTGGCTAACCACGGCGGCCCTCTCGAAGAGTGCCCTGTTTTTCTGCGGTTCGCCGCCGCAGGCGGCGAACCGCAGAAAAACAGGGGGAACGGTGTGTGGCGTTCGGACTAGCTCTCCATCGTCTTCACCATCCGGGCAAGCCGGATGGGGTCGCTGGTTTGAGGGCTAGTTTGACGACGGTGCCTTCAGAAGGTGCAAATTGGCTATCGTGATGCCGGACAGCATCGAGCCGATGATCCCCAAGAAGCCCTGATCGGTGCCGCACAGGAACAAGTTTTCGAGATGTGTCGTGCCGGTGCGGATCTTGTGCGGTGCTCCGTAGACCGCGCCGTTGAGGTGACTGGTGAACTTGGTGATCGTTCGCGGCGTGAAGGCATCGGTGTCGATGACGTGCGAGCGAAAGTCGGGCATGAAACGGAGGGCGGATTCGACGATCCGCTTCGTCCAAGCATCTTTTTCGGCGATGTATTCGTCCTGCGGCAGGTTCATCCAATAGTTCGGGTTCGCGAGAGCGGTGATCCGGACTCGGCCTTCGTCGAGCGGCGTGGCGTACTGAAAATTGTTGGGCGAACAGATGATGCCGCTCCGCAGGTCGATCGGCTCGGCCGGGGCGTCGTACACGAAACGCTCGTTGTCGTTGTAGAAGATGATCGTCTCATTGTGGCCGAGGTCCAATGGCATGCAGTCGAGCGAGAAGATCGTCTCGACGAACGAGATGGCTCCCGGTTGATACGGCTCTTGTTCGGGGGGCGCGATGTCGCACAGCCGCATCGTCTCGGCCGAACCGGCGCTCGACACGACGTGCTTGGCTTCGAGTGTTTCGCCGCTCTCAAGTTCGACGCCGGAGACTTTGCCGTTGTTCGACAGAATGCGTTTCACGCCCGACCGCAGACGCAGTTCGCCTCCGAACTTGCGGTACTGTTGAACCACCTTTCGCATGATGAGCCGCACGCCTTCGTGCGGCCGAGCGAAGCCTTCCAGGAAGATCGCTTTGAACATGATCACGAACTGCGTGAAGTCCATGTCGTGAGCCGTCGGGCTGCCGTAGAACATCAGCGGGCAGAAGATCATGTCCACGAGCAGCGGATCGGTGATCGCTCGGCTGACAATTTCACGCGCGGAGGACTCGCGGTTCGCGAGGTTCAATTCGTCGTGCTGCTGGATTTGCGCGACGAGCCGGCGGAAGCCGTCGATCTGTGACGGAAAATGTTCGGCGACTTGTTGCTCGAAGAGAGCGAACTCGTTCGTGAAGCGGAGCGTGACGCCGGGGAACGCGACGCTCGACCCGCACTGCGGCGTGAGGTCGAAGTCTTCCCAGCGGAGGCGGAGTTGGCGGAGCAGCTTGCTGAGCGGGCCGGTCTTGGTGCCGGGTTTCGCGTAGTTGGTGACGGCGTGCAGGCCGACGTCGTGGTCCCGTTTGCGGAGCCGATAAAACGAATTCAGCCCGCCGATCGTCGTGTGTTTTTCGACAATGCAGACGGGCCGCTCGTAATACGCCAGCCGAATCCCCGCCGCGAGTCCCGACAGGCCAGCTCCGATGATGATGGTGTCGTACATCGCGGTGACACGAAGCTTAGGCCGTCGCGGTTTGCAGCTTCGGGATCAGGTATTGGACCGTGCTGGCCATCGTGCTCAGGAAGCCGTAGTCCTCTTCGGGAATTTGCACGCGGTACAGCTTGCGGAGTTCCATGACGATGTCGAGGAAGTCCATGCTGTCGAGTTCCATTTGCTCGCGGAACGGCACTTCGTCCTTCAACCCCGTGAGGTCATTGTCCGGGGCGATCCGGCTGAGGATTTTCATGATGACTTGTCGAATCTGATCGGTGTTCATTCCTCTCACTCTCCCGAAAACCGTTTCACGATGACTGCGGAATTGATCCCCAACATGCCAAACGAATTGTTAAGGATGTACTCAACTCGGTCCATTTGTCTCGGCACATTGGCCACGATTTGGGGCAACGCGCAACGGGGGTCTGGCCGGTCGAGGTTGATTGTAGCGTGAGCGAAATGGTCGTCAAACGCGGGGAGATTGCCCAAAAGTTCGAGCGCTCCGGCCGCCCCCATCGCGTGGCCGATGAAGCTCTTGGTGTTATTGATCGCCAGGCTCATGCGATCTCCGAAGACCGCATGAATCGCTTGCGATTCTTCGATGTCACCTTGTTCTGTGGCGGTCGCATGACTGCTGACGAGGTCGATGGCTTCCGGCCCGATTCCGGCACGGTGCAAAGCCAACCTCATGCACTCCGCTTGCCGTGTGGGATCGGGCAACACGAAGTCGGTCGCGTCCGAGTTCATCGCGTGGCCCACGATTTCGCCGTAAATCGTGGCTCCGCGTCGCAAGGCATCCGGCAGGCGTTCGAGCGTGACCAGACCGCCCCCCTCCGCGACGACGATGCCGTTGCGGTCGAGATCAAACGGGCGGGACGCTTTTGTCGGTTCGGCATTCGTGGCCAACGCGCCCTGACTCTTGAAGCCCGCGAAGATTCCGAACGTGTGGATGCTCTCGGACACTCCGCCAGCGATCGCGAGATCGACCTCGCCCAGCCGCAACAGTTGCAGGCCATGAATCAGGCCCGCGTTGCCGGCGGCGCAAGCGGCCCCGACACACAGGTGTGGACCCCGGATGCCCAGGCTGAGCGTCACTTCGCCGGCCGGGCTGTTCGCGACGGTTCGCGGGTTGTGGTGATGCGACCAAACGCTCGTGTCGTAGTTGAACTTCGAGATCTCGAAGATTTCGTTCTCGGTCTCGACGTTGCCGTGCTCAGTGATGCCGATGAAGACGCCGACTCGATCTTTGGGGACGTCGGGCCAATTCAAGCCGCTGTGCTGGACCGCCTCGTTCGCACAATAAATCGCAATTGAGCCGGCTCGCGTCCCGCGGCGGACATCCTTCCGCTTCTGATATTTCAGCGGGTCGAAGTTGCAGACTCCGGCCAGCGTCTCGCCGATGTAGCGGATTTCGTACTTGCTGACCCCGGACTTTCCCGCCAACAAGTTGGCGCGGTACTCGGCCAATGAATTCCCATTTGGCGAGGTCAGGCCGATGCCGGTGATGACAATGCGTTGATTCGGATCAGACATCGGTGAGCCGCCACCCTCAAACAGCGTTCGATCCGACCGCCCCGGCGGCCAAAAGGAGCGGGAGGTTAGCTGCCGTTGTGGGGCCTCGCAAGCAGCCGAATTGCTGCATTGGTGAGACTTCCTGTTGCCCGATTTCGCCGAGCGGTGCTATGGTCCGCCCGCAATCTCCCTTCCTGTCGGAATCCCTTCCGGCATTGGTCTCTCGACCACTCGATTTCCCACCGATCATCCTCCCCCTCCCAATTCCCTTTCAATGCAGTTCGACTGCATGGAGTTTTCCATGTTGCGCGTCTTGGCGTTGGCATTCGCGGCTTTCAGCTTCGCTTCAATGAACGTTGTCGCTCAGGAACTCAGAGTTTACACGAGGGTGTTCGAACTGGACGCGAAAGAGGACAACCAGCCGATCGTACGCAGCCAGACCGTGTTTCATGCCGGCAAGGTCTACGATGCGATTCCTGCTGCGGGCGAGGTCACGATCTTGGAGCCGGCCCATCGCCGAATCTGGATTCTGAACCCCAACAAGGGCTGCATCGCGAGCGTGGACTTCGACGAATTGCGGCACATGTTGCGGACTGTGGAGGATCGGGTTGCGCAGTACCTGCCCGAACTGGAACGTCAAACGAATGGCCCGCTAGATCACTTGGAATCTCTGCGGTTCCAATTGCGTCCGTCTTTCGAGGCCGAGTTCGATGCGGGAAAAAATCGCCTTCGGTTGCTCAGCAAATGTGTGTCCTACGAAGTGGACGGGCAAGTCTGCGATCGCCCCGACGCCCTCGAAGCGTATCTGACCTATGCCGATTGGACATGCCAGTTGAACTATGTGCTGCACCCGCAACCACTCTTGCCGAACGTCCGGTTGGAACTCAACGAGCAGTTGCGGCGGCATAAACTGATGCCGACTCGGGTCACATTGCGTGCAAAAATGGAACGCCCGCTGAGCCTTAGAGCGGAGCATTTGCTGGACTGGACACTCGATTCACGCGATCGGCAAAGCATTCAGAAATGGGAGTCGCTGCTTCGCGATCCCAAGCTGCAAAAGGTCTCGCTCTCGGAGTACCAGCGGATCGCACTTGGCCAGAAGATCGCCAAGTCCAAATGAGCGGGGGCATCGTAGCCGACTGATGTCATGCCGGCTCGGCCTTCGTGCCCTTCGTGTTTTCAGGCGACGTGGCCTTCGGCTCTCACGCCAATGGAAAGTGAATGGCGTGATTCACACGATTTGCCGAAGTTCGGCGACTTCGCGGAGGTTGGGCTACGTGCATTTCCAGCCCAGAAACTCGGTGAAGTTCCAGGTTCGCTGAAAGCCGTGACGTGAATCTCGGCGGACCTTGGCAATCGTTACGGCCCAGTGGACGGGCCGAGTTCCGCGTCACGGACGAAACCATTGTCCGTGAAGAGCCTTGCAAGCGATTTCGGGTTCGGTCATGTTATGCCGAGCACGAATGAGCGGACGTTTGATGGAGCCACTCTCGGCGTCGTCCGGATGATTTGGCGAGCAATTGACCGAATTCTGATCCGGTTCTTTTCATCAAGAATTGATTCTTTTCCACACGAACGATTTCACGAGGAGGCAACATGAAGTTTGCTGATCGCGTTCCCGGCGCGAGTCTGTTTCGTTTGTCGCGAATCGGCACCGTGTGGGTTTGTTTGACCGTGTTCTCGTGCGGACTCGCGATGTCCGAGAATTGGCCGCAGTTCCGCGGCGCGGACGGGACGGGAGTCAGCGCCGAGAAAGGGATCCCGACTTCTTGGAGCCAAGGCGACTACGCTTGGGACGTGGCCATCGACGGCATCGGCCACGCTTCGCCGGTGGTTTGGGGAAACAACATCTTCGTCACCTCGGCCGAAGACGGCGGCGCGATCCGAAGGCTCGTTTGCCTCGACGTGCAGACTGGCAACCAGCGCTGGTCGCGCGTGATCGGAATGAATCGCTTTGTGCCGGGAAATGCCAAGAGCAGCCATGCGTCGAGTACGCCGGCGACCGATGGCGAGCGAGTGTATGTCCTGTTCGCCGACAAAGAGAATTACCTCGTCGCGGCCTTCGACCTCGCCGGCGAGTTGCTGTGGCGACGCAGCCTCGGAGCGTTTGAAAGCCAGCATGGCGTGGGAGTCTCTCCCATCGTCGTCGGAGACATGCTGATCGTCTGCAACGACCAGGACGGGCCAAGTTCCATTTTTGCGCTCGACAAGAAAACCGGACTGACTCGCTGGGTGACTCCCCGAACCTTCCGTGGACAGTCGACGTCGTATTCCACTCCATTGGTTTGGCGTGATGGGAAAGGGCCTCCGCAACTGATCTGCGCCAGCGGACCAATGGGGATCAGCAGCCTCGACCTGCAATCGGGGGCACTCAACTGGCACTCCGGAGAATTTCCACTGCGAACGGTCGCCTCGCCGGTCTATGCGGGTGGTCTCTTCATCGCGTCGTGCGGTCAGGGTGGTCGCTACGGCGTGTTGCAGGTTGCCGTCGATCCAAATTCTCGTGACGAAAACGGATTGGCAAAGGTCATCTGGAAACGCGAAAAGATGATCCCGTACGTACCGACTCCGATGGTCGTCGGCGACCATCTTTTCGACTGGACCGACGAAGGAATCATTGCTTGCGTGGATGCGAAGACGGGCAAGGATGTCTGGGTGAAGCGTTTGGGAGGCAATTTCACCAGTTCGTTGTTGTGCATTGATGGCAAAATTTTCGCCGTCGCAGAGAGCGGGAAAGTGACGGTGATCGACGCCGGGCCGGAATTCAAAGAACTTGGAACCTCAGATCTGGGTGATTCCAGTTATTCGACCCCTGCGATCGCCAACGGTCGCTTGTTTCTGCGTACGTTTTCGCGATTGAAGTGTCTGCAAGCCAAGAAGAATTGATCGGCAAGGCGAGTGGGACGAAGGTCTTTGCAACGGAACTCAACATGCCGAATTGGATTGGTGGAGATTGTCCCTCGTGCGGCGAATGGATGCCGCCGAATCAGGTGCGGTGTCGCAACTGCCGCACGCTGCTCAATGAGGATTTGAAACCTGACAGCGTCGAAGTCCCGCAGTTCTTTCCCTTGCAAGAGGTTGACAGCATGGTCGAAGTTTCGCCGTCTGGCTACTACATCCTCTGCCCGCACTGCGACAAAGAATTGCGGATCAACCGCAAGTACATCGGTCAGGGCGTCTCGTGCAAGTTCTGTGCGGGCTCGTTCCGCTTCGATCTCTCTGGCCCCACCGCCAAGCCTGTCGCGTTCTATTCCGACTGTGCGCACTGTCAGGAAGAACTGCGCGTCGCGATCAAGTACCTCGGCATGAAAGTGGCCTGCAAACTCTGCAGCGGAAAAATTCACTTCGTCCCGAACTCCGGCGACTGATGTCCAATTTGCCCCTCTCCCTCCGGGAGAGGGTGCCGAAGGCCAGGTGAGGGCTCGCGTGAGATCACGCTTCCGACTCGTTTGATTCTCGCCGAGTCCATCACATGTCGGCATCCAAAATGACACTCGATCCCGGCACCGCAGTCCTGCTGATCGCGCACGGCAGCCGCCTTGCCGCTGCCAATGCCGACTTGCTCCAACTCGCCGAGCAACTCCGCTCGCGCTTCCCCGGCCACGTCATCGAGACTGCGTATCTCGAACTCACCGAGCCGACGATCCCACAAGGAGCCGCTCGCTGCGTCGCACTCGGCGCGACACGAGTGCTGCTGTTGCCGTATTTCCTCTCCGCCGGCACGCACGTCACCGAAGATCTGCGCCGCTTTCGCAGTCAATTCGCCGAACAATGGCCGAGCGTCCGCTTGGATCTCTGCCCCCCGCTCGGCCTGCACCCGCTGATGCTCGACATCGTCTGCGACCGGCTCAGCGAGGGAGCATAGTGCTAGATTCATCAGCCGGTTTTCGGCGTTGGCATCGGAATAACGCGATGCCGAAGATCAGCGTCCCTGAAAGTATGCCGATGCCGATGTAGGTTTTCTTCCGCGAAATTGCGATCGCTTCAGCAATGCTCGGCTCTGCGGTGGGGATGGTCTTCTGAAGTTGGCGTTGAATTGACGGCAATGACACAAGATTGCCGATCGCAATAAACAGACCAGCCGCCGAGATGGCCATCACAATGCCCCCCACGATCACGCGCAGTCTGGCCACAACCATGATCTCGATTCTCCAATCAACAATGCGGAGTGGAACGTTGGGCTACTTTGGCTCGACCTTCTGCCGCTGCGACAGCAGATAGCTCACCAAATCCAAGAACTCTCGCTCAGTCAAAATCTCGCCGACGTTGGCGGGCATCAGCGACAGAAGCGATTTCACGCGTTCGTCGATGTCGGCCAGCGGGACCGTGAACTCTTTGCCCTTGTTGTCAGCGAGCACGAGTGTCGCTCCTTCTTCGCGGCGGATCATGCCGGAGAAGATTTTGCCGTCCTTCGTGACGACCGTCGTCACGCGAAAATTCACATCGACATTCCGATTCGGGTCGAGCACATCTTCGAGCACTCGCTCCAATCCGCGCTGTCCGATGCCATCCAGTTGCGGGCCAAGGACCGTTCCTTTTCCAGCGACTTGGTGACACGCGGCACAATGCTTCGTGAACAACGCGGCCCCCGCTTCCAGCGACGGCCGTTGCGCTGTTTCTGGATTCGACTGGGCTGACAGAAACACGATCCGCCGTTGTTCGACCAGCTTACGAAGCGCCTCGTCTTCGTCCGGCAGGCCGGAGGTCAACTCACTGAGTTGCTTCTGCAATCCTTCGGACTTGATCGTGTCGAGCCGTTGCTTGACGGTCGGCCGAGTCAACAGTCTCGGAGAGACATGTCCGTCCTTCGCGATCCGCAGCAAGGCCTCCGCTCCCGTCCCATCCGAAGCGAGCGACTCCGCCAGACGCAGTTGCAATCGTTCGGGAATCGCTTGCACGACTGCGACGAGCAACGGAGGATGGTCCGCCTTCGGCGGATTGCCCGTCCCTTCGTCCGACGGTCGGGCAAGAGTGCCCAACCTACGATCCAAGACCGCTGCCGCAATTTGGTCCCGCAACGGCTCCGGCAACGACACATCCGCGATCAATGGCGAGAGGGCCGACAGAATTGAATCCGGTTGCAGTGCCAGCACCGCTCGCGCGAACGCCTCTTTGGCTCGCGAGTCGGTGTCGCGTGAGACCAGTCGATTTGAGATTTGAGATTTCAAGTTTGAGATTTTGAAATCGGCAATCAAATTCGCCACCGCGATTTGTTGATCAACGCCTCGGCTGGGATTCAACGCCTCCACCGAAAACCGCCCGACCGCAAGCCACGCATAGCCACTGGCTTCATCGCCATCGAGCAGTTCGATGTAGCCGCGCCGTCCGTTCGTAGTTCCGCCTTTAGGCGGTGTCTTCTCTTTCGAGCCGCCTAAAGGCGGAACTACGAACTCGGACAAGTCCCATTCGATCCGCTGAGCCGTGTCATTGCGCGGCGGCATCGCCTCGCGCAGCAGTGCGTGAGTCGCAGCATCTCGCAGCCGAATAAAATTCTTCGGCTTGAACGGCGCACCCGGAACCCCGTTGTGTCCCGCGCACCAGAACGACAGTTTCGCGGGCAACTCAAACGGCTCGCTGCGATACAGCCCGGTCAGTTGCTCCCCCTTCACCAAGCTGTCGAGGAAGAGCGACCCCTTGTCGCCATCTTGCGAAACCCGTGCGCGTAGCTCCCACGGATTGTCCGGCTTCGGCTTCCCCGGCACGACCTCGTTCGCCCACGACAAACTCGCGCCGGAAGACGACTCCAATAATTTGCCAGCGAGTTCGCCAGCCCAATCTCGCAGCGAGGCATCGACCTTGTCGCCGCGTTGCTCCGCTGCCCGTCGCAGAGTCGTTAATAATTCCAACTGTCGTGTTGGTTCGGATGCGAAAGTGCGTTTCACCAAATCGACCAATGCTTTGATGTCATCGGCCTTCGCGTACAAAGCGGCATGTTGGACCATTGGCAGCAACAATTCGGGCTGCGGCCGAAGCGATGAGAGATAGGTGACCAAGTATGATGCAGATTGCTGACTCTTGATCGCCAAAGCAATTTCGGCCGCGATGTCACGGTAAAGCACTGACGTTTGACCATAGAACGTCCGGTCCTTCGCCAGCTTGTCGAGGACATCGCCGCTCTCAAGATGATTGCGTATTGCCATCCGAAAGACTTGACGAAGGTGGTGGTCATCGCTGCTTGAGTCCGGTAGGTTGACCGCAAGTCGCAACCAAGTTGGGTTCAAGGTCTCGTCAACTTTGGAATCAATTCGATCGCGTGGATGAAATCCAATCGCATCGCTTGCGGCACGAGCAACAAATGGTTCCTCCCGATAGGTCAGTCCAATGCGTAGATAGGCACGAGTCACATCATCCCATTCGGTGGTTTCCGCAATGACCTTCATCAAGTGAACGATCAACTCTGGAGACTCCAGTCGAATCAATCGTTGGTTTGTCAGTGGTAGTTTCGGCAGTTTCGCAATCAGCCTCGATAAAACCCATAAACAATGGCTGCGACCATGCCCTGCCTTCGTGTCGTCCAGCATCTTTCCACAGGCCGCGATCATGTTGGGGCGATCAAGCTCGCCGATGGAATCGCAGAGACGCTGCGTCGCCAGCAGCCGCACGGTCAAATTCGGATGATCGAGAAACTCAACGACTTTCTCTGGTGGTAGCGTTCTCAGATTCGGCACCTCATGGCGCGGCGTTCCCTTGTGGACCACTTTCCAGATGCGGCCTCGGTGGCGGTCGCGGCCGGGGTGTTTGAGATCGACTTCGTAGTGGCCGATGATTTTGTTGTAGAAGTCGGCGATGTAGAGCGCTCCGTCGGGGCCGCATTGCAGATCGACCGGGCGGAACCACGGGTCTTTCGAGATCACGAAGTCATTCCGCTCCTTCGCCAGGATCGTCGAGCCGTGATACTCCGGAGCATCGACGTTGACTCGGCTGGTCATCACGT
>CAMDPK010000158.1 GCA_945904015.1 Candidatus Kuenenia stuttgartensis | reverse complement strand
TCGCTTCATTATTCAGCGACCTGAGCGGGAGGCTCGGATTCCAGATTCGTGGTTGACTCTGATTCCAAAACGGGTGGCGTGGACTCCGCAACGGCCGAATTTTCCTCAACGGCTTCGACTTCCGCCGCTGGAGCGGCTTCCGCGATTTCGTCCGGAGCTGGCGTGTCCGCTTTCGGAGGTGTTTCCGCCGCGGTCCGCGCGTCGATCTCTCTTTGAAGTTTCATTTCCGCTTTGCGGCGGTTGTCTTCGATTTCTTGTTTTTCGCTTTCGACGTCGGCATAGGCGACGATCTCTTCCACTTGCTCCGAGTTCAGGCCACTCATTTCTTCCAGTTGATCTGGCTCGATGACGGACAAGTCATAAAAGCTGAAGAAGCCCTGAGACACGAGGCTCTCGGCCAATTCTTCGGTGATGTGCGGCACCTGCGAGAACGCGGCCACCGACTTTTCGAGCTGCTCGTTCAACTCGTCACGCGTCATCACCTCGATATCCCAACCGACGAGTTTCGACGCCAACCGCACGTTTTGTCCGCGCTTTCCAATCGCCAGCGAAAGCTGATCTTCTCGCACGAGCACGATAACTCGGCCGAGCATCGGACAGAGAATCACATCCTCGACCTCCGCCGGCTGCATCGCGTTCGGCACGAGCACCTGCAACGAATCGTTCCAGCGCACGATGTCGATCCGCTCTCCCGCCAACTCATCGACGATGTTCTTGATGCGTGCTCCGCGCACGCCGACACAAGCACCGACACAGTCAATCTTCGTGTCGGAGCAGGACACTGCGACCTTCGAGCGATATCCCGCCTCACGAGCCAGCGAACGAACTTCGATGATCCCCTCAGAGACTTCCGGGATTTCCGTCTTGAAGAGTTCCAGCACGAGATCGGGATGCGTGCGCGACAGAATGATCTTCACACGACTGCCGGCTTTGCGAACCTCGATCACGACGGCTCGAATTCGCTCACTCATGCGATGCGACTCGCCAGGAATTTGTTCGCTCTTGGGCAGAAAGCCGTCGATCTTGCCGAGTGCGACGAGCGCCGATCCACCCTCAAACCGCGTGATCGTGCCCGTGACGAGCTGACCTTTCAGATCTTCGTACTCGTCGAAGATCGAATCGCGTTCCGCTTCGCGGATGCGCTGCATCAGCACTTGCTTGGCGGTCTGCGACGAAATACGTCCCAAAATCTCACCCAGCATGTCCGGTTCGATTTCCTTGCTGTTGCACAGCACGGTGGGCTTGCCGCTGACCGGATCGATGACGACCGTGACTTCAAAATCTTCGCCGTAATGCTTCTTCGCCGCCGACAACACCGCCTGTTCCAAAGCCTCGAAGACAATGGACTTGTCGATATTCCGGTCGCGATGCAACGCATCGACGAATCGTAGGACGTCCGCCCCGTTCATGCTGTTCCTTTCGCCGCGACCGTCGTCCTGTTTGTCGGCACGACGTTCTTTCCCGACGCGGCGTTTCGCATCGCCTTCCGATCCATGTTGTTTTGGTGGCTTCGCACGAAGTTTCTTCTCGGGATGGTCGCCGACGTCGTTCTTGTCATCCGATCCACTTTGGTCACTCATGTCCTGCTCCGCCGAGACCGGTTGAAATGGCCCCTTTCGGAGTCTGACTTCGCACGGCCTCGAAACAAAAGCACTGCCCTGAAAAACGCACGCTCCCGAAACAAAAAAAGCGGGCACGAGACCCACTTCTCTCGCCGTTGCCGCGAGCGGCAACGGACTCAGCCACGAAGGCCAGCCATCGAAAGACGAAGCCAAGAAATCCCGGCAAACGCCCCTGAAATCGACACGTCTATATCATCGACGACCTCACGCGGTGCTGCCAAATTTCAAAACAGTACGCGGTGCTGCCAAAAACCAGAACAGTGTCGAGGTGCCCAAAGTCGCTTGCGAGACGACCTTCGACGGCCTAAACGCCCCCATCCTGCTGAGCGGGGCGGTGACATTACTTTTGGCCACTCACAGTGTCAAGGAGCACGCCGCAGCCTCGCTCGCTTGATCGTGTTCCGAGACCCGGCCTTCTCCCTTTGGGAGAAGGTGGCCGATGGCCGGATGAGGGATTCAATGACGATCGACTCGCCCACTTCACGCCCCTCAATACCGAGGGAGTCAAAACACGGAATCACGACCGTTCGTTCAAACTGATGTGGCCAGTTCACCAGATCGATCTTCAAGACTTCAAACTCTGGCGCTTATCGCCGATCAGTTTCAGCAACGCCTTGTGCGGGTCGGCAAACTTCTGCAACCCCTCGGACATCAGCGTCTCTTCGAGCTTCGCAAAATCGACCAGCCGGTCGATCTCGGCGACGACCTCGGCCGGCGGCAACTGATCCACGCGGCGAGAAAAAACTTTGCCGGTCATCGCCTGCACGGCGGCGTTCGTCGCGGGCGGATTCGTTTGAATGTCCGATCCGGCCAGCGCCGCGACGTACTTGTCGGGCGACTCGGCCGGGTCTTTCGTGCCGGTGCTGGCAAAAATGATCTCTTGCTTGAGCGGCAGCCGCTTCTCGCTCCACCAGCGTTCGTTGTCTTGCCAGATGCGCTGCACGTTCAACAGTCCGACTCGCCCTTGAGCCGCCGGGGAAAGTTGCGAGACCTTCTGCTTTGTGTACACATCGATCCGGCTGACGAAGATGCTGTAAACCGATTTGAAACTGTCGAGCGACTTCCGCCGCTGAGCTCCACGCCACACCGCCTCGCGCGCCAAGTGATACTGCCGCTGCGAGAAAATCAACGTGACGTTCAGCGTGATTCCCGCTGCCGTCAGTTCTTCCAACGCTCCCAAACCGCCGGGTGTTGCCGGGACTTTGATCATCCGGTTTCTGTGCCCCGCCGACCATTTCTTGCCGAGTTCGACGTACCGAGCGATCTTGTCCGGCAGGCTCAGCGTGCAAGCGGCGTCCTCCAGCAGCGGGTCCAATTCAAACGAAACATAGCCGTCATTGCCGCGAGTCTCCGCCCACACCGGCGCGAACACCTCTTGAGCGCCGCGCACCAACTGATCGGTCACTTGCCACGCGACCGCCTCGTCGTCGAGCCCCTGCTTCATCAATGCCGCCAATTGATCGTCAAACCGTCCCGTCTTGATGAGGTCTGATACGATGATTGGATTCGAGGTCGCTCCGGTCGCGCCTTGTTCTCGATTGAGCCGCACCAAATCAGGATCAATGCTGTCGAGCCAGAGTTTCGTGCCTGACGCGATCAGTGATTGCAGCGGCGTGGTCATGGCGAGCGCTCCGAGAATGTGGGCGAAATGCCGTGACAGAATACTCGCCGAGCCGCACGCTCGCCATGAATCGCTGCGAGCACAACCGTCGAATCAGGCCAGCAACTCCTTCACGACGCGGCAAGGTTCGACGCCAGTCAATTTATTGTCGAGCCCCTGATATTTGTACGAAAACCGTTCGTGGTCGAAACCGAGCAGGTGCAGCACCGTCGCATGGAAGTCGCGAATCGGGACCGGATCTTTGATGACGTTGTACGAGAAGTCGTCGGTCTCACCGTAGATCGTGCCACCCTTCGTGCCGCCGCCGGCCATCCACCAGGTGAAACAGCGCGGGTGATGATCGCGGCCGTAGTTCTGCTTCGAGAGGCCACCTTGCGAGTAAATCGTGCGGCCGAACTCGCCACCCCAAATGACCAGCGTGTCGTCGAACAGGCCACGCTGCTTGAGGTCTTGAATCAGCGCGTGGCACGGCTGATCGACGTCTTTGCATTGCGATGGCAGGCGGCCGGCAACGTTGCCGTGCGTGTCCCAGTTGTTGATGTAAACCTGCACGAACCGCACACCCCGCTCGACTAATCGCCGCGACAGCAGCACCGTGTTGGCGAACGTACCGGGCTTCAGGACTTCGTCGCCGTACATCTTCAACGTCGCTTCCGATTCACTGGCGATGTTCGTCAACTCCGGCACGCTGGTCTGCATTCGGAAAGCGAGTTCGTAGTTCTCGATGCGCGTCCGTGTCTCCGGATCGCCAAGCTGTTGCAGGTTGAGCTCGTTGAGCTGCTTCAATCCGTCGAGCGTCTTGCGCCGAATCTCGGTCGGCACGCCCGGCGGGTTGTTGATGTATAGAATCGGATCACCCGCCGAACGAAAACTCGTCGCCGCGTGCTCACCCGGCAGATAGCCCGCTTGCCAGAGCCGCGCGGAGATCGCCTGCACCTGCTCGGTGTTCGTCGGCTTCGCGACCATGACCACGAACGCCGGCAGGTCTTCGTTCAACGAACCGAGTCCGTAGCTGGCCCACGCTCCGAGACACGGCCGGCCCGTCACTTGGTTGCCGGTCTGGATGAAGCTGATCGCCGGCTCGTGATTGATCGCCTCGGTGTTCATCGAGCGGATGAAGACCATGTCATCGACCATCTTGGCCTTCCACGGCAACAACTCCGACAGCCACATGCCGCATTCGCCGTGCTGCTGGAACTTGAACATCGACGGCGCGATCGGGAAGCGAGCTTGCCCGCTGGTCATCGTCGTCAGCCTTTGTCCTTTGCGAACGGACTCCGGCAGGTCTTTGTCGTACCAGTCATTCATCACCGGCTTGTAGTCAAACAAATCCATCTGCGGCGGCCCGCCGACCATGTGCAGATAAATGACATGCTTGGCTTTGCCCACGAAGTGTTGCAGATTCGTCTTCGGCAAAGACGCCGAGTTGGTGGCTTCCGCTGCACCGGCAACTCCGGGCGCACGCCCCATCAGCGACGTGAGCGACGCCCAACCGAGCGCGTGCGACCCTTGCGAGAAGAAGTATCGACGAGTGACGCTGCGTTGGTATTCCTGGAACAAATTCATGATTCGGTTCCTCTGTGAAGCGAGGCTTGTCTTTCGAGAATCAAAATCAATGGGCCGTTTCTGGCGGTCGAAATCCGATGCGGCCCTTCTTGGCCGACTTCGAGCATCCTCGTGAGCACGTCAGTCACGGCCTTAATCTGCCGGTCGTGCAGTTGCACGGTCTCCGCCAACTGCTGAAGCTGAGTCACTAATTCACCCGGCGTCGCCAGCAGCCGTCGCATGCGGACGAACGTGCGAATGATCTGAATGTTGACCCGCACAGCCGTCGGCGAATTCAAGACGCTGGACAGCATGGCAATGCCGTGTTCCGTGAAGACACGAGCCGGCTTTCGGCGGCCTCCGCGGCCCGGCATTGATATCACAATTTGTGATATCAATGCTGCAACCTCTTGATCTGTCAGTTGAAACGAAAAGTCGTCGGGGAACCGATCAAGGTTTCTCTTCACGGCCTGATTGAGCGCCATCGTGGTCGCCCCGTACAGCTCTGCGAGGTCCGAATCGAGCATCACTCGCTGTCCGCGAACGATGTGAATTCGTCTTTCGATGAGTTCAACCGATGCGATCTCGGTCGTCGATTTTCTGGGCATGACAAGAAAACTCCGCTAGCGTTACTCAGGACCGCGCTACTTCGTCAACACTTCGTCGAGGTTCAGCACTTCGTTCGTCAGCATCGTCCAGGCCGCCAGCGTTGCAGGATCGAGTTCCGCATCGGGCTTGGATTCGCCGAACGAGATGAGTTGCTTCGCGTCGTCCCCGTGGGCTTGATAGTACGCCGTGAGTTCCTGGAACGATCCCTTCACGACAGCCAGTTCTTCCGGGCGGAACGGCCGAGCGAGCAGTCGCTTCGCCAACAAGTCTGCTCGTGAGTCGAACGAATCGCCGCCGGTCTTGAGCACGACCTGCGCGAGCGTTCGCGCCGCTTCGACGTGCTGCACGTCGTTCAAAGTGACGAGCGCTTGCAGCGGTGTGTTCGTCCGGTCGCGGCGGACGATGCAGGTTTCGCGAGCGGTCGCGTTGAAGATTTCCATCGACGCCGGGGGAGCGGCCCGTTTGATGAACGTGTAGAGGCTGCGGCGATAGAGGCTCTCGCCAGTGTCCCGTTTGTAGTCGCGGGTGTTGCTGCCGATCATCGCGACCGCTTCCCAGACGCCGTCGGGTTGATACGGCTTGACGCTTGGACCGCCGATCTTCGGCACCAGTAGGCCGCTTGCGGCCAGCGAGAAGTCGCGGATCATCTCGGCATCCATGCGGAACCGTGGGCCGCGAGAGACCAAACGGTTCTGCGGGTCTTTGTCCAACTTGTCGCGTGTGACGACTGCCGATTGCCGGTAGGTGTTCGACATCAGCACCAGTTTGAAGAACTTTTTCATGTCCCAGCCGGACTCGCGAAACTCGACGGCCAACCAATCGAGCAGTTCGGGATGCGACGGCAGTTCGCCGGTGATGCCGAAGTCACCGGCGGTCTTCACGAGGCCGCTGCCGAACAATTCCTGCCAGAAGCGATTGACGGTGACTCGCGCGGTCAGCGGGTGCTCTGGGGTCAGCAGCCATTGAGCAAAACCGATACGGTTCTTCGGAACTTCCGTCGGAAAAGCGGGCAGAGCCGCGGGGGTTGCCGGCTTCACCGGGTCTTTGCGTTTGTCGTACTCACCACGAAAGAGGATGTAGGCCATCGCCTCCTCGGACTTCTCGTTCATGACGTACGCGATTGAGCCGCGCGACTTGATCGCGACCTCGTCTTGCTGAGCGACGGCGATCTGTCCGTTGAGTTCTCGGAACGGAGCGTCCAGCGTCACCAGCCACCAGTCGAAGAGCTCGTTGACCTCTTGCGGCGTCCGCTTGTCGGCCGGCTTCGCGAGCAACTCGACCGCCTGCGGTGTGCGGTTGAGTTGCTCGATTTCGCTGTTGACCAACGCTCGGCCGTAAACGCGAGCGTCTTGCAGGACGACGTTCTGCAACCGCTCGCTCTTGCTGCGTTGGCCGATCGTCAGCGGCACGTTCGTCTTGATCGTCGATTTGAGTTGATCGGCTTCGACATCGACCGGCTGCTGCACGCCGTTGACGAAGACTCGCACCCCGGCCGCTTTGCCGGAGCCGTCGTAGGTCACGCAGATGTGGTTCCACTGATTCGGTGGCAGCGGCGTCTTGCCGACGACCTTCAGAGCGTCTTGCGGCCACGCACTGACGATGTGCATGCCCGGCTTATCCGCCTGCAACCACAAATCCCAGCCGCGATAGCCGGGGCCAGCGTCCATGCGAGCGAAGATCGCACCCTGTGCGTTCCGCTTCGTGACCTTGACCCACGCGGACGCGGTGAAGCCCTGATCCTTCTCGAAGTCACCCGCTTCGGGAATCTCCAGCGGGTTGTCGCCGATCTTGATCGCGAACGCTTTCGCTCCGACCTTGCCGTTCGCGACCCAATCGAAGCCGGATTTGACCTCGGTCGTCCGCTCTTGCCCGTCCACGATCAGCTTGAGCGATTCGCCTTTTCCTTCGTTGAGCGGCGCGTGCAGCTTCAATCCCTCGGTCGGCACGAGCGCGGCGAGTTGCTCAACTTTCGCTTCGGCCAGCCACTTGTCGTAGTCGGCGCGAGCGTCCTTCTTGCGAGCCTCCAGCTTGCCGCGCATTTCCTTCAACGCGGCCGAGACTGCTTCCCACTTCTCGCGGTCTTCCGGTTTCGGGACGGTGATGATCGGCGGAGTGTTCGAGATGTTGCCGTCCATCGCGGCTTGCGTCGTGTTATTGAAGAACGCCGCCAGCGAATAGAACTCGCGCTGTGAAATCGGATCGAACTTGTGGTCGTGGCACACCGCGCAGCCGGCCGTCAGCCCCATCCAAACTTGTGAGACGGTCTCTGTCCGGTCGCGCGTGTACGAGACGAGAACTTCCTCCGCGATCGAGCCACCTTCGTTCGTCGTGATGTTGCAGCGGTTGAAGCCCGACGCGACTTCTTGGTCGAGCGTTTTGTTCGGAAGCAGATCGCCCGCGAGTTGCTCGACCGTGAATTGATCGAACGGCATGTTGCGGTTGAAGGCGTTGATGACCCAATCGCGATACGACCAAATCTCGCGGAAGTTGTCGAAGTGGATGCCGTGCGTGTCGGCGTAGCGAGCCGCATCCAGCCAGTAGCGCCCGCGATGCTCGCCCCACTGCTTCGAGGTCAGCAACTTGTCGATCAGCTTTTCGTAAGCGTTGTCCGACTTGTCAGCCACGAACTCATCAACCAGCTCGACGCTCGGTGGCAAGCCGATAATGTCGAGGCTGACTCGCCGAGCCAACGTCCGCCGATCCGCTTCGGCCGCCGGAGCCAGTCCCGCTGCTTCGAGCTTCGCGAGCACGAACAGGTCGATCGGTTTTTTCGCCCACGCCTCGTTCTTGACCTTCGGCAATGCGGGCCGAACCGGCGCGATGAACGACCAATGAGCCTGATACTCGGCCCCGCCAGCGATCCATTTTTTCAACAACTCTTTCTGCTTCGCAGTCAGCGTCTTCTTGATGGCAGGCGGCGGCATGACTTCTTCCGCGTCAGCGGACAGGATGCGCCGCATCATCTCACTCTCGTCCGGCTTGCCCGGCACGATGACCTTCTTGCCGATCGCGTCGTCTCTGCGATCCAGCCGATAGTCCCCCTTCCGAGCCGCACTGTCCGGCCCGTGACAGGGGAAGCACATGTCGGTCAGGATCGGCCGAATGTCGCGGTTGTAGAGAATCGCGTCGTCGGCCCGAACGGCTTCGGCGGCGAACAGGGTCATCAACAACGAGAGCGCGAAGGTGAGTCGCATGAGCACGGCTCCTCGATCCAAAAGGTGTGATGGTCGTGAGGCGAGAGTGTAACGGCGGGTTGAGTGATGCGAACGAACCGGGGATTCCAACGGCGTGGATATTTTGTCTCGCCGGTGATCGCTCGCAAAGTCTCAAAGCCAGAACTTTTGTCGTTCGCTTCGAGCCGTCGCTCGGCTCAGGTCACAACCCCACGTGGGAAAGCTATGTGACCATGACATGTCACTCGGTCTGACAGTTTTCTTTCCTCGCCCCTTTGAGGAGCTGGTCATGGCCACGAATGCGGATCCTCCAATTCCCGATTCCCCGACTGAATCCAACGTGGTTGCTCCGGTCGTGCGTCCCCCCGCTTGGCAGCGGCTGACGAAGTTTCTTTACAACCACAACCCGTTTTATCTGCTGAGTGTGAGCTGCGTGCTGCACGGGACCGCTCATTGGTTGCGAGTCGAGGGAGCGATCGCGGCGTCACCGTGGCTGCTAATGGGTTTGATCGGCGGCTACATCGTGGCGTTAGCGTTTGTCGGCTGGCTGATCGTGCGGCTTGGGAAAGTTTGGGACGACGCTCGGTCGGTGCTGTTGATGATCCCGTTGCTGTTCGTGGAGTTGTCACTCGCGTTCGACGAGACACTCCTGCGCGATGCGGCGACCGGGCGGTTGCTGCTGCTGGTTGGTCTCTTGGGAGCGATCGCGGTTTCCGAGACCGTGCTGATCGGCTTGAGAATCCGACTGCCGTGGCGCTACCGAGTGCCGTATCACGCGACGTTGGCGTTGCTGTTTCTGTATCCGATTTCGCTCGCGTCGCTGGAAGTCATCCGCGATCCGGCCGTCTATTCGTGGCGCATCTTTTTGTTTCCGACGATCGCCGCTGTCATCGCGTTGATGTTGTTACCGGCCGTGCGTCGCGGGGCACGGCATGTGGAGAACAACGGCACTCCGTGGCGCTGGCCACTGTATCCGTGGTCGTTGTTCGTGATGTTGCTGGTCTGCGTCGGATTTCGAGCCTACGCCCTCAGTCTGTCGTTCGATCCAGTGCTCAGCCTCGGTCCCGCCGCAGCCAATCAATTGGAGAACGCCTTCGGAGCGTACTACCTCATCCCGCTGGTGCTGGCCTGTGGCTTGTTGCTGTTGGAAGGTGGTGTGTTCGGAGGCAATCGACTCACTCGACGCTGTGCGATGTTGGTCCCGGTCCTCGCTCTCGCAATGGCATCGCCCGCCACGATTGCGCCGGCTCCGTATTTCGAGTTCTTGCATCGTTTCGTCGAAGCCATCGGCTCACCGTTGTGGTTGACGATTCTGGCGGGCGCGATGTTTTACGCCTGGGCCTGGCGTCGCGGAGTCATCGGAGCGGAAATTGGTTGGCTGGCCGCGATGATGTTGGCTTCGGTGGTGAGTCCACAGACGCTGACGCTGCGTCATCCGCAGTTCGTTCAGATTTGGCCGTGGTGTGTGATCGCGGTCGTTGAGTTCATCATGGCCCTGCGGCGCGGAACATCCTGGCGAGCCTGTTTGGCCGCATTCGGCATCCTCCTGACGGCACACACGCAATGGTTCGCTCAGGAATTTGTTCGCGATCCCCGCATTGTGTGCTGGGGCGCGGATGGGTTGTTGTGTCTCGCGTCGTTGATGCTGATCGGTCGGCAGTTTTCCGATCCGTTGGCCAGGTTTTGTGAACGTCTCGGTGTCGCTGGGTTGATGGGCTACTCGCTCGGCGGCCTCGGCTTCGCGATGGCGAGGATGCGCGATCCGTCGTGGATTCCGTCGATCGCCCTACTGTCTCTGACGGGATTCTGCGTCGTTCATGCGCGGCTCACTGGCCTACGAGATTTTCGGATCGCCAGCTTGTGGCATCTGGCGTTGAACGTCATTGCCGTGCTTTGGCAGTCCGATTTGCTGCTGCGCGGCTCGCCGTATCGCATCGCGATCTTGTCCTTCGGATTGGCGGTAGGCTGGCTACTCGTGGCCCTCTTCATCAGCATGAGCAAAGCCGGATGGCTGCACCGCCTGAACCCCCCTTGGCTGGGCCACCTCTCCGCCAAGTGAGTTCGCAGGCCGGATCATCCTCCGCGAACTTGCGAAAGGACGATCTCTGATGAATCGACAAACTTGGTTCGTGGTTTTGCTGGTTGGATTCGCGACGTTGCCGACCACACACGGCGCGGAGCGAAGTGTCTCTGAGCGGCTTGCTAAAGAGACTTGGGTGAAGGACTCGCGTTTGGTCGCGTCGGCGATCGGCGTCACTCGGCACGAGACGTCGATTCCGTGCCTGATCGACCGCACCGAGTTCGCCGATGAGCCGAATCGGCGTCATGTCTGGCTGGTCGGCGGGTTGGATGGCTCGGATGTCAGCGTCGATTGGACCTTGGCCTTCTTGCGTTGGTTTCACATGTCAGACGATGCGAAAGCCTTGCGACAGTCGATGTCGGTTTCGGCGGTGGTGATTGCCAATCCGGATGGATGGGCTCATCAAAAAGGGTCGAAGAATCTTTCGGGCGGCGAACTCATTCGGGGGTATCCGCCGCCTGCCGATGGATACCAGAGCCAGACCGTTCCCGAAGCACAGTACCTGTGGCGTTGGCTCGGAACACAAGCCCCGGACATGGTCTTTGAAGTGACGCAGAAGTTTGAACACTTTCCTCCGTCTCACGACGATGACTTTGACAGTCAGTTTGGCAAACAATCGGCGGGCGGTCTCGGATTGATCCGTGTCGCGCAACTCCAACTGATCGGATTTGCCAACATCCATCCTCAGCAAGCGGAGCGCTTGCTCACCAATCCAGACCCATTGAAAGAGTTGCCGCCCAGTTGGCACAGCGAAGCGCGGTTGGAACGGCTGCGACGCATTCGACGTTCGCCGATCGAAGTCTCCGAGCAACTTGCGAAGCGATACGGGCACTCGCTGAAGACCGTGCAGTACATCCCGGCCGTCGCAGTGATCGGGCGCGTTCGGCTGAGCGATCTGACCAACGATCCGTCGCATCGCCAAGATGCTGAGCGAATCGTTGAACCGTACGTCGTCGGGAATCAGCGAGCGATCAGCGACAAGCCCAGCGGCAGTGACTTCGCGGGGCATTTGGTGTTTGGCGAGTTGGCTCTGCGAACCAAAGACGAGCCAACCAAAGCGAAGTTGATCGCACTCGCGAAAGCCGCCGCCGATTTCGCGTTCGACAAGGACGGTCAGCCGCTCGCCGCAATGCCGTCGCATGTCGAGATGTCCGACGCAGTCTTCATGGCCTGCCCGATCCTGGCTCAGGTGGGACGGCTCACAGGGGACGTGAAGTATCACGACATGTCAGTGCGGCATCTCGCGTTCATGCGAAAGCTCTGCGCGCGACCGGACGGGCTGTATCGCAACTCGCCGCTCAACGATGCGGCCTGGGGACGCGGTAATGGCTTTCCTGCGCTGGGCCTCGCGTTGACGTTGACCGACCTGCCGACCGAGCATCCTGGCCGGGCCGACATGCTCCACGCATTTCAAGAACATCTCGCCGCGTTGCGCACGCATCAAGACCCGACCGGCTTGTGGCATCAGGTCATCGACCACGAAGGTAGCTATCGCGAGCTGACCGCGACGTGCATGATCTCGTTCGCGATGCTGCGTGGCATGAAACTCGGTTGGCTCGAGCGAGCGACCTACGAACCATGCGTTCGCAAAGCCTGGCCGGCGATTCTGGCTCGCATCAGCGCGGACGGTTCGCTGATCGACGTCTGCGAAGGGACTGGCAAGCAGACTTCGCTGCGAGCCTATCTCGACCGCAAAGCGATCCTCGGCCAAGACGACCGCGGCGGAGCAATGGCCCTGCTCGTCGCGACGGAGATGGCGGAGTTTGCAAAGTAACCAACCAACCCGATGCGTCAGCGAGGGCGAGCGTTTAGCGTCGCGTCCGATTCAAAGTCTGAGCAGCGCTCGCCCTCGCTGACGCTTCGGGTTGGTAGGACTTAACGCACCAACAAGAAGTCTCGGCTGTTGAGCAGGCTCCACATCAAGTCTTGAGTCGCGTCTGCTCGTTGTTGGTCGCCGTAAGACTGAAAATGTTTCTTGGCGACTTCGATTTCCTTCGCAGTGGGGCGGCGGGCGAGGGACCAGAGGTAGAGCTCTTCGATCAATTGGTCGTTGGATAGAGGCGGGGCTTGCTTCAGCAGTTGAGCGACTCGGCCGTTGGGGTCGGTGACTCGGCGGAGGATCGACTGGCCGTTGATCAGGTGCAGGGCCTGGAGCATGTTGCTGTCGCCGTCCCGTTCACATTCGCAGGCATCGGCTCGCTGAGGTTTTCCGAAGAGCGCCAGAAAATCGCTGTTGATCTCAGCATCGGGGAGTTGCGCGGCGGAGAAGTTGGCCGGTGCTCCACCGAATTGCTCACGCACGCCGGTGGCTTGGACGAGTGAATCGAGCAATGCTTCAGCGGGGATACGGCGCGGCAGCGCGTGCGAGAAATTCAGCGTGTCGTGCCGATTGCTGTCGTTTGCGAGGCTGCTGCGCTGATACGTCTGCGACGTGACGATGCGGCGCATCAAGTGACGGACGTCGAAGCGGTGCTCGATGAAATCTTTGGTCAGCGCGTCGAGCAGTTCGGGATTGATCGGCGGGTTCGTCGTGCGCAGGTCATCGACCGGATCGACGATGCCTCGCGAGAAGAAATAGCTCCAGAAACGATTCGCGAGACTCCGCGCGAACATCGGGTTGTCGGAAGCAGCCAGCCACGTCGCGAATTGAACTCGGCGGTCGGTGCCGGTTGAGACAGGCGGTTGAATCCCGCCCAGGAATCGCGGCGGCTGTGCTTGGCCAGAGCGTGGGTTCGTCGCGAATCCGGCCGCGAGTTGCAGGCTGACCGAGCGGGCGTTCGGGATACTGACCATACGCGGATCGGCCTTTGCCGTCACTTGATTGAAGAAGCTGTTGAGGCCGTAGTAATCCTCTTGCGTCCAATTCTCGAACGGGTGCGTGTGGCAGCGAGCACACAACATGCGGACGCCGCAGAAGACCTCGGCGACTCGTTCGAGGGTGTCGTTCGTGTCCTTGCTGATGAGGAAGTACGCCCCGGCCGGGTTGTCGGCGGCTCCCCCCTTGCCGGTGAGCAGTTGCCGAGTCATCTCATCGAGCGGCATGTTCGACGCGACCGCGCTGCGAATCCATTCGCGGAAGCCATACATCGCCGGTTCGTTCAACCGCACGCGCGAGTTCTGCAATAAGTCACCCCACTTCAGTGACCAGTGATCAACGAACTCCGGCCGCGTGAAAAGAGTGTCAATCGTTTTGGCTCGCTTCGCCGGATCGGCATCGGCGAGGAACTTGCGGACCTCGTCCGCCGTCGGCTGCAGGCCGATCAGATCGAGCGACACGCGCCGCAGGAATTCTTCATCGCTCGACAATTCGGACGGCGTGACCTTCAAGTCGTTGAGCTTCGCGACGACATGCTGATCGACGAAATGGTCGGTCGGCACCGGAGTCGGTTTGAAGTCGGGTTTGCGATTCAGCACGATCAACCGCGCGGCCGCGAACTTTCGCTCGAAGCGAGCCACGACCGCCGACTCACCCATCTCGCGAGCGGTCACATGGCCGACATCGGTGACGTCCGCGACTCCTTCGGTGTTGACGTTGAAGATTGCCAGCTTGGTGACGTCGCGCGTCGTGCCGTCGGTGTAATGCGCGACCAACTGCAAGCGGTGCGACATGCCCGGCTCAAGCACGAATCGATCCGGAAAAATGCGAACGAATGCAATCTCAGCCTTGTCGTCGAGATCACCTTTCGCACCCTGCTCGATCCACGTTTGCAGGATGCGATGCGAGAGACTGCCTTTGGCGATCCGAATACCGCCACGATGTGGCACGTCGCCAATCGGCTTCGTCAGCAACAAGCTGTCGCTCGGCTTGAGCAGATTGATGCGACGGCCAAATTGATCGCCGAACACCGCCGTGTAATCCTGCGGCGCCTCGCCCCCACGCAGCGACAGCTTGAACCCGTTCTTGCCGAGCGAGTAGCCGTGACACGCCCCCGCATTGCAGCCACCTTTCGACAGCACCGGCATGACTTCGTGCCGAAAGCTGAATGGCTTCTCGACAGCCGGCAACTCGACGATCACCGGCACCTGCATTGTCTGCCCTGCCGCTTGAACGGTGATCTGCGTCTGCCCCGACTTCAACGGCTTCACCCAACCGTTCTCAATCGTCGCGATTGTTGGGTCGGCACTGGTCAGCGTCGCTTGCTGAGAGAGATCAACCGCAAAGCCATCCGCCGTTCGCCCGCTGATGACCAGCGAGTGCTCATGGCGGTGATGGATCAGTTTCAACGCGGGCGGGACGGCTTGAATGTTGCCGGAGATGGAAGCTGGTTGATCGCCGATGGCTGACACGGACATCAATACGACAATCGCCAGGGCGGGTAAAAGATGGTGGGTAAAAAATGAAACCAGAGTACTTCGTTGAATTGTCTTCATCTTTGACCCTCAATCTTTTGCCTAAACTGGCTGAATCTCTCGCCCTAATTGGTCGCCGGCATCGCCACTAACTTCACGATCAACGCGACCTCGGTTCGAATCGGCTGATTGCCCGATAACGGATCTGGCGGGCCGGTGGCGACTAGCTTAATGCCTTTGACCTCGCTGGCCACGAAGTTGGCGGGGAAGCGGAGTTCGAGTGCGAAGTCGGTTTGATCGGCTTTGACGGCGGCGTTGGTGATCGCGACTCCGCCGGGTTGGCCGGTGAGCGTCAAGTTCACGTCCCCTTTGAAGGTCGCCAGCCGTTCGATCTTGCCGGTGAGTTTCACAACGGCTCCGGCTTTGGGATCGAGCGTTTGTTCGATGGTCGTCGGGCCGCTCAGCTTCACGGCCATTGGGTTGAGGACGGGCAGCCGACGCACGATCGAGTACGCCGTTCTCAAGACGATGTTGCGTTCGGGATTGAGCAGCTCGGCCTTGATGACGATGTCGCACGAACTTTCTGGCAGAACCGACGGGATGACGAGCGCGAGTTCGCTGGTGGACGGCGCTTTCGCTTCGGCATCACGGACGGCGGTTTCGGCGGCGGTCTTCTTGGTGGTGAGATCGGCGACCTTCGCATCGGCGGCAATCTTGGCATCACCTTGAGCGATGGCCGCTTGCTTGACCGCTTCGGCGAGTTGTGTGTTGAGCGCGGTCAGCGCGGTGATCGCGGCTTGCACGGGCGGATCGACGGGGACTTCGACAACTCGTTCGGGGCGCACCGCGAGGATGAGGTTCGGTTGGTTGTTGACTCGCGGTTCGAGTTGCGAGGTGACGAACGTCAGCCGCACCGGGCCGAGCATTCCGGGCGGACGAACGAATTTTGCTGGGATCGCCGGCTTGCTCATCAGGACCAGTTGCGTCATCGGCTGAGCGTCAGCCCACGCGACTTGAAATGGCGTCGCCGATTTCGGAGTCGCTGCGATGGCGAATTGCTCGCGCAGCCAAACAGGCGTGCGATCATCGGCGGGCGCGTCGGTACGGACTCGGGCAGCGATGGAACCGTCGGAGGATTTCGCGGACAGCGACGTGACGAGTTGAAGAATCGTTTCGCCTGCACCGGCCGAAACTCCCGTCAGCATCAACAGCGTGCCGCTCGCTCCCGCTGGAATTTCGGTTCCCGTCGCCGTGACTCCAGGTGGCAGTTGGCCAAGCGACAATTGCAACGGACCGTCGTAGCCACGTCGGGTGACATTCACTTCAAAGACTTGCGACTCACCCGCCGCGATGTTGGCGACTTCCGATTTCGCGGTGACAGACACTTCGGGCGTGGGCTTGTCGGTATTGGTCACGACGAGCCGATAGATCGCTTGCTCGTTCGCGATTTCCAGCGCGTCGCGCAGCACGACAACGAGCGTGTCGAGTCCGGCCGGGACGGTGAACTCAAGTCTTGGGTCAATCGACAGCGGGCCGTCGTCGTTGCTAGCGAGGACGCCGCCGACTTTGTTGCGCAATTCCAAAACCGCGTCGATGCGCGAACCGAACCGTTCGGCGAAGACCTCAAAAGTCAGCTTGGCTCCGGGCGTCACGGCGAATCGGTACTGATCGAGTTGCCCCGGCGCATCGAGCCGGCCGCTGACCGCGACCGGAATCGTGGGCACAGGCGGCTCGCCTGTGCTGTTCGCGGTAGCGGCAGGCGAGCCGCCCGTCGCCACGTTGAATTCAACCAATTCCGTCAACGAACTTAGCAGCACGCTTGGCGGTGATCCGCTCGCCGCTTGCGGATTCAGAAATGCGGTCGGAATCACATCGCCGTCAGCCGGCGCTTTGAACGCCAACTTCGCGCCGCCCGCCGTGCCCAGCAGTTCGAGTGCAATCTCTTGCCCGCGCGTCACCGCCGGCGGAAACGCGAGGTCAGCGAATTGCCACTGACCAACTTTCAGCCGAAAGAAACTGACTCCCGGCGGAGCGTATTGCAGATCGTGAATCTCAATCGTGTACTGCCCATCGCGCGGCAACTTGGTCGCGATGCGGCAATCTCCGGCCAGCGTTCGTGAGGGCATCGCCCATGCGACTTGCACTCGCTGAGCGTCATACAGATGCACAACCGGCCGCAGCTTACTGCCCAGACGTTTGGCTTCAACCTCGATCAATAGGTCTTCGCCTGCTTTGCCTGCGAAGGATGTCTTCGAGGCGCCGCTCCCCGGCACCGACCCGTGCAAGCTGGCCGGCAGCGCTGCAATCGCTTCGGAGATCGCCAACTGCGGCAGCCGATCCAGTGCGACGGTCACGCTGTTCGAGACTCCGTCGTTCGTGGCTAATCGGAGTTGAGCGACTCCGGGAGTCATTTCGTTCGGCAACGTCGCAGTCAGCACGAGGCGATTCGCGTTGCTCTGCTTGTCATCAATCGCCGCCTCGATGGCATTCGCATTGAGCCACAGCTTTGGAACAGGCAGCAAATCGGCTCCATCAATCGTCACGACCGTCGGCTGGCCGATCTGAAAGCCACGCACGTTGATGTTGCGAATCTCCGGTGGCTTAGCGTGAAGTGATTCGACAAATGAGAACGAGGTCATCAAGAGCAACACAAAGAAACCGGATCGCAAGAGCGGTCGCGTGATTTCAAGGCAAACAAACTTCGGTCGAATACGAGTCATGCGGCGGTATCAGTCGGCTTTAGCCGACTCCCCATTGCCACCAGCTTTAGCTGGTGGGGAGGTTGGAAACAAAGTTGTTTGAGCCGGCTTTAGCCGGGCTTGTTGCAGTTGTCATTAGACTTCATGGGCTGAAGCCAAAATCACAAGCCGGCTGAAGCCGGCTTCACGGGATGTCTGGTCAGCACTTCCACCAGCTAAAGCTGGTGGCAAATGGGGAGTCGGCTGAAGCCGACTAATGCGGCAAGCAGCCGACACCACAATGCCAAGTGGCATCAGCCGAACAACTGGTCAATCGGCTCCGCTTCGACCAAGCGGATTGGCCGGTTGCCGGGGCCGGGCATCATGGTGGTTTCGAGGTCGATGCCCATCGCGTGGTAGATCGAGGCGAGGATTTGTGGTGGCTCGATCGGATTGTTTTGCGGGCGTGCTCCCTGCTTGTCGGATGAGCCGATGACTTGGCCCCCTTTGATCGGGCCGCCGGCCATGAAGTTGGTCCAGACGCCGGGGTGATGGTCTCGGCCGCCGCGCGGGTTGATGCCGGGGGTGCGGCCGAATTCGCTCAGCACGCAGACGACCGTGTCGTTCAACATGCCGCGATAGCCGAGGTCTTCGATCAGCGCGGTGAAGGCCCAGTCGAATTGCGGGCAGAGCATTCGTTCGTAATCGAGATAGGTGTTGTTCAAGCCGCCGCCGTCGGCGTGCATGTCCCAGCACGAGAGATTGAAGACCGTGTCGAAGTGGTTGATCGTGATGAAGCGAGCACCTCGTTCGATCAATCGCCGAGCCATCAGGCAGCTCTGGCCGAGCGTGTTGCGGCCATA
>CAMDPK010000157.1 GCA_945904015.1 Candidatus Kuenenia stuttgartensis | reverse complement strand
CCGAAGCTCGTCGGGCATTGGCCGCTGACGAAGGATGCCAGGGATGCGTCCGGCAACAACCGTCATGGGCGTGCGCAGGCCGTCACGTTTGCTGCTGAAGGCGCTGCCTTTGACGGTCGCCAGAGCCGCATCGAAGTGGCCGATGATCTGCAACTCGGAGCGGGCGACTTCAGCGTAGCTCTGTGGGTCAACACGGCAGCGGAACTCGACGACGCCATCGGCGATCTGATCAGTAAATTCGATCCCGCGACGCGGACCGGGTTCAACTTGACCGTCAAGCACCATGCCGGCGTCACGGGGAGCCAGGCGAATTATCGACATCTTGAATTCGGCATCGACCAGGGCAAACAGGACACCGAATGGAAAGACGAAGGCCGGCCGGGCCAGGCGATTTTCATTCATTCGATGGCGGTGCATGACGGCGGTCTTTTCGTCGGCACCGTCGAAGGCTGGACCAATCAGGATCACGGCCACGTTTATCAATACGACGACGGGAAGTGGAAAGACCTCGGCGCGCCATGGATCAGCAATGGCGTCACGGCGATGGCCAGTTTCAATGGACATCTCTACGTCGGCGTCTCGCGCGTGCTGCTCCATTATTCGGGATTGAAACCGACGACGGCCCATCACATCGGTGGCAAGGTTTTCCGGTACGAGAATGGCAAGTGGGTTGATCTCGGCCAACTGCTCGGCCTCGATGGCGTCCAGGGCATGGCGGAGTTCAAAGGGAAGCTCTACGTCACCGGCTTCTATCAGCCCGCGCTCTTTCGCTACGAAGGCCGGACCAATTGGACGTCGCTCGGCTCGCCGGACGGTCTGCGCCCCGAGGCGTTGTGCGTCTACAACGGGGCGATGTACGCCACTGGATACGATGAAGGAGCCGTCTATCGGTTCGACGGTGAGAGATGGAGCCGCGCCGGAACCCTGGCCGATGCGACGCAGATTTACGGACTGGTGATTCATAACGGCAAGCTCCATGCGGGAAGCTGGCCGAAGGGAACCGTCTATCGCTTTGAGGGTGATGACCAATGGACCAGCACCGGCCGATTGGGAGCCGAGGAAGAAGTCATGGGGCCAGCCGTTTACAACGGCAAGCTCTATGCCGGAACGCTGCCGCTCGCCGAAATCTTCCGTTATGACGGCGATGACAAATGGCAATCCGTCGGCCGAGTGGACACGACGCCCGATGTGATGTATCGCCGCGCGTGGAACATGGCGGTCTTCAAGGGGCGACTCTTCTCCGGCACGCTGCCTTCAGGACATGTCAAATCGTTCGAGGCCGGCAAGAACGTCACCTACGACCACCCATTGAAACCCGGCTGGCGGCATATTGCGGCGGTGCGCGGTCGAAACCGATTGCGGCTGTACGTCGATGGCGAATCAGTGGCGGAATCGATGGAATTCGATCCCGGACAGTTCGACCTGACGACGAAATCCCCTCTGCGAATCGGGGCTGGGTCGCACGATACCCTGAACGGCAAGCTGAAGGACGTCCGGCTGTACGACGGAGCGATCACGACCGACCAGGTAAAGCGACTCGCGTCGAATCCGTAACGGAAGCCCGTGTGGTCAAAAACTCAGCCGTGTCAAAATCCGTGATGAGTGTTGAAGTTGCGACGCGTTGGAATGACGAGTCTCTGCTGCGATCGGACGCGCCGCGGAGTCCGGTGCCGCAAGCGCCGAAGGATTCGAACTGGCCAAACACCTAGCCGAGTAAGCGTCGGGCAGAGCACGTGGCGGAAGTCTCTTGCTGAGATTCTCACCGTGCCAGCACTTCCAAGGCAGATCGTGACAGACCGCTCGGTTCCGGCCGTGTTTTTGACCACAAGAGCCAAATACGTCTTTGGCGATTTCGTCGCTTGTCCGGTATTCTGACTGCTGTTGGCCGAGGTTGATTACCTTCGGAACGCACCGTGCCGCGCCGAACCTCTAGGCAAAAAGATCTTCATGAGGCGAATCCGGATCATCTTGATTCTGACTGTGGTCTCGACGTGGACGCTCTCGAATGTGGCGTTCACCGCGGAGCCGTCGCCGGTGCGTGTGGTGATCAGCAAGTCTTGTGTGAGTTGCCACGATGCCGATGCTCCCAAGGGCGGATTGAACCTCGCTTCCGTTGTGGCAGACGATGTCGCACGGCATCCGCAGGTTTGGGAGAAGGTTGTCCGCAGGCTGCGTGCGCGGCAGATGCCGCCGGCGGGTGAACCACGGCCGAATGAGGAGACCTATGTTTCCGTCGTGTCGCAACTCGAAAATGAACTCGATCGCGCGGCGGTCATGCGGCCGAATCCGGGACGTACCGACACGATTCGGCGGCTGAATCGCACCGAGTATCAAAACGCCATTCGCGATCTGCTGGCGCTCGACATCAACGCGGCGACGTGGCTGCCGGTGGATGAAGCCAGCCACGGGTTCGACAACGTGACCGTGGGCGAACTCTCGCCGACGCTGTTGGACCGCTACATCACGGCGGCTCAGAAGATCAGCCGATTGGCAGTCGGGGGCGCGACGCGTTCGCCGGGCGGAGACACCATCCGAGTGCGTGCAGACATCACGCAAGAAGACCGCGTGGACGGGCTGCCCTTTGGCACACGCGGCGGTGCGCTGATTCCCTACACGTTTCCGCAAGATGGTGAATACGACCTCCAGATTCGCCTCGCGCGGGATCGCAACGAACACGTCGAGGGACTTCGCGAACCCCATGAATTGGAAATTCTGCTCGATCGTGAGCAGCTCAAATCATTCACGGTAAAGCCGCCGAGCGGTCAGGATTTTCAACACGTCGATGACCATTTGAAGCTCCGTCTGTCGGTGCAGGCCGGACCGCACGACTTGGGCGTGACGTTTTTGAGGAATCCGTCGTCGCTGCTCGAAACGTTGCGGCAGCCGTACAACGCGCACTTCAACACGCATCGGCATCCGCGCATCTCGCCGGCGGTTTATCAGGTGTCGATCACTGGCCCGTTCGAAGCGAAAGGGCCGGGAAACACGCCCAGTCGCCGCCGCATCTTCACGTCGCAGCCAAAGTCGCCGATCGAAGAAGAGGCCTGCGCGAAACAGATTCTTTCGACGCTGCTGCGCCGAGCCTATCGGCGTCCAGTCGGCGACGCGGACCTCGAACGCATTTTGCCGTTCTATCGCGATGCGCGGAGCGAGGCGGATTTCGACGCCGGCATCGAGGCCGCGTTGAGTGCCGTCCTGGTCAGTCGCGAGTTCCTGTTCCGCGTCGAACAAGACCCAACCGGGATTGCGCCACGGACGCCCTATCGCATCAGCGATTTGGAGTTGGCTTCGCGGTTGTCGTTCTTTTTGTGGAGCAGTATCCCGGACGACGAGTTGCTGGATCTCGCCGAGCGAGGTGAACTCCGCCAGCCCGACGTGCTCGCCAAGCAGACTCGGCGGATGCTGGCCGATCCGCGGTCGCAATCGCTGGTGACGAACTTCGCCGGGCAATGGTTGTACCTGCGCAATCTTGAATCCATCACACCGGACGGGCGGCTGTTTCCGGACTTCGATGACAACCTGCGTCAGTCGATGCGTCGCGAGACCGAGTTGCTCTTCGAGGAAGTGCTGCGTGAAGACCGCAGCGTGCTCAACCTGCTGAAGCCGGATCATGCGTGGCTCAACGAGCGGCTCGCGAAGCACTACGACATTCCACATGTGTCCGGTCCGCGCTTCCGCCGCGTGCCGCTTGAGCCGGGTAGCGAACGTGGCGGTCTGCTGCGTCATGGCAGCATCTTGACCGTGACTTCGTATGCCACGCGCACGTCGCCGGTCATACGCGGCAAGTGGATTCTCGAAAACCTGCTGGGGACACCCCCTCCGCCACCACCGTCGAACGTGCCGGCGCTCGAGGACAACACGGTGTCGTCAACCTTGCGCGTACGCGAGCGGCTTCAACAGCATCGCGCGAACGCCGCTTGCGCAAGCTGCCACAACGTGATGGACCCAGTCGGCTTCGCGCTGGAAAACTTCGATGCTGTCGGCCGCTGGCGAGCGCTTGAGGAAGGCCAGCCAGTCGACACATCGGGCGGGTTGCCCGACGGCAGCAAATTCGTCGGCGTCAGCGGGCTGGAAGCAGGTTTGCTGAACCGTCCGGAGATTTTTGTCGGCACGCTCACTGAGAAGCTGCTCACGTTCGCGCTTGGTCGAGGCATTGAACCCAGTGACGGCCCGGCGATACGCGTGATCGTGCGCTCGGCGCGAGACGCGGACTATCGCTTCTCGGCATTGATTGGTGGAATCGTCAGTAGCACTCCGTTCCAGATGAGGACCAGCCCATGACCATTCGGAAGTTAGCACTGCCGCGTCGGACATTTCTGCGCGGCGTCGGTGCCTCGCTGGCGCTGCCGCTGCTGGATGCGATGGTTCCCGCGATGACGGCGTTCGCGAAAACGCCGGCCGCCGCTGTGCGCCGGTTGGGCTTCGTTTTCATGCCGATGGGCAGCGACATCACGCGCTGGACACCGCCGGGCGGCGACAAGCTCGAAGAACTTTCGCCGACTCTCAGTTCGCTGGCTCCCGTGAAGGAACACGTCTCGGTGTTGACGAACACCGAAATCAAACTCGCGTATCCCGGCACGCATGCGACGTCGAACTCATCATTTCTGAGCTGCGTCCGGGCGAAGCACACCGAGAGCACCGACTACTATCTCGGCACGACCGTGGACCAAATCGCCGCGAAGCAGCTTGGCCGCGCGACGCAACTGCCGTCGCTGGAGCTGTCGATGGACATGCTGCAAACGGTCGGCCAGTGCGACAACGGTTATGCCTGCGTCTATCAGAACAACCTTTCGTGGTCGTCCCCCACAACTCCCTTGCCGGCCGAGGCGCATCCCCGGCTGGTCTTTGAAATGCTGTTCGGCGAAGGGGGCAGCAAAGCGGATCGACGGGCCGCGCTCCGCCGCCGCGCCAGCCTGCTGGATTTCGTCAAGGACGACATCGCCCGGCTCGAACGAACTCTCGGCCCGGCGGATCGCGCGAAGGTCAGTCAGTATCTCGACACCGTGCGCGAAGTGGAGCGGCGCATTCAAAAGGCCGAAGCCGATGTCGCGGAGAAGCCGCTGCCCGATCTCGACCGGCCGGTCGGCGCACCCGCCGCCTACGCGGATCACGCGCGGCTGATGTTCGACTTGCAGGTGCTGGCAATGCAGGGAGACGTCACCCGCGTCATCACGTTCCAGCTCGCGCGCGAAACCAGCAATCGCGCGTATCCGGAGATCGGCGTACCCGACCCGCATCATCCGTTGTCGCATCACGGCAATGATCCGGAGAAAATCGCCAAGATCGCCAAGATCAACCAATTCCATGTGTCGCTGTTCGCGGAGTTCCTCGGCAAGCTCAAGGCGACGAAGGAGGGGGACGGTTCGCTGCTGGATCACTCGCTGATTCTGTACGGCAGCGGCATGGGCAACCCGAACGTGCATGACCACATCAACCTGCCGATCCTCGTCGCGGGCGGAGCGGCCGGCGGCATGAAGGGCGGTCGGCACATCCGCTTCAACAAGCCGACTCCGCTGGCCAACCTGCACCTCACACTGCTCGACAAGGTCGGCGTCCACCTCGACAACTTCGCCGACAGCAATGGGAAAGTGGATGAGCTGTTTGAACCGTTGGGAATTTGAAACACCGAGCCGCGCCGATGATCAGCGATTTGAGAAACGTCCGATTCAACATGCGACGAACGCGGTTCGCCTCGTTGGCAATCGTGATTTGCTGGTGCGGAGTCGCCCGGTTGGCAAACGCGGCGGAGGCTCCCCTGGCGGATGCCGCGGAGAAGGCCGACTGGCCGCGCGTTCGGGAAATTTTGAAACAACATCCCGACGCGAATGCCGCGCAGGTGGACGGCATGACGGCGCTGCACTGGGCCGCATATCACGACGACGTGGAGACGGCCAAACGCTTGCTCGCGGCCGGAGCGAACGCGAAGGCGGAGAACCGATACGGTGTCGCACCGCTGTCGCTCGCCTGCACGAACGGCAATGCGGAACTCGTCCGCTTGCTGCTTGCGGCTGAAGCGGACCCGAACACCACGTTGCGTGGTGGCGAGACGGCGTTAATGACGGCTGCTCGTACCGGCCGTGTCGATCCGGTGCAGGCATTACTCGACGCTGGTGCCAAAGTGGACGCGCAGGATCGCAAAGGTCAGACCCCGCTCATGTGGGCCGCCGCCGAAGGTCATGCCGAAGTGGTTGAACTGCTGATCAAATCCGGTGCCGACGTGCGAGCGCGATTGAAGTCTGGTTTCACGCCGTTTCTGTTCGCCGCTCGCGAAGGTCGGATCGAAGTCGTGCGGGCTTTGCTCAAGGCCGGAGCCGATGCGAACGAATCCATTGAAACCGAAAAAGGAGGCGGCCGAGCGCACGTCAACGGCGTGAGCGCGTTGCTGCTGGCGGTCGAGAACGCTCATTTTGAACTCGCCGTCGTGCTGTTGAAAGCCGGAGCGAATGCCAAAGATCAGCGATCCGGGTTTACTCCGTTGCATGCGCTGACCTGGGTTCGCAAACCGAACCGCGGCGACGATGACGACGGCCAGCCGCCACCGGCCGGCACAGGCAATGTGACCAGTTTGCAATTTGTTCGCGAGTTGGTCGCGCACGGCGCCGACGTCAACACGCGGTTGGAAAAGGGAGACTCCGGCCGTGGAAAGCTCAGTAAGGTCGGCGCGACTCCTTTTCTGCTGGCGTCGAAAACAGCCGACTTGCAATACATGAAGCTGCTGGTCGAACTCGGTGCCGATCCGTTGCTCTCGAACAAGGACGGCTGCACTCCTTTGATGGCCGCCGCCGGTATCGGCACGCTCGCGCCGACCGAGGAAGCCGGCACCGAACCCGAAGCACTCGCGGCGGTCGATTACCTCATCAGTCTCGGCAACGACGTGAACACCGTGGATCAGAACGGCGAGTCGGCGATTCACGGTGCCGCCTACAAGAGTCTGCCGAAGATGATTCAATTCCTCGCCGACAAGGGTGCGAAGATCGAGGTCTGGAACCGCAAGAACAAATACGGCTGGACTCCGCTGTTGATCGCGGAGGGCTTTCGTCCCGGCAACTTCAAACCCTCTGCCGAGACAATCGACGCGATCCATCGCGTGATGCGGGCCGGCGGCGTCACTCCGCCTCCACCCACGCCGCGTCCCGTCATCGGCACAAAGGGCTATGACGCCAATCAGCCCGGCAATTGACGACGTGTGAACATCTCTCCTGTCTCCCTGGAGTTTCTGAGCAAGCCGCCCGTGAGAAAGTCGTCTCGGCGTTTGCTATGCTGCGTCACCCAATATTTTCCGCCGATCATCAAACGACGGTGGCGGTGAGCGAGATCACGTCTGCGGCGCTGTTGGTGATAGGCGTGTGGTCAAAAAACTCAACCGTGCTGGAAGCTCATTGAGAACTCAGCTTTGTCTTGAACAGGTAAAAACTCGGCCTTCTGCTTATCGGGGGCTTCAAAACAGTGAAGCGTGGATCTGTTTCTCTGAGCGCAATGGATTCACGAAGACATTCCGCGAACGGCGGAAATACATCCTGGGGCTCCGGCAGATGAGTTTGGCCGTGAGCGAAACCTTGCAAGCAACCTGATGTGAGGAGGTGAGGAGGTGACTCGATGAGTTCGACGCTTAGCGTCGATGCCGTCTCATTCGATCGGAAGGTCTTTGAGCCGGTTAAGGGGCACCGTCTGCCGAGCCTCCTGCTAGTGCGTGGGGGCCAGCCACAGCACCCGCCGGAATGCAAGCCCGCATTGTGGTATGCTGAAGGGCGAGGGAAAGAAAGGAGCATGACCATGCCTGCTCGTTCGACTTGTTGTGGAATGGTGGCCGCAGCCGGCGTTTTGGCTTTCGCGGTGAATTTTACCGGCGCGCAAGATCTCAAGAAATCGGAGTCTGCTGAGAAAGTCTCTGCCGAGGCGCCCCCCGAGCCGCAAAGGCGTCAGCAGACGATTGAGCGGGCTCTGGAATTCATCACCAAGGACGGCGCGAAATGGCGGACGGAGCACGGCTGCGTTTCCTGTCATCAAGGGGCGATGACTGTCTGGGCGCTGAGTGAAGCGAAGAGTCAGGGGTATGTCGTCGATGCCCAGGCTCTGGAGGACGCGGTCTGGCAGACGAAATCTGCCATTCTGCCGGTCTTCAGCAGACCTCGCGATCCGCGACCACCGCCCTGGAACGTGGTGAATTATCCGGCGCTCTACTTGGGCGTGATGTCTCAGAATCTGCCGATTCTCTCGCGCGACGAGATCCACCGTCTCGGAGTGCATATCGCGCGGCATCAGGAAGAAGATGGGGGCTGGCTGACGCGGCCTCCCACCGGCAGCGGCGTGCCGCCGACCTCGGAATCGCGCGAGACGATTTCGCTCCTCGCGCTGCTCGCCTGGGAGCCGCAAGTTTCAGCAGGTTCTCAGGAGGCGGCAGCGGCCCGCGATGGCCGCGAGAAAGCCCTGAAGTGGCTCCGCGAAACCAAGTCCACGGAAACCGCACAGGCCATTGCCCTGCGGCTCGTCCTCGACGCGCGAACGGGAGAGTCCGGCGACAAACTCCAGCCGAGCATCGACCGATTGCTGGGCTTGCAGAGGGCCGATGGCGGCTGGGCTCAGCTTCCTGAGATGTCCAGCGACGCTTACGCGACCGGTCAATCGCTGTGGGCGCTCAGCTTGGCGAACATCCAGCAGGACCGGCCGGAGGTGGTCCGCGCGGTCTCGTTCCTGGTTGCCGCCCAGCGGGCCGATGGCTCGTGGCCCATGCCTTTCCGGTTCCATCCGGGGGATGATACGACGCGCGAGCGAGATCCGGTGCCGATCACTTACTTCGGTGCTGCCTGGGCAACGCTCGGCCTGGTTCGGATGGTCCCGCCGATCCTCGACCCGGCCGTCAGGCAGAAGCAGTCCATCGCGGCGATCGTCGCCATCAACGGGAAAATCGGGCGAAACGAAGGAGATCCTGAGAAGCCTGTGACGTCTGCTGACATTGGCTGGGGCGCCTACGACGACGATGACCTGGCACAGATGGTCGTGCGGCTCACGGCCTTTCCGCAACTGACGACGCTGAAGATCAGGTACTCCAAACTGACCGATGCGGGCGTGGTGCATCTCAAGAAATTACCCGCGCTCCGCAATCTCTCGCTCGAAACATCCGCCATTACCGACGCGGGCCTGGCACAGCTCACAGTCCTGACCCATCTCGAAACCTTGAATCTCAAGGGGACACAAGTCACCGACGCCGGGGTGCAGGCTTTTGAGAAAGCGATGCCCAAGACGAAAGTAGAACGGTAACTGAGGCGGTGGAGTTGCTCTCACAGAAACTCGACTCGATTTTGCATGTCGGTCGGTTCGAGAACTTCCCAGATCAATTCCAAGGTGTGGATCAACTGGCCGATGGTTCGGCTTTGTTGATGGCAGTAGGCGATGCCCCAGTGCGGGCGGCCTTGATCGTGAAAGTTGAGAAAGTCGGAATCGTTCGTGACGAGCACCCGCTGCTCGGACACCACGAGTTGCCAGTGGATTTCGTCATCCGTGCCGATGAGATTCCGTTCGGCCGTTGTGCTGACATCGACTCCGCGCCGTCGCAGTCCGTCCGCGACAGCCGGGTCAACGTGCTCGTCGAGATGGAAGCGGATCGCCCTAGCCATTCGTGGCGGCCAGTTTTTCGGCGAGTGGCGAAGCCGACTGCTGACGCAAGCGGGTCACCAAATCCGACTCGGCTTGCATGTCGCGTTGAATCTCGTCGCGGTGGTCCCAGTAGTACGACAGCGCGGCGTAAACGTCCGCCATCGTGAGCTGCGGAAACCGAGATACGATTTCGTCGGCCGACAGTCCCTGCAACTCATGCCACACAAAAATGTCCTGCACGCGAATCCGCGTCCCCGCCACACACGGCTTGCCGCCGCAAACGCCTGGCTGACTTTCAATGCAAGTTCGCGTTGGTGATTGGATCGTCGAATTCATGGGCGATTTTTCCGTTTTTGGCTTTCCTCTCGAATCAAGTCGGGCCATCAGCATACGCCAAGGCGAGCGTCATCGAAAGAGGCGTCTGAATCCGAGAATGGTCCCGCAGCCAATGTTGCCAACTGGTGACGAAACATCCGCCATTACCGACGCGGGCCTGGCACAGCTCACAGACCTAACCCATCTCGAAACCTTGAATCTCAAGGGAACCCAAGTCACTGACGCCGGGGTGCAGGCTTTTGAGAAAGCGATGCCCAAGACGAAAGTCGAACGGTAACTCAACTCGGGTGGTGGGGCTGCTGGCCCGGGAAACACTCGCCCGAAGCCCACGCGAGGGACACATCACCGGCGATGTGTCTTAACTCGGTGGCTCTTCCAACTGTGGCCTTGCCTGCGCGGCTGACATTGCCATCAGCAATGATTGTTCCACGCAATCTCCCTGAAATACGGTCTGTACGTCAGAACGTTCGGGGTCGAACTGAGAATCTTCGACTTGCTCGCTTGCCTCACCGGCAAACGTCCGCGGAACAAAATGCTGAAGTCGAATCTTGTAGCTTCGGCTACTAACTCCACCGACGAATCGCCAGCGAATCCGAAAATCGTGGAATGCCGACTGAGTGCATGACAATCGAATCGTAAAGCGATCGGCCTCGCCAGCCTTCAACGTCTGGCAGAGCTTCACCGGCACTTCGTAGTCCGTCCCGGTGTGTTCAAGCTCAGCGCTGTATTGATAGCTTGGTGGCATCGGCAGATCGTAGCGCACGTTGAACATGAACACACGAGCGCGAAGCGGCAGTGAGAAGTGCGCCTCCTCCCCTTGGTCATTAACCGAATCAAACTCAAATCGCCCCGCTACCACTACATATCCGTCCGGAAAGGGAGCCCACGCCTTGTCGTTCTCCATGTCCGGAAAGCGGCCCATATGCTTGGCAAAGTTAACGTCACCGCCGCTTTGCATGGCACGCAGTGCAAATATCTGTTGACTGCGCTTCGGTGCCTTCTCGATCGCTTCAATATCCACACCAAGAGTTTGGAGCGTATCGCGAAGGTCTACCTCCGCTGATTCGGCAAAGTCTCCGATCAGAAACTGATGAGAGAACTCCTCGCCAACCTCGATATGGTCGATGGGAGGATCCGGCATGTAGCTCCGTGCCAATGTGGGAAGTAGGTTGCACCGCAAAATAGCGTTGCTGATCTTACCCCAACCTTCGTTCTTAATTGTGAATTTCATGCCCCACGTATTGGAGGGAATGACAATTACCGGGCTGAAGTCGGGCCTGCTACTTGCTACTTCTAAGGTGGCCTCAGAAAGTACCAAGGTCTTGCCGGAATTGTTCACCAGAACTACATCCAGCGATGGGAACTGACACCTGAAGGGGTTCCAGAAGTAGTCAACTGGATCAATGATTGAACCGGTCGCAGCCTCTTCGTGATACCGCATCCTCGGAATGATGGTGATTGAATCCCGCGACGATCTTGACGTGTAGGTCAGCGTGCGCGACGGTGGATGGTGCTCGATCACCCTTCCGTCTTGAGGTGGATTCGGCAAAACGCCAATCTCAAATTCCACACCATCGATTGTTACCGGCTCTTGAGCAGGTGTTCTTTGCGAACCGCAGCTTTCGGCAATCCCTCGGACAAATTTCAAGACTTGCCTGTAGCGTTGATCGCTTCTGTGGGGAATCTTGCAGATCGAGAAGTGGTCGCCGTCGAAAGGAACAGGACGCATTCCATGGTTGGGATTGGCGCTGACAGCATCGACAACTGTCACTCCCATCGTCTTATAGGCTTCAAAGTACGTGACACATTTGTAGTCAAACTGTTTCGCTTTGTCGGCAAACCATTGTGAGAGATCCCGGAGATAAGCATCATTTTGAGACAATTCAGTAAGAATCTCGGTGGGGCGACCGCCAGGGACGCATCGACCCAAGTTTGCGATACTCGATCCCGTGTGAGGGGTTGAGAAAAATACAAAGCCTCGGGTGTTCTTGTGCAAAGAATGCTTGTCATGCTCGGCTGGCGTGTCGAGCGAAGCGCGCACAATCGCCTTTGCGAGTAAGCCTCCCAGGCTGTGAGTAACAAAGACCACAGGACGTCGGCCAATACCGTTCGCGTCCAACAGATCGAGAATACTATTTGCTCGATCCAGCAAAGGCATATTTCGGCCAACCCATTTCGTTGGACTCGAGTCATACCCAACCGTCCATACTGCTCCGGTTGAAACTTCATCGGCCAGATCCTTTGGCCAGAAAGATGAATTGCCAACGCCGTTAGTTGAGTCAGTCCATTCCCAGGTTTTGGTGACATCGCCCCCAAGGCCGTGGATGAACACTACATCAATGAGGTGTTGCTCACGCGATTCGGAAAGCAGTGTGATGGATGCCATGTTGCTTTCTTTTCAGTTCAATAGGCTCTGAACGTAAATCAGCGGCATTCTAGCGACAACTGAACTACTCGCCGGACTACTCGGGAAGAGGAAAAGCACTCAGACGCTACTTGCGAGTAGCCGCTCCACCACGCGTCCGCTGACGTCAGTCAGTCGATAGTCGCGCCCCTGGAAGCGATAGGTCAGCCGCTCGTGATCGATTCCGAGACAGTGCAGGATCGTCGCCTGCAGATCGTGAACGTGAATCGGATCTTCGGCGATGTTGTAGGAGAAGTCGTCGGTCTTCCCCAGCACAATACCGGGCTTGATTCCGCCACCGGCGAGCCAGCTCGTGAAGCAACGTGGATGATGGTCTCGCCCGTAATTGTCGTTCGTCAGGCTCCCCTGGCAGTAGGTCGTGCGGCCAAATTCCCCGCCCCAAATGACAAGTGTGTCGTCCAGAAGGCCGCGTTGAGCGAGGTCGCGGATCAGAGCGGCACAAGCCTGATCTGTCTCCTGACACTTCGCCCTGATCTTCTTGGGAAGGTCTCCGTGGTGGTCCCAGTCCTTGTCATAGAGCTGAACAAAGCGGACACCCCGTTCGATCATGCGTCGAGCCAACAGGCAGTTGTTTGCAAAGGATGCTTTTCCTGGCTCGGCACCATACATGTCGAGGATGTGCTTCGGCTCGTTCGCGACGTCCATCAATTCCGGGACCGCCGCTTGCATTTGAAAGGCAAGTTCGAAGGCGTTGATGCGAGCCTCAATCTCTGGATCGCCAGTCGCACCGAGCTTGAGGCGATTGAGGTCGTTCACGGCCGTAATGATTCGCCGCCGATCATCGCGTGAGACGCCCGCGGGATCAGCGAGGCTCATCACTGGCTCTCCCACGGAACGGAATTGAACTCCCTGGTGACGTCCTGGAAGGAAGCCACTATGCCAGTACTTTGACAACAAGGGTTGCCCGCCACGCGCTGGTCCGGAGAGCAACACCACAAACGCCGGCATGTTCGCATTCTCGGTCCCCAGTCCATACGACAGCCATGATCCCAGGCACGGCCGCCCTGTAATGCTGCTGCCGGATTGCAGGAACATCACCGCCGGATCGTGGTTGATCGGATCGGTGTGCATCGAACGGATGACGGCAATCTGGTCCACAATGGTCGCCGTGTGGGGAAGGAGTTCACTCAACTCCAGCCCGGAATCTCCGTGGCGTGCAAACTTGAATTGCGAACCAGCAACAGGAAACGCCTTTTGCTCCCGCGTCATCGTGGTGAGACGCTGGCTGCCCACAACACTCTTCGGGATTTGCTGACCATTCATTTCTCGCAGTCGTGGCTTGTGATCGAACAAATCCATCTGAGCCGGACCGCCGGACATGAACAGGTAGATCACCCGCCGAGCGCGCGGGGTGAAGTGTGTACCTGACAGGGCACCAGCGACTCCCGCAGGCTTCGCCAACTCCGATGCTTGAACTGGCAGCAGCGACGCGAGAGCGGCGGCACCCAGCCCGCCGGTGGTCTGCAACAAGAACCGCCGCCGCAGCGCACATCGTAGATCTTCGGTCATCATTGGAATCGTCATTCTCTCGAGATCGCTTCATCCAGGTTCAATAGCGCCGCGGCGACCGAAGCCCAGGCAGCGACTTCTGTCGGGGCGACATCCGACAATCGTGGCATCTTGCCGTGAGAGATGGCTGTGGCGGCGGCCTGTGGGTCGCTCACGTATCGCTCCCTCGACGATCGGTACAAACTTTCGAGGATCTCACGCTCGCGATCGGATGGGATGCGCGACAGCACACTGCGGAAAGCAACGATCAAGCGATCATTGGTCGTGCCTTTCTGCATGGCAACCCGTTCGGCCAAGACACGGGCCGCTTCCACGAAGATCGGATCATTCATGGTCACGATCGCCTGCAGAGGCGTATTCGTGCGCGATCGCGCGACCGTACACTCGCCACGACTGGGAGCGTCAAACGTCTGATACGGAGGATAGGGCGTCGTGCGTCGCAGAAACGTATACAGCCCGCGACGGTACAGCTCGGCTCCCGTCTCCAGCGGCCATTTCCACTCGCCGGGATCGTCCTCTTTGTCTCGATAGAAGTGGTCAGGTTGGTACGGATAGACGCTGCGCCCGCCGATGCCGCGCGTCAGGAGCCCCGAGACAGCCAGGGCCATATCGCGGATCTCTTCGGCAGAGAGTCGGAATCTTGCACCGCGCGCCAACAGACGATTGTCGGGATCAACTTCACGAAGGTTGGGTGTGAATGCGGACTGCTGCCGGTACGTCGACGAGGAGACAATCAATCGCAAAAGTCGCTTGGTGTCCCACGATTGTGACTGCGGATTGCCGGGCACTGACTGACCGTCGATGTAACCCGAAGCGTGAGCGAGGGAATGACGCAAGACTCCCTCGCTCACGCTTCGGGTTACATGTCCCAGACCGCTCATTTCCATGGCCAACCAGTCCAGCAACTCCGGATGCGTCGGTGGTTCACCGCGAACGCCGAAGTCTTCGGGAGTGCGAACGAGCCCCGCTCCAAAGCACTGCTTCCAAAGCCGGTTGACGACCACACGCGATGTCAGCGGATGATCACGCCGGATCAGCCAGCGAGCCAATGCAAGGCGATTTCGCAAAGTGGACTGGGAATCATTCACGAGCCTTTCCAGCGGCGGAAAGATTGCGGGGACGCCGCGTTCGACTGTCTCTGCGGGAGTTTGATAATCCCCGCGCGTCAAAATTCGCGCTGGCCGAGGCTCTGGCAATTCTTCCCAGATCAGCGCCAAGGGAGCGGACTTTTCCAGCGCCTCGCGCTGGCTGTTGAGATCCGCCAATTGCGTCCTTAATACTTCCAGTCGCGGGAATCTGTCCCTGGCAAACTGTTCCTTGAGTCGAGCGATCTGTCGCGAAGATCGCTTGCTGGCCGGCATCGCGAGAATCTGCTCCACAGACAGTTCAGGAACGCCGATCGCTGAGTTTGCATCGAAGCCAAAGGAATGACCGTTCGAGAGATTTCCGTCGCCTTTCCAGCCAGGATCCTGGTCAAAGTCCCGTCGGCGGGTCGTCCCATCCTTCGAGTCTGTGTACTCGACGTCATCAATGAAAAGCTCGATTGGCGAATCGGCCTGGCCACCGCTGCGGAATGAGATACCGAAAGCGTTCAAGGGCAAGGCGGCGGACCGTTGGGCGGACGTGAGGTCGACCGTGGCATTGCCGACAGACTTGTCGTCGCGCCGGATCTCCAGTGTCAGCAAGCCCTCGCCAATCGAATCGGCATCCGCCGGATCGTCGGCGCCGCCTGTCGGCTCGTATCGGTACGAGAAGGAGTAATCAACTCCGTGCTCGCCGGCGATGGGGCCACCACTCAGTCGCTTGCCATCGGGCAGAACGATGGATGCAAAGAAGCGCGGACCTTCGGCGGCCATCATTCCAAGGCTCAATCCGATGTTCTTGGCATCTTTCGCAGTGACATGTCCGACGTCGACGATGTTATTGACGGAGCGCGGGATCGACACTCGACCGCTGGCACGAATCGCGTGGTCGAGCGTCAGCGGGCTGGACAACTGGTCGTCGACATACAAAGCCCCGTGCCTGGACCGCGCGATCGTTCCACCGATGGCACCCGTTTTCACCGGCAAGTTCGCCTTCGAAGTTTCGCTTCCCGGGTGTTCCTTAAGCCAGGAATCGAACGCTGTCGTGAATGACGACCGAAGTTCCTGCAGCCGATTCTCCGTCGCAGCAAGCTCATTGGCGAGTCTGTTGAATTTCGGCTGGTCACTGGCGGCTGGCACGCGGATCTGCGGAGGCGAAGCCGCTTTGGAAATGACAATCTCTCCCTTAAGGCTGTTGAAGAACGCATACAGTTGATAGTACTCGCGCTGTGAAACCGGATCGTATTTATGATCGTGGCACTGGGCGCAACCAAAAGTGAGCCCCATCCAGGTCGTGGCCGTCGTGTTGGTGCGGTCGACCGCGTAGACGACTTGAAACTCTTCTGGATCGGACCCCCCTTCTTCGTTATGCCGATGCAGGCGGTTGAATCCTGAAGCAACCTTTTGCATGAGTGTGGCGTTGGGAATCAGATCACCAGCCAGATTCTCAATCGTGAACTGATCGAATGGCATGTTGGCATTGAAGGCATCGATCACGTAATCGCGATAAGGAGAATTCGGGCGATCGCCATCGTCCTGGTAACCGCTTGAATCACCGAACCGGGCCAAGTCGAGCCAGTCCTGTGCCAGTTTTTCCCCGAAATGAGGCGAGGCCAGAAGCCGATCAATCAGTCGCTCGTAGGCGTCAGGTGATGTCTCCGCCAGGAATGCATCGACTTGCTCAATGGTTGGTGGCAATCCGGTCAAATCCAGCGACAGGCGGCGGATCAGTGTGACTCGGTCGGCTTCTGGGGAAGGATCGAATTGCGACTGTCCCAGTCTCTGCAGCACAAACGAGTCAATCGCATTTCGCACCCAGTTTGGATTTCGCGTCGGGGGTGGGATCGGACGAACGGGACGTCGATAGGCCCAATGCTCGGCGTAGTTCGCCCCGGCATCAATCCAATCTCGCAGGATTCGCTGTTGTGCCTTGGTCAGCGGGCGCTTGGTTTCAAGCGGTGGCATGACGACGTCTGAATCGGTCGACTCGATTCGTCTCACGAGCTCACTCGCGGCAGACTCCCCTGGCACAATTGCCGTCTTTCCACTTTCCAGCCGGGCCACGGCTGCTGCTCGTTGATCCAATCGAAGTCCAGACTGTCGCTGAGCGGCATCCGGTCCATGGCATCGAAAGCAATGCTCCGCCAGGATCGGGCGAACGTCGCGCTGGTAATCGACAGAGGGTTCCGCGCGAACGAATGATGCACACAATGCGACGACTGGCAACGCGCAGCCGAGTACAGTCAGAACGAAGTTTCGCGGCAAATGCATTGCTGTATCCCTGCCGTCAGACTTCAACCACCGAGACGCCCTTCAAGAATGACGCATCGGGCTACGATAATACACTCTCGCCACTTGGTCCGCCTCGGCTTCAGGGCGTGCTAGAAGGTTGGTTTGCGTGGAGTCGGCAGGCGTAGCCACGCTCGCGTAGAGCGTGGGGAGTTTGACTTTCAGCCAGGTTCCCCACACTGGTCGCGGACTTCATTCCGTTTGTCATCTCGAAACCTTGAATCTCAAGGGGGACGCAGGTCGAATCTCAAGGGGACGCAAGTCACCAACGCCGGGGTGCAGGCTTTTGAGAAAGCGATGCCCAAGACGAAAGTGGAACGGTAACTGAGGCGGTGGGGTTGCTGGTCCGGGAAAAACTCGCCCGGCGCGCAATCGAGGGACACAATCGCCCGTGCGCGTGATCTTACGGGTGCATCGGAATGTTCGGGCCGAAGAGTTCCGTCCCCGCAGACACAAGGTCATCAACTGTCTGCAGGTTTGGCGGCGTCGGATCGATCCGCCCGATGGCGAAATCAGACTTCTGCCCAGCGTCCTTCACGGACCCGCCCAGGGCGTAGAGCTGCCCGTCGCACCGCAACCACCGGTCGTGGAAGTCGGGATGCACCACTAGACGGTAGCGGGCTTGCCCGCGCTCGACGGCGAACAACCGGGAGACGTCCAGGAAATCGTTGTAGCGCTGCCGATCCTTGGTTGAGGTCAGCCTTGCGGGGTCCAGTGTGACGAGTGTTACGGACGCCGCGGGCCGGACGTCGCGCAAGTAGCGATGAAAGACGCTCGCATCGAAGTAGCGGTCCGTCCAGACCAACATGCCAGCGACAGTCGAACACAGATCCTTGATCCGACAGTATGCGGTAAATGGCGAATCTGCTTCCAACACTCCAGAGGCGTCCTCGAGCGGGACGTCAAGGATCGCTTCCTGCATGAGTGGAACGCAGTCATTAAGTAGCACCCGAATTTCCTCGGGAGGAATGTCATCGCGGGCCGCGCCCAACACGAGCCGCTTGAGCGCGTTCAGGAACTTATTCCGGAGCGTCGAGTACGGCCGGCCTGGCCGTTCCTGCATGAACTCCGAGGCAGTGTTCCCAAATGAGTGCCTATCACCTTCCGTCCGGGCCATGATGCGCCGACGGTCTGACGCGCTGAAATCATCCGGCCGCGAGGCTAGATCCTCAATCGGGGCAACATACGCCCCGAGCTTGAACAACAATTCGGCTTGCACTTTCTTGCGGTCCACGGAGGTAATGTCAAAGGTTGTGGATGAGGTCGTGAATCAGGCGGCGACTTGGGTGAGGATTTGGCCGTCTTGGAACTGGGTGTCTTTGGCGACTTCGATAAGCCACTGGGCACCGTCGAGTAATCGCCAACGGCGGGCGGCGGACTCGGC
>CAMDPK010000156.1 GCA_945904015.1 Candidatus Kuenenia stuttgartensis | reverse complement strand
GACGAAGTTGGACAGTCCGGGGGCTGACGCCCTCCGGCTCACCAAAGAATGCTCGCTCACGTTAGGTCAGGCATCCGAGACCGTCAACGACCTCGCACTCACCACGGCGAGCGGATGAAGAAACCTCCCGGCTGGCGGCGGATGAGGCGTTTCATTTCGAGGACCGTCAGGGTCGAGATGACTCGCGGCGGTTCCATCTGGCTGCGGAAGATGATCTCGTCTTGCAGGGTCGGATCGGCCCCGATCAGGTTGAGGATGTGCCGCTCGATTTCGTTGAGCGACAATTCGCGCAGGCTGTGAACTGTCTCACCGCTGTCGGACGCGACGGAGATCGGCTTCGTGAGCGGGCCGATCGCGGCCAGGATGTCATCGACGTGGCGGATCAGCGTGACTCCGTCGCGGATCAAATCGTGGCACCCTTCGCTGGCGAGGCTATCGATGCGGCCGGGAACGGCGAGCACTTCCCTGCCCTGCTCCATCGCGTGTCGAGCGGTGTGCAAGGCTCCGCTGCTGCGTCCGGCTTCGATCACGACGACCGCAACCGACAGGCCGCTGATGATGCGGTTGCGCTGTGGGAAGTGTCCCGCGTGCGGCGTTTGATGAAGCTTGAACTCGGTGAGCAATGCTCCGTGCGCGGCAACCTGTCCCGCGAGTTCGCGATGCTCTGGCGGATAAACTTCCGCGAGGCCGGTGCCCATCACGGCAATGGTTCGCCCACCGCCGGTGAGTGCTCCTTGATGCGCCGCCGCGTCGATCCCGCGAGCCAATCCGCTGACGATCGTGACGCCCGCACGAGCCAGTGAGTTTGCGAACTTCTCCGCTTGCTGCCGGCCGTACACGGTGCAGCGTCGCGAGCCGACAATCGCGACGGCGAGTTCGTCCTGCGGCTGAATGTCGCCTTGGCAGTACAGCAACAGCGGCGGATCGCAGATGCGTTCGATCGCCTTCGGGTATTCGGCCGAACCGCGTCGCAGCAGTTTGACGCCGAGCTTGTGAGCCTCTTCGAGTTCCTGTTCCGCGTCGCGGCCAAGCTTCGAGGCGGCGATCGACAGCGCGATCTTTGGGCCGACACCTGCGACTTCTTCCAGTTGGGCGAGGCTCGCGCCGAGCACGCCGGCCGCCGAGCCGAAATGCTCGAGCAGCAGTTGTGAGTGTCTCGGCCCGATGCCGTTGACCAAGTGCAGCCGCAGTTGGCTGAGCAATTCGTCGTCGGTCGCTTCGGGTACGGTCATGCGGTTGATTCAACAAAAACGGTATTACGGCTGTCGGCGAGCGGCTTACGGCGATCTGCCGGAAGTTGCGGGCCGATAGGCGATATCTCAACTCTTCGGCGGTTGCAACTGAGCGAGGGCCGCGTCGATGGTTTGTCGCAGAGCGGCGTCTTGCGGATCGAGCGTGCCGGGTGACTGCTTCACGAGTTCGTCGAGCAGCGCGAGTGCTCGACGAAAGTGGGCACGGGCTTCGTCGACCTGCTGCTGCTGGGCTGTCAACTGGCCAAGGTTGACCGACAGTCGGACCCGTTCGCGGAGATACTTCGTGACCGATGGATTCAGGTCGCTGAGTCTCTGCACGATGCGCGCGGCATGGTCGTAGTCATCGATCGCCGCCGGCCCGAATTGCAAATCGCGTAGGGCGATCGCGGCGAACAAGTCGGCTCGCAAGCGGTAGCACAGGCTGAGCAGAAATTGGTCGTCGAGGTCGCGCGGGTTCTCAGTGAGCAGTTCTTCGAGGCTTTTGATCGCTTCGTCAATGCTTTCGCGGAGGCCCGCTTCGTCACTGCGTTCGATGGCGAGGTTTGCGAGGTTGTAAAAACCCTTCGCGAGATCGCGTCGCATCGCTCGGTCTTTCGGCTTGGTCGGCAGAGCCTTGCGGCGCTGGTCCTGAGCTTCGAGGTACAACGCGCGGGCTTGATCGAGATTCCCCCGCGGTCGCTCGACGAGTCCGAGATTCATTCGGCAGTTCGCGAACAGACGTTGCAGGTCGAACTTGGCATCGGCGTCCTTGGTCTTTTCGAGCAATGATCCTCGCAGTTTTTCCGCATCGCTGAAGAACTCATCCGCGTTGTCGAGCTTGCCGAGTTTCATGGAAGCTCGCCCCATCGCCATCAGTGAATTGCTCAGAGCGCGGGCGTCATCCACCGAATCGGGTTGTGCGGCGACTTGAGCCTTTTGCTGGTCACGAGCCTTTGCGAACCACACGAGCGCGGCCTCCGGCGATTCGAGTTCCTCGACGATCAGACCCATCTTGAATTGCGTGGCAGCGAGTTCGTTCTTCAAAGCCGGATCGTTCGAGCGGCGTTGCAGGAAGCGTTCGTAGTACTCGCGGGCACGTTGCAACAGGTCTCGGCGGACTGGCTGCAACCCAGGCTCATTGAGCAGCCGCTCCTCGCTGACCCGCGTGAACAAGTCGTTCACGGCGGACATCGCTTCTTGGAAACTCTCTTCGCTGCGTTTGCGAGCGGCTTCGGTGCGGACGTTGCTGACGGCCAAGGCTGTGACGCCGAAGATGACCGCGGCGAAAGTGGCTCCGATCAGCGACGCGACCAGCGGATTGCGGCGGCACCAGCGAGCGGCTCGTTCCGGACGACTGATCGGTCGCGCGAGAATCGGCCGGCCTTCGAGGTAGCGTTTCAGTTCATCCGCCAGCGCGGCGGCCGATTCGTACCGCCGCGCGGGGGACTTGTCCAAGCACTTCATGCAGATCGTTTCGAGGTCGCGATCGACCGCCGGATTGATTTGCCGCAGCGGGACTGGCTCAGTGCTGATGACCTGCTTCATCGTCAGCATCGCCGACGACGCCTGAAACGGCGGACGTCCGGAGAGCAAGCAATACAACGTGGCTCCGAGCGCATAGATGTCGGTGCCGACGCCGACGCTGCTGGCATCCTCGAATTGTTCCGGGGACATGTACGACGGCGTGCCGACCGCATCGCCGGTTTGCGTCATGCTGGCGTCGTCGTCGGCGAGTTTCGCGAGTCCGAAATCGGCCAGCATAGTGCGGCCAGTCGCACTTTCCAGCAAGATGTTCTGCGGCTTGAGGTCTCGATGCAGGATGCCGTTGCGATGCACGGCATCAACGGCGCGGCAGACCGGTTCGATCCACTCGGCCGCTTGCCGATTGTCGGCGGGGTTCTTGCGAGTCATTTCCGACAGGCTGCTCCCCTCGACGTACCGCATCGAGAAGAAATGACAGCCGGACTCGCAACCGACCTCGTAGACGGTGACGAGATTGTCGTGAGTGATCCGCGCGGCAGCTTCGGCTTCGGTCCGAAAGCGTTCAATGATCTTCTGCTTGGTCGCCTGGGTCATGCTGGAGAGTCGGTCGGGGCGGATGACCTTCAGCGCGACGAGTCGATTCACGCTGCGCTGTCTGGCTCGATAGACGATGCCCATGCCGCCGCGTCCGAGTTCTCCCAACAATTCGTAGTCACCGAGCACTGGCGGAATATCGAACCGCTTGGCGGTCTTGACCGTGGCTGTTGGCTGTGTGCCAGTACCAGTACCAGTACCACCCGGAGCTTCGATCAGCGTTTCTTGTTCTGCAACCGGTGCAGTCGCTGACCGTCCGGTGCCGGATTGTGGAGGACACACGAGCGGAGTTGCGGATGGCACGGGCTCGATCTGCGTCTCGTCGGACAAGCGTGGCTCGGTCTCGGGAGTCTTTGTCAATTTCGATTGATTCGCGAGGCTCGCCGAATCGAGTCCGCTCTTCGACGGCGTCAGTTCGACGATGGTCGCTTGCGAATCTTGGTCGGCAACGGGTGGCCTGAGAATTGGCTCTGGCTGTCTCGTCTGCATGATTTTTCCTTGTTCGGAATCGCGATCCGTAGACCAACGATCACTTGCGAAGTCTATTGCTTGCCGGAGGCTTGGAGAACTTGCCGATTCTTCCAGAATCCTTGGATCTCCGGTTTGCCGCGAACCGAATGAGACGCCAGCGAACCGCCAGCGACCAGAAAGTCCGAATTGGGCCACGGCGAACACAAGCTCACCTTGACTTTCGCAAGTCTCAAGGCCACTCTGGCCACGTTTCGCTCACCGCTTTCAGGAGGTTTTTATGCGCCGCTTCCGTTGGCTTCCTTGGATAAGTTCGTCGGTCTTGATTGCGGGCATCTCCCTGCTTTATAGCCCTACCTCTGTGAAGGCTCTGCAAGCCCCGACATCGGGTGGCGGAGCAGGTGCTCCGAAACCAGCCGGACCGCCTACGGCACCGGGAAGTGGTGGCGGAGCAGGCGCTCCGAAACCAACCGGACCACCTACGGCACCGGGGAGTGGTGGCGGAGCAGGCGCTCCGAAACCAACCGGACCGCCTACAGCACCGGGGAGTGGCGGCGGAGCAGGCGCTCCTCCGACACCACCGAGCGGCGGAGCTCCGCCGACGTTTGTTCCGCCAAACCCAAAGCCAAATTTCTAACGCCGCAAGTGGAAGCTGGCCAAGAATTGGATGTGGGATATTTGGTTTGTTTTGGCTTGGGTCGTCCGTTGGTTTTGTTCGCTGCGAATTCAGGAGCCCGACATGCGCCGATTCCATTGGCTTCCTTGGTTGAATTCGTCGGTGGTTGCTGCGGGGGCGAGTTTGCTGCTCAGTCCGGCAACATTGAACGCCGAATCGCTGGATGAACCCAAGGTGAAGAGCGCGCTCATGCAACGGTTCGACGAGAACCGAAACGACAAGCTGGATTCTGGCGAGGCACGCCAGGCGCGTCTTCGGCTAACGAACCTTTTGGAAGACAAATCCGAGCGAGAAATCAATGTCTTGACTTGGCGAGACGATGTTCGCGAACTTTTGCAGACGCTAGATCCCGATGGCGACAATCGCTTGAGCGTTGCAGAACGGGATGAGGGACGCGAGTTGCTCAACCGCCTAATTCCGGCAGTGGATCCGAAGGTCCGCGAGACTACGAGTTCCTCCTCTGGCAAGAAAGATAAAGAAGCCGCCAGAGAGAATGATCGGTCACGCCGTTCGAGCCGCGGTTCGGGGGGAAGTTATGGCTCTTCGGGTGGTCGTAGTTTCGGGAATGTCATGGGCGGCGGCGGCTTTGGAATGAGCGGCGCAGGATCCAACAACAACGATCCAAACTTCTATCAAAGGTGGTTCAATGCGCTGCACTCAGACTCGAACGGCACGGGATCGTCAACGAGTGGTGGTGGCGCGGCAGGTAGCGGTTTGGATATGAACGGTTCCAGTGGTGCCGGGATAGCGGGCAGCGGGATGGACAGTGGACGGCCAGGAATGGGTGATCCGGGAAGCAGTGCAGGTGGTGGCATGGGAGGATTGGCGGGCGCTGGAATAGGCGGAAGCGGTGCTTCCACTTTTTCGGGTGCTTCTGGGCAGACGAGCGGATCTGACGCGTCTACTTCTTCGGGAGCAGGTTCTGGAAACGGTACGAATCCCTCGACCTCGGCAGGAAGTCCGATGGCAACCAGTCCGACGCCCACATCGGGACCATTAGGTGACGCTCAACCCAACGCGGGTTCATCGCCAGGTGCGGGCACGGGAGGAATGCCGGGGACGACGCCGGGAGGTGCGAGTAGTGGAATGCCGGGAGGCACAAACACAACTCCTCCTGACGGCTTGGGAGGCGGAATGCCTCCGCCGGTCGCTGACGGAACTGGCGGCTCGGGTGGCACAACAACCGTACCGTTCAATCCCAAGCCCGACTTCTAACCCACGATTCTTCGACAAACGGAACCGGTGAACGAAAACGGCCACACTTGAGTGTGGCCGTTTTCGTTTCATTCAAATCAACACAGGAGTACTCAGCGGGTGATCGTCAGGAGCCGCTTGGCCTCGTTGAGCACGAAGTCCGCATCTTGGAACGGCTCGAAGCTGATGTCGTGCCAGCGGACAAGTCCCGCTCCGTCGATCAAAAACGTGGCGTGCAGCGGCACCTTCTCAAAGTCGTCGAACGCGCGGTAGGCCTTGAAGGTTTTCAGTTCCGGGTCGGCGGCCAGCGGAATCGGAAACGGCGTGTCCTTCGAGAAGTTCGTTACGGAAGTCGTCAGCGAGGGTAGGTCTTCCGTACTGATGCCGACGATCGAGATGCCCGCCTGCTGGAAGTCGTTGACTCGCGGCGCGAACTTCTGCAACTGCTCGACGCAGTGCAGGCAGCCGGCTCCCAGGTAGAAAATCACGACGACGGACTTGCCTCGATACTCACTCATCGAAAGCGTCTTTTCGCCGGGGGCCGGCAAGCTCCAGTCGATTGCCGGAGACGGCGACCAGCGGAACGGGCCGATCGCGTCGAGCGTCGGTCGCTCACCGACATCGGTGCGCGTCGGAGCGGGATTTCGCCAGTTGTCCGGCCAGCCTTGCTCCTTGGCGAACGGTGCGAGTCGCGCGAGCAGCGGTGAATCCAGGTCCGCGTGCGCGGCGACGTCACGCAGTTTCGCGAACGCGGCCTTCGCGTCGTCGAGCTTGTTCATGCGCTTCAATAAATCGACTTGCACCGCCAGCGGCATGACCTGCGTGTCGGCCGATTGCACGGCTGCTTTCAACGACTCAACGCTCTTGTCGTGCTGGCCGCAGAGAAATTGATATTTCGCCTGCCGCAGTTTCGGGATGTCGCCCGCCTTGTCGAACTGGTCGCGAGCTTTGTCCGTTTCGCCACGAGCCAGCAGTTGCACGCCGCGGAGTTCGGCCGTGGCTTTCTCGACAGGGGAAATCGGCTCGCGCGCCTTCTTCAGCTTTTCGTCTTTCGCTTTCGTGACATCGGCATCGCTTTTGTTCTCGCTGCGAAGTTTTTTCTCTTCCTCGACCGCTTCAGCCTGAGCCTTTTCTTCCAGCTTCGCGGCAATTGCATCGAGCTGCTTGACGCACTCTTCGACCTGTGGGAACTCGCCACGGTGGTAGTGAGCCACGCCGATCAACCGCAGTCGCTTGGACTGCTCAGCCGTGGCGTCGGGCGCTTCGAGGTACATCGTGTTCGCGAGCGTGACAACGTCGTCCCACAACTCGAAGCCTTCCAGCACCTGCATCAAGCGATCGCGACCGTTCTTGCCGCTTCCTTTCGTCAGCGAATTGTTCTTCGGATGTCGTGGCAGTTCGAGCAGATTCTTCGAGAGGTCCAGTGCCGACTTGTGGCGTCCCAGATTGATGAAGTTACGAACCAGCCACTCCTGATTGTGAGCGTAGTTGTGAATCTGATCCGGCAGGACGCGATCGCGCATCATGTGCGTGTGATCGGCGCGGCCGGAGGCTTCCTGTTGCCACGCGCTGTCGGCCCAGCGTTTCAAGTCCGAGTAGGTGTGCCCCGGCATGTGCCACATGTGCGCGATCCGCGGCGCGGCTTGTCCGCAACGAGCGGCCGACTCCAGAGCCTTCTCCGCCTTTTGATGATCCCACAAATGAATCCGGTAGTGATGAGCCGGGTGCATCGGCTGCTTTTGAAAGACCTCGCTGAGCAGCGCATCGACCGCGAACTGGCTTGGGAGCGGCACGCCGCTTTTGCTTTGATACAGAAACACGGCCAGGAACGCCTTGGCCTCGATGTCGTCCGGAAATTCGAGCAGCACTTTTTCGAGGTCGCGGATGTAGGCTTTGCGGCGCTCCTCATCCTTGCGCTTGTCGTCCTTCAGGTACTCGGCAAGTCCGTCGATGAAGAGCTGCTCGCGGCGGCTGGCGGTCGCTTTTTTCTCGGTCGCTTTGACGATGAATTTCGCTCCGCGCGAGCGGTTCTCGATGTTGGCAAAGGCCATGCCCCAGTAGGCCATCGCGCAATTCGGATCGAGCATCGCGACTTGCCGGAACGACCGCTCGGCCTCGAAGTACCAGAAGCCGTGCAACTGCCCGATGCCCTGGTTGAAGAACGCCTGAGCTTCCGGATTCGCCGACGTGATCGGGAAGCTCACATTGCCGGTGTCCCCCATCAGGTATGCCGCCTGGCGTGGCCCCTCGTTGAAGACCTCGCCGTGCAACGAATGCCCCGGAGCCGGCGTCTCGAAACTCTTTGCCGCGACGCTCCAACTCAGGGCTGCCGTCAGACTCACTGCCCACCATCGCTTGGACATCGAATGCCTCGTGATCTGTTTCGTTGTTCGGTCTCAACTTCTGCCGCAGAACCCTGAGCTTTCTATCGAACACGGCGGGCAGTTTCGAGCAATCGCCGACACTTGGCCGTCATCTTCGTCCCAAGTAGGGCCGGTTGTTTCACTCCGGAAGCACTCCTACAATCCACCCCTTCTTTCGCCCCGGCAGGAGTCAGTGACGCATGTTTGAGAGCATTTCCAATCGTCTACGCGGTGCCTTTTCGTTCCTCGGCGGCAAGCTGACCGAGGCCAACATTCGCGAAGGGATGCAGCAGGTCCGCAAGGCATTGCTCGAAGCCGACGTCAATTACGAGGTGGTGGACAGCTTCGTCAAAACCGTCACCGAGCAATCTCTCGGCGAGGAAGTCCTCAAGTCGGTGCGGCCCTCCGAGCAGATCATCGGAATCGTCAACGACGAACTCGTCAACTTGATGGGGCCGGTCGATCATTCGTTCCATTTTCAGAAGGACGGGCTGACGATCCTGATGATGTGCGGCTTGCAGGGGTCGGGCAAAACGACGACCTGCGGCAAGCTCGCGAAGATGCTCACGGAGCAAGGCAAGAAGCCGATGCTCGTGGCGGCCGACTTGCAGCGTCCCGCTGCCGTGGACCAGCTCAAAGTCATCGGCGACCAAATCAGCGTGCCGGTCTACGCCGAAGAGCCGGGCAAAAGCTCGCCGCTGGCGGTTTGTCAGAACGGCATCAAAGAAGCAAAGCGGCGCGGCGACATCAACGTCGTGATCCTCGACACCGCCGGCCGCTTGCACGTCGATGATGAATTGATGAAAGAGCTGGAACAGATCGACAACAAGTGCCAGCCGCATCAGGTGTATCTCGTCTGTGACGCGATGACCGGCCAGGACGCCGTCAACAGCGCGAAGGCGTTCAACGAGGCGATGGAACTCGACGGCGTCATCCTCACGAAGCTCGACGGCGACACGCGCGGCGGTGCGGCGCTATCGGTCAAACACGTCACCGGCGTGCCGATCAAGTTCATCGGCATGGGCGAGCAGCTCGACAAGCTCGAGCCGTTTCATCCCGACCGCATGGCGGGCCGCATCCTCGGCATGGGCGATATCGTCTCGCTGGTCGAGAAGGCGCAGATGCACCTCGACGAAAACGAAATGGCCGAAGCCCAAGCCAAGATGGCGGCGGGCAAGTTCACGCTCAAAGATTTCCAGAAGTCGATGAAGCAAATCCGCAAGCTCGGCCCGATGGGCGAGATCATGAAAATGATCCCCGGCATGGGCGGCATGGTTGATGCCATGCAAAACTTCGGAGACCCGGACAAAGACATGAGCCATATCGACGGGATCATCAACTCGATGACCCCGTGGGAACGCGATCATCCCGACAGAATCGACCGCAGCCGCCGCAACCGCATCGCTCGTGGCAGCGGAAGTGCTCCGAACGAGATCACCAACCTCTTGAAGCAGTTCGAGGCGATGTCCGGCATGATGGCCAAGATGTCGAACATGGGCATGCTCGAACGGATGCGTGCCGTCAGTGAAATCTCGAAAGGGGGCATGGCGATCCCCGGACTCGATGGCCCGATGCAAAAGCAACGCAGCGGTCGTGGTCCCGTCGATCCGATTGCTGCTCACGAGGCATTGAAGAAGAAACGCAAAGCCGAACGCGACAACAAGAAAAAGAACCGCCGCCGATGAGCCTGACTCCCGATCACGTCGCCCGCGCTTTGCGGCACCTTCGCAAGAGTGACCCGGTCTTGGCCGATGTGATCCGGCGAGTCGGCCCCTTTCAGCTCGAATCCCGGCGAGGCCGCTTTCAATCGCTGGTCCGTTCGATCCTGGCTCAGCAGATTTCGACGGCGGTGGCGCGGTTGATGCTGCGGAAGCTCGAGGCTCGCTTGGCCCCGAATAAATTGACACCGGTGAGTCTCGGCAAACTGTCGTTCGAAGATCTCCGAGCGATCGGCCTGTCGCGACAAAAGGCGTCGTACTTGCAAGACCTCACCGAGAAGGTCGTCAGCAAGACTGTGAAATTGCATCGAGTTCATCGGCTGACCGACGAAGAGATCATCGCCGAACTGATTCAAGTCAAAGGCGTCGGTCGCTGGACTGTGCAGATGTTTTTGATCTTCTGCCTCGGCCGACCGAATGTGTTCGCCCCCGATGACTTCGGCCTGCGCTCGGCCATTCAACGGCTGTACGGTCTGTCGGAGTTGCCGAAGCGCGCGGAAGCCGAAGAAATCGCGGCCGCTTGGCGACCGCACGCCACCGTTGCGTCGTGGTACTTGTGGCGCAGTCTGGAATTGAAAGAGCCGTCCGCAACGTAGCCATCACGCTCTGCGTGATGAGCCGAACGTTTCGCAACACCTGGAGTCGGCAAAACTACGATAGCGTGAAGCACGCTCGGCTCGTCACGCGGAGCGATGACGGCTACGTTCGCGGCAACGGTGCTCTTGACGCCGTCGCCGCGCACTGTACTATCTCATCTAGTACAGATCGCGAGGGCGTCATGCAGTTGCAGATCAACACCGCCAGCAAGATTCCGATCTATCGGCAATTGACCGAGCAGATTCGTTCGGCGATTGCTCGCGGTGACTTGCAGCCGGACGAGCAGTTGCCTTCGGTGCGGCAGTTGTCCAAGGACGTGGTCGTCAACCCGAACACGATCGCCCGCGTGTACCAGGAATTGGAACGCGAGGGAATTCTCGTCACGCGGCAGGGGCTGGGCGTATTCGTGGGCGCTCCCAAGCGGGACTTGATGAAGCGCGCTCGCGACGAGCGGCTGAACGAACTGCTCGACAGGCTGCTGACGGAAGCGGTGCATCTCGGCTATTCGGCGGCCGAGGTGAAAGAAATGTTGGCGAAACGACTCAAACAATTTCAGTGGCCGGAGTGAATCCTCAACCTTGGCGAGCGGAAGACGTCAGTCCTCCGAGATTTCGGAAACACGGCAAATGTGCGGGGAAGCTCGGAGGGTTGACACCCTCCGCTCGCCGACGGAGATCAATCATGCCAGACGCCATCGTGACGGACGGACTGACAAAGTGGTACGGCTCGAAGTGTGTCGTGAATGCGCTGTCGCTGCGCGTGCCGGAAGGGTGCGTGTACGGCTTCCTCGGCCGCAATGGAGCTGGCAAGTCCACGACGATCAAGATGCTGACGGGGATGGTGCATCCCGATGGAGGCTCGGCGTCGCTGTTGGGACAGGACGTGGCGACGTTGCCGCCGGAAATGCGACAGCGGATCGCGTATCTGGCCGAGGGACATCCGCTGTATTCGTGGATGACGATTGATGGGCTGATGCGGTTCACACGGCCGTTTTATCCGGCTTGGAATCAAGGGCTGTTCGATCAGATCATCGAGCACTTTCAGCTCGATCGGAAACAGAAGGTGCGGCATCTGTCGAAGGGACAAGTGGCTCAGGTTTCGTTGGCGATCGGCATCGCACCCGACCCGGAGTTGCTGATTCTTGATGATCCGACGTTGGGCTTGGACACGGTCGTGCGGCGAGATTTTCTGGAGTCGCTGATTCAGGTCATTCAGCGGCGAGGACGAACGATCTTTCTCAGTTCGCATGTGCTGGGAGATGTCGAGCGAGTCGCAGATCGGATCGGCGTGATGGTCGATGGCGTGCTGCGTGTCGATTGCCCGACGGATGAATTCAAGCAGTCGATCCGGCGAGTCGTGCTATCGTTCGATGGCCCACCGCCGACGTTCTCCGGCTGCGACGGATTGGTCGCTTCGCACATTGAAGAACGACGGCTGGAATTGGTCATCGTCGGTTTCGGTGAATCGCATCGCGAGTTGTTCGCCACGTTGACGCCGCAACCGAAGAACATCGAAGTCGCGGAACTGAATCTGGAAGACGCCTTCATCGAATACACACGCGGTTCGCGCCGCGCGATGCCGGTCTTCGCGGGAGAATGATTTGCCGTAGCCACGCTCGCCAGAGCGTGGGTCGGACGACATGAAATGGATGCGTTGGCGTTCAGCCCACGTTCTGGTGAACGTGGCTACCTGAGGATTTGGCATGCTCACACTGATTCTCAAAGAACTCCGGTCGATCTCGCGGCTCATCGCGCTGGCGTTGTTGGCCGATGGATTTCTGCTGAGCGATTTGACCGGGCAGTCGTACTGGCTGGGCGGGACGTATCCGATGCATTCGGGGTTCGCGTTGATTCAGGCGAGTTGGTTGTTGCGATTCGGATTCCTGGTGGCGGCAATCGCAGGCGCGTTGGGAATGTCGATGTCATTGGACGACGGCCTGCGAGGGACGTGGGCGTTTGCGTTGTTTCGGCCGGTGTCTCGGCAAGCGTACATCGGAGCGAAGCTGTTGGTCGGCGGAGCAGTGACGCTCGCGTTGTCGGTGTTGCCGGTGGCCGTGTACTCGATGTGGGCAGCGACGCCGGGGATCGTGGTGGCTCCGTTTCGGTGGTCGCAGTTGCAGCCGGCGATTGAGGCGTGTGGCTGGAGCGTCGTGATCTTCTTGGGAGCGTTTCTGTCCGGCATTCGTCCGGCGAAGTGGTGGTGGTCGCGGTTGTGGCCGCTGGCGACGAGCGTGGTGTTGGGGATGTTGTTCTGGCTGGCGTCGTTGGAACCAGACTTTCCGCCTGGACTGACGGCGACCGCGTCGGAGTATTGGTGTCTGTGCGTCGGGATGGTAACCGTGTTGAGCGTTTCAATTCTGGCCGTCGTTGAGGAGCGGGATTTCGCATGAGCCGTCTCAGTCCGCCAACTCGATTGCGTGCCTCGACCGTTTGCCGAGCGGTGTTGCTGACCGTGGCGGCTGCGACACTGTGGGTGTTGGCGTTGGCGTTTGTGGGCGGCATCGTTTCGGAGTTCGCTCTGAATGAAGTCTTTGAAGGCCAGCGGCATCACTTCACATTCCGCAAAGACGGGCTGCCGGTTTGGAGGATCGATTCGTTTCGGCAAGGCCAAGTCACAATGACGGAGGAGTATCAAGACCTCGACGGCAACCGCGTCGAGATGAGGATCAAAGACGAGCGATCTCAGTTGATCGCGTTGGTCGATACTCGAATCGCGAAGCAACACAAACGAGCGGCTTGGCGAGCGGATGTCGTGCCTGTGAATTCATCCCGCGTCGGGGGATGTTTCTTTGAAGACTTCGGGACACGCGGGCAATTCACGCTCTTTGATTCGCGGAGCAAGCAGCGCATCGGCTGGATCGGACTGAATGGTTTCTCGTCAACGCCGTTGTCAGAGGACCAACAGTTTCCGACTCGATCGGGAAACGAGCGCGCCGGTTTTGTCGGAGTCGGTGAAGATCGCACGATGGGTCTGCAATTGGCGAGCTCGAGCTTCGAACCGTCGTTCGCCCAATATGGGACCGGCAAGCTGCTGATCGAACCCGGCGGACGCCGCGTGCATTGGATTGATTTGCGCGGACGGTTCAGTCGCGTGATTCACGACGGCGAACCAGTTTTGGCGGCGAGCTTCGATTGGGCGAACGACTTGCCGATGGAATCGGTGCGGGTCGTGCTGCGAACTCAGGACGTACTGCGTGTTGTCGTGCCGGCGGCAGTGGCCTCACCGGCGGCTAGCGCCGTGCCGCTCACAACAGCACCGACTGTTGTCGAGACGTTGCGATTGCCGGAAAGCCTGCGACGTTCGGCGTCGTTGCAGTGGGAGCGAACGCCGGATGGACCGCTGTTTGTGGAACCGCTTTTCACCGAAGGCTGGAAGCTGACGTGGGCCACGCCGGAAGGAAGCGTGATCCGCGAACGCATCGTGCCGCAGCGAGACCTCACAGCCAGTGGTGAGGAGGAGGGGGCGTGGTTGGTGCCGTTGATTCAATTGCCGGTGCTGGGAGACTTCGTCACTTGGGCGATGACGCATCCAGAAGACTCGGAATCGCAGTCGGTCGATCGCCGCCGTGCGCGGGAGTTGGGGTTGAAGTTGGCTCGCGTGCGGTCGGACGTTGAATTGAAAAAGTTTGTCGTACCGCTGGTGGCGTTGCATCTGTCGGTCGCGCTGTGGAGCGTGCTGGCGGTGCGGCGGTTGCGACGCTTCGGAGGCTCGGTCGGCGAGCAAGTCTTTTGGGGCGTGTGGATGCTGGCCTTCGGCCTGCCGGGCTATCTGGCGTTTCGAGTGCATCGGACGTGGGGCAGGTTTTCAACCTGCCCGGCCGAAGTTTTGAACTCTGCGGATCGAAGCTTGAAGGACGGGCAGGTTGAAAACCTGCCCCACGAGGGGCGCGGTACGGCTGCGGTTTTCGGCCACATGCTCGACGTGTCAGAAGAGCGTGGACTGGCTCTGTTCACGCGAGTCGGTTTGTCTCCGGGACATGCCGCACTCGTGGTCAAAGAGTTGCGATTGGCGGCGATCGTTGGGGCGGCGGCGTGCGGGGCGTATCTGCTGGTCGTTGCCAAGCTGGCGAACGTGACTGGCTTTGGTTGGATGCGGAGCTTCGTGGAAGAGCACGGTTTGATTCCGTTTTTGTCGGATGGGTTTGCTCAGCCGTTTTCCACGGTCACGTTTCTGATGGCCGTGGGACTGGCGGTGTGGCAGACGTCGAGCGAATCGCGCGGCGGAGCGTGGCTGTTCTTGCTGCACCGGCCGGTCAGCCGGCGAGCGATCGTGCTCAGCAAACTCGCGGTTGGGCTGTGCGTGCTGCTGGTGTGCTCGGCGTTGCCGATTGTTTTGTACGGAGCCTGGGCCGCTCGGCCGGGGACACATGCGTCGCCGTTCGAGTGGAGCATGACGACCGAGACGTGGCGTTTGTGGTGGTTGATGCCGCCGGTGTATCTCGGCACGCTGCTGACGATGCTGCGTCCGGCGAGTTGGTTCGGGACGCGATTGCTGCCGTGTGCGGCCGGGTTTTGGTGGATCGCGAATCGTCACGCCTACAACGTCGCGTTTTGGCCGACGTGGTTTGAAGGGGGCGCGTTGCTGGCGATCGACCTGATCTTCATCGCCTGTCTGTTGCTAGTCGCTCGCGAGCGGGAGTATCCGTGATGGCCGAATTGAAATCGAAAGCGATCGTGCGCTGGTTGCTCGGCTGCGTGCTGTGCTTTGGTGGAGCGATGGTCTGGTCGCTCGTGGCGATGTGGTCTGCTAAGTGGTTGGAGCGGACGCTCAATTCCGCGAGGGCCGATCGCGGATATCACTCGATCCTGCTGCGCGACCACGCGGAGCCGATCGTTCACATCCAACGTGTCGGCGACGAACATGCGGGCTTCACGTATCATGAGGGATTCACGACGCTGGACGGTCAGCCGCTGTCGCTGGGGCCGGAGGCAGAACAGCTCATCACGAGCAAAAACATTTCGGCTTACGTGTTCGTTTTCCCGCAACACTTCTCAACGAGCGGCGAGAGCACGCGATATGTCAACGACTCATTCGGGCCGTGGCCGTGGTCGCAGCGAACTTCGTATTTCGGCGTGACGGGACAACAGGGCCGCAACACCCTTTCGTGGTACTTCCTCTGGCCCGATCATCCGGGCGGGGCGGGCTATTGGGTGGGCTACGACAGCGTCACGAAGCGGCACCTCGGATATCTCGGCAAGTCCGGGCTGACGGCGAGCATTCCGCCAATTGCGGATCAATTCCCGGCCTGGGATGCGGAGTCTCGTCACGCGGCCCGGATCATGGGAGGGGAGTACTCCTGGTCGAGCCACATGTTTCCTCCCAGCGGCATCAGCAGCCTGTCGTTGAACGACGTGGGATCGGAGGTCGGCGTGTTGTTCGTGACGCCTCGCCGCGACACGATCTACGTCCTGAACTTGACGCGCGGCTCGGTCGCGGCCGTTCGTTCCGACATCCCGGAGAAGCAGTTGCTCGGCATCACTGCGCGAGACTTCGGCCACCAGTCCCATCCCTCGGTGCAGCGTTTGTCGACCGAACTGATCCTGACCTGGCCCGATCGTCTGGAGTTCACGACACCGACTCTGCAATCGCTCCGCACGGTGATGCTCCCGGAAGAACTACGAAATCAGTCGCTCACGTTCGCCGAGCAAGACGGAGACACGTTCGTCACCAGCAATTTCGCGTTTCCATTCGGGCGAAGACGCGAAGTGAAATCCGTAGCGTACCCGTTGATTTGGTTCGACAAGTCGGGCACGGTGACTCGCCGCAAAGAATTGACGCTGCCGTGGAATTTGGGCTACGAACAGTGGGATACCGAGCAGTTCCAAACGCCGCTGTCGCTGATGCCGATTTCACTGTGGCGATACGCCGAGATCGCGCGTTCTGGAAGAATTCCAGACGACGACGATCATTACTTCCGCAAGCCGGACGAGCCGATGACGTGGACGATTTGGTGGCAATGCCTCCGCCAGATCGCGCATCGCTTGCCGTGGTCAATCGGCCTGTGTGCCTTCAGCGGCGTGCCGTTCGCAATCGCGTGCTGGTGGCGGCAACGGCGCGTTGCTGCCTCGCGCTTCGAGCGGTTCGCGTGGCCGGTGATGGTGTATCTCTTCGGTCTGGTGGGCTGGATCGCGTTCGTGGCACATCGCGATTGGCCGAGGCGATAACGATGTAGGGTGGGACCAGGAGTCCGCCGCGGCGGACCGGCCCACCAGTTCAACATTCGGCCGAAAACGGTGGGCCGGCGCGGCCTGAAAGCCGGTGGTCCCACTCTACCGTTGAGCATCCGACGTCCGTTTTCGTTTCTTCTGGCGACTACGGTTCGACACTACGCTCGCTGGAGGATTAGACTGGCGTTGGCCGTGCTCACGGATCTTTCAAAGAGGGAATGATGTCGCAGCAACTGACCATCGAATATGAGGATGACTTGTTGGCGACGTTGGGTCTCAGCCCGCGTGATTTCGCGAACGAGGCCAAATTCTTGCTGGCGGCCAAGCTGTATGAACTTGGCAAAGTCTCGTCGGGGCACGCGGCGAAATTCTGCGGTATGGAACGAGTCGCCTTTCTGCTCGCGCTGCCTCGTTCGGGCGTTGCTGCCAGCAATCTGACGACCGACGACTTGGAAGACGAACTGCGATTCGCCCATGAGTAATGCTCTGGTCATCAATACCGGGCCGTTGATCGCGTTCTCGCAAATCGGTGCGCTCGAGTTGCTTCGTCAACTGCCGCTGCGAATCGTCACGACGGAAATCGTGCGAGAGGAATTTCTTCGCGGCAGGGACTCGGAACACTCGGTGACAGACGACTGGCCGGAGTGGAAGGAAGTCTTGCCGTTGCTGCAACCATTGCCTCCGCTGGCGACGATCAGCTTGGATCGCGGCGAGGCATCGGCGATTCAATTAGCCTTGGAAGAGTCCATCGACTTGGTGTGCATCGACGAATCGCAGGGCCGACGCTGTGCGAAAGCGTTAAAACTGCAAGTCACCGGATCTCTGGGGCTGCTGGGCATCGCGAAACGTCACGGGATCATTGCCGCCGTCCGGCCGTTGGTGACGGCAATGTCGATTCAGGGAAATTGGTTTCGTGAAGACTTGGTCGCTCAGTTTCTCACAGGGCTGGGCGAGTAGCTGCTGAAACCTGGACTTCAATGGAAACATCATGCTCTCAAAACTACTGGCTTCATTGATCGCATTCTGGTGTCTGACGATTTCGCTCCGTGCGGACGACTGGCAGCCGAAGAAGGCTCCGTTGATGACGCGGTGGGCGAAGGATGTTTCGCCGGAGAAAGTGCATCCGGAATATCCTCGGCCGCAGATGGTCCGCGAGAAGTGGGTCAATCTGAATGGGCTGTGGGATTACGCGATCGTCGCGAACCCAAATCAGCCGCAGGGCGCTAGCCCCGGTTCGACTCTCGCTCAACCCGACAAGTGGGACGGAAAAATCCTCGTGCCGTTTCCGGTCGAGTCGGCGTTGTCGGGCGTGATGAAGCGCGTGCCGGACAACGGGAAGCTGTGGTATCGCCGAAAGTTTGACATTCCTAATTTGGCGAACGATGGTCGCTTGCTGTTGCACTTTGGTGCCGTCGATTGGCACGCGACGATTTGGGTGAACGGGAAAAAGGTTGGCACGCATCTCGGCGGCTACGATCCATTCACCGTCGATATCACCGAGGCACTGATTTCGTATCTGCCAACGGACGTCGTCGATCTCGCCGGTGGCCAAGAACTCGTCGTCGCCGTCAGCGATCCGACCGATGGCTCGTTCCAACCGCGCGGCAAACAAATCCGCAAACCGCACGGCATCTGGTACACGCCGACCACAGGCATTTGGCAAACCGTGTGGCTGGAGCCGGTGCCAAAGGTCAGTATCCGCTCCATCCAGATTGTGCCCGACATGGACGCAGGTGTGGTGCGGTTTCGCGCTCAGTGTGTCGGTGCGAATGACCGGCATCGGGTGCAGTGGATCATCTACGACAACACACCGGGATTGGAGACCAATCTCGTCGGCTCTGCCACTGCTCGGCCGGGGGAAGAGGCGGTGGTTCAGCTCCGCTCCGCAAAGGCTTGGACTCCCGATAGCCCATTCCTCTACACGCTGGATGTTTCCGTGAGCGAAGAAGCCGGTGGTGGCATGTTGCGATACCACGACGGCCTCACGTCGTATCTGGCCATGCGAAAAATCTCGCTCGGCAAGGATGAGCATGGCGTCACGCGCATCATGCTCAACAACAAGCCGCTGTTTCAGTACGGGCCGCTGGATCAAGGGTTTTGGCCGGATGGGCTGTACACGGCTCCGACGGATGAGGCTCTGAAGTACGACATCGAGATGACCAAGAAGCTCGGCTTCAACATGATTCGCAAGCATGTGAAGGTCGAGCCGGATCGCTGGTACTACCACTGCGACAA
>CAMDPK010000155.1 GCA_945904015.1 Candidatus Kuenenia stuttgartensis | reverse complement strand
GCCCCCCGGTTCTGCGAAGAATGCACCGGGGGGCTGACGCCGCCCCGCTCGCCTGAATGTCTCACGGATCACCGGGCTTGGGTGGCACTACTTCTCACCCATCAGCTCCTTGAGCTTCGACTCGGTCGCTTGCGCCCAAGTCGTGTAACTCTTTTCGTTGAGGTGCAGCAGGTCCGGCATGACCTCTTTCGACAGCGTGCCGTCTTCATTCAAGTACTTGTCGCTGATGTCGAGGAAGTGAACCATCTCCCCATCGGCCAGCTTGGCGATGCTACGGTTCGCTTCGATGTTAACCTTGCGCTTGGCGTCACTGGCGTCCGCCCCGCGCGGGAAGATGGCCAGCACCAGGATCTTCGTCTTCGGCAGTTTCGTCCGGAGCTTCTTAACGACGGCCTCAACTCCTTCGGCAATCTGGGCCGGTGAGTTCGTGCCAGAGTTGTTGGTCCCGATCATCAGCACCGCCGCCTTTGGAGAGATCCCCTCGACGTTGCCGTTGTCCAGCCGCCACAAGACGTGCTGAGTCCGATCGCCACCGATCCCCAGGTTCACGGCGTTGCGCGGCGTGTAGTACTTCTCCCACACGGGCTTGCCGGAACTTTCCCAGCCGTGCGTGATCGAATCGCCGATCAGCAGCAGATCGACATTCCCTTTCTTGACTCGTTCATTGAACGACTCATGCCGTTTCATCCAATTGCCGTCACGCGGCACGGGGACGATCGCATCGTTGGGCTTGTCTTGAGCCACCGAGATTACGGCCGAGTTGGCCAGAGCGATCAATGTGGCAACAGCGAACCACTGAACCAAAAAACGATTGCAGCGAAGCATGGGTGAGTCTCCTTCAGGGGTGAGAATTGGGTTGAGCGAGCAACCCGGCGGGATGACCGTGTTGTAGCCACGTTCGCCAGAACGTGGGGCATGTCGGAAAACCCACGTTCTGGCGAACGTGGCTACGGATTAGAAACCAGTTCTCGCGGAATCCTATCGACCGGCCGTTTGTTTTTCGCTGGTCAGAAACGTGATCAGGTCCACGAACTCATCGACGGACAAAGTCTTCTCCAACCCGTCGGGCATGACGCTGCCCAAGTGAGCTTGCGACTCCTCGATGTCCGCTTTGCGGAGCGAGTGCTTCTTCCCCTGATTGTCGGCGAGTACCAGCGTGTCGGCGGTCTCTGAGATCTTCAGGCCACTGAGCACTCGCCCGTCATTCATCGCGACCGTCTGCGATTGAAAGCCGGCGGCGATTGTGCGGCTGGGGTCCAGCAGCGATTCGATGATGTGAATCCGCGAGAAGCGGCTGCCGATGCCAGTCAGTTCCGGACCGATCTTCTCGCCCTGTTCACCGAGCCGATGACACTTCAAGCAATTCGACTTCTCGACGGTGAGAAACAGCTTGCGACCTCGTTCGACGTTGCCAGTGCGAGACAGCGCCGCCTCGACGAGTCGTTCGTGTTCCACTTTGGAACTCTTGCGGCGAATTCGCGCGTGAAACTCTGGCACGGCATCGGGGACGCTGGAAAGTTTCACGAGCAGCCGATTCGTTCCCTTCGCGAGTTCCGCTTCAAAGCGGTCAGCATCCGGTTGGAAGCGACGGGCCTCTTTGCGTTCCAGGACCGACCTGCCGTTGAGCCAAACGCGCAGCGGAGTGTTGCTCGACATCAAGAACTGAGCGGCGGCCGGTTCGGAGGAATCGAAGTCAGCGAAGGCGAGCCATTGCTGGTTTTCGGCTTGTCCCACGATTCGCACGCGAGCCTCCGGCCCGTCGCCGAACGTAGCCCGGACGCCTACGTCCGGGCGATCGGACGTAGGCGTCCGATCTACTTCTGGCGCAATCCGCGCCGCTTCGTCCGCCGACAGCGGACCGATCAAATGCCAGCACAGCAGCAACCCGCTCGCGCCCTGCAACTCGATCACGGTTCGTTCGAGTTCCGTGCGGAGTGCGGCGTCGATTCCGTCGCGACTCGTCCATTTCGTCAGCATCTGCACGGCGAGCGCGAGCACTTCCACCGATGAGTTCCGCTTCGCGACCTCCGCGATGGCCGAGCCGTGTTCCGGCCCGCCGAATTCAGCGAGACAGCGCAGCGCGCTCAATTGCGTCGTCGCGTCCGCTAGCCCAGCGACGGCCAACGGCACGACGCGCGGTTCGCGAAGTTGTCGCAACGCATCGAGGCTGGCCTGCCGCACCGCGACCTCATCCGCGCGAGCCAAATTCAACAGGGTGGGGATTGCCGAGGACACTTCCAGTTGACCGGCCGCGACAGCCGCCGCGCGACGAACTCGCGCGTCCCGGTCTTGCAAGAGCGCCGGCAGTGCCACGGCACCGTAGGCGATTCGCAGCCGGCCCAACGACTCGATCGCCGCTGCTCGCACCGTTTCTTTTTCCGATTTCGTTTTGCTCAGAAGCAGTGGTCCGACCGACTCGCTGTCGACGGCCTTCGTGTCACGAGCGCTCAACTCCAGGAGGATGTCGGCGAGTACGTCGCTGTCCTCGACGGACTTTGCCAGAGCGATCAGCTTTGCTTCTCGCGAGTCGTTGACGCTTGCCGACCACAGCCGGAACGCCGCGACTCGCGACTCGGTCGGCTTATCCGCATCGGCGATTGCGGACTCCAAGACCTCGCGCGTCGTCTCGGCCGGATGCTCGCGCAGCGCATCGAGGATCGACGTGAGTCGCTCCGCGTTCGTTTCGCCGCGCAGCCAATCGGCGAGCGTCAGCAACCGAATCGGAATCTTTTCTCGCTGCATGGAACGCAACACCGCGAGCCGCACGCCGTGATCCGCATCGGTCAACATTCGATCCAACACTTGCTCGATGAATTCTGTCCGCTGCCAAGCCACCGTGTTGGCGGGACGCGGGGCCGGACGGAATCCCCAATAAACCCACGGTCCCGGCTTGCGATGCACTCGACTCAAGAGTGCGGCGTACTCGCGTCGCTGCGTGGGATCGATGGCCAATTGAAGTCGGACTTCCAGCCAATCGACAATTTTCTTGTCCGCTTGGTCCGCGAGCGCTCGCAGCGCCACGTCCCGTAGTACCACCAGTCGCGGCTGGTTCTCGGACGAATCATGCTTGAGCGGAGGCTGATTCTGCGAGGGGCCGTCGAGCAGTCGGAGCACCGCCAACCAGTCACCGCACCGGCGCAGCGTTTGTTGAGCAGCATGGGCGACGACCGGGTCCATCGTTTTGAATTCCTGAGACATCCAGAGCGGTGCCTGCGCCCACTTCAGTCGGCCGAGTGCGACCACCACTTCGAGCTTCACGTCGTCACGTCGCGAATGCGTCAACGCGGCCAACCGCTTCGCGACATCGACTGGTCCCGATCCGGCGTTGAGTCGATGCTCGGCCAACACGGGATCATGCAGGTCGGCGAGTGCTCGGATCGCCTGCGTTTGCACGCGCGGCAATTCGATATCTTGCGCGAGTTTGAATAATTTGTCGCTGGCTTGCGGGCCGAGCAGATGGGCGATGATCCACACGCCGTGCAGCCAGCCGCGCTCGCTGAGTTTTCCCTTGTGCAGCGATTCGGCGACGACTGCCGGAGCGTCGCGGCCTTGCCGTTCGATCGCCAGTTGAGCTTCCAGCCGCTCGTAGTAGCTGTCCGAATTCAGCCGGTCGATCCAGCCTGCGAGATCATTTTGGAGGATGGGCACTCTTGCCCGTCCCTCTTGCGCATTGGGCGTCGATTTCTGGTCGGGCAAGAGTGCCCGACCTACTCGATAAATCCGCGCGCGGCCGCGCTTCGGGCGTTGGCCGTCCGCCCAATCGGCGATCAGCAGCGAGCCGTCGCGATCGACCACCAAATCGGTCGGCTTGAAGCCGTAGGGATCGTTCTCGGCGCCGGACGCGAACTCAATTTCCTTCAGTGGCGAGAAGGCTTTGCCGGGCGATTCCGGAACGTACCGCATGACCGCTCGCCCCCATTCGCAGAAATAGAGGCCGCGATACTCGGCCGGGAATTGCGTCTCGCGGTAATAGACACCGCCGGCCGACGAGCCGAGGCCGAGATCGGCCAACGGCGCGAGTGCTTCATCCGGTCGCTCGTCGTAGAGATACGGATAGCCGTGATCGGCTCCGAAGAAGCTTTGGCAGACGCGAATCTTGTAGTTGCCGCCGTCGTTCTCGTTGTCGCGCGTGAAGACGTTGAGGTCGTCATCGAGCGCCACGTCGTAGATGTTTCGCAGGCCGGTCGAGAACACATGCAGGTCGCGCCCGTTGGGCCTGCAACGCAGAATGCCGCCGCCGTTGAGCACCAACAGGTCGCCTTCCGGTCGAGTCACATCGCAGCCTCGATCTCCCAAGGCCAAGTAGAGCCAGCCATCGTGGCCGGCGACGATGCCGTTGGAGTTGTGCAGCCGCACCTTGTCCTCTTCCGGTCCCAGGCCGAAGCCTTTGAAGAGATTTCGACGTTCGTCGGTTTGTCCGTCGCCGTCGGTGTCTCGCAGCGCGGTGAGGTACGGCGCGTGCATCACGAACACGGTGCCGTCGTGATACGTCAGCCCTTGGATCGAATTGAACCCGTCCGCCCACACCGGAGCACGGTCGGCGTAGCCATCTCCGTCCGTGTCCTCGACCAGTCGAATCTCGTCGCGCTGGATGATGTCGGTCGTGCCAAGTCCGGTCATGTAATCGGCTGCGACGAACAGCGTATTGGCTCGCTGCCCCAGCGCGATCGCCGACGGGTACTCGATCAGCGGATCGCAGGCGAAGAGCGTCGCTTTGAATCCTACGGGAACCTTCAATGGCGGGAATCGTTTCTCGGTTTCCGGCCCGGTCTGCGGCGGCTCGGCGGCGACAGCTAGAGCACTCAGGAGCATTCCCCAACAACACGCGGTTTGAAGGATTCGCGACACAGTGCGTCCTTTCGCTTCATCGTGGCCGACGCTGCTAGCGTCGGTGTCAGCCATTGCTGGGACTGACTGACGGACGCAGGCAGCGTCCGCCACAAGAGTGGAACTTTGTCAGTCGTCGTACCGGTTGGGACTCCAGCCTTGAGCGACATTCTTCAGGACGCTCAGTGTCTCGCGTTCGACGGCGCACGCAATGATGCGGGGCAGTCGCAGCATGTTGGCTCGCTCGTCGAGCCACGTTTCGTGGAAGTGAACCGGCTCGCCGGTGTCGGTCCAAATCGCATCGCCTCCCAGAATCCGAGCGACGTGCAGCGAGACCGGGAAGTCGTACAGGTTGGGCGAATGAATCAGCGAGCCGCCGAACTCGCCGCTGGCCAGCAGCGGGTAGATGCTGCCTGGCATGTCATCCGGGGCGACTCCTTCCAGTCCGGCGGAAGTGACAGCGGCGGCTCGTTCGCGGTCTCGCTGCTGAAAGCCGATGAGGTAAATCTTCTTCGAGTTCGGTCGCGTCTCCGGAGTGATCGGCGTCAACTCGTCGAGCACGTCGCTCGCGGGACGGCTGGGATCATCCGCACCGACGACGATTTGCGATCCAATCGCTTCCAGCCAAGTGCCGTGCTCACCCGCTTCCGGGATGAAGACCAGCGAGTAATGCAGCGTGTCCCGGTCTCGCAAATGCAGCATGACCGCGTAGCCGTTGCCGGTGTGATCTCGATACTGCTTTGTGCCGTCGATCGGATCGAGCGCGATCGTCAGTTCGCTGTCAGTCGCGAAGTGTCCGAGGTCACCGTTCGACTCCTCGGCCTCGATGCGGCACTCTCGGAAGAGCGGCGACCGATCGCGCAATGCCGAGATGACCAACTCCTGCACTGTGAGGTCCGCCAGCGTGAGAGCGTCGGTTTCCGCACTGCCCGACGTCTTGCCGCTCAGGCCGATGTTGAACTTCCGCAACTGCCGAGCGATCGCGCCCGCCCAGCGCAGCACCTCTGGCATGTGTGCCGACAACGCTTCCGCCACTTCATCAACTGCTGCCATGCCATCATCTCCTCTCACCCCACCGGCCTTGTGCCGGTGGCTCGTGGGATTCTGCACTACTTTTTCCAATCGCTGAGTAGTGCAAAATCCCGCAAGCCACCGGGGCCAGCCCGGTGGGGTTTGTGATTACTCATCGTCGTCATCTTTCTTGCGGCTGAACCACGCGAAGGGCGAGCGGCCGCCATCTTCCTTGGCCTCCGGTTTTCGCGGCTCCGCACCGAGCGCCGCGAGCACCTTCGGAAACACTTCGTCGAATTTCGTGTCGTTGCGTCGCCAGCCGTTGAAGTCGGCGACGACTCGCGCGGCGACCGCCTTGTCTTGCTTCCCCTTCGCGTCGCCGCCGAACAGGAATCCATCCAGCGTTAACGGCAACAGCAATTTGACTTCTTGGCCGACGTCCCGTTTCCACTGTTGCTCGCGTTCGAGCAACCGCGCGACTTCTCCCTCGACCCACGGCGACGTCAGCGAGCTGCGCGACGCGAGGAAGATCACTTTGTTCGGTTGCTGCGAATCGAACTGCGCTTCGAGCGGAGGTTCCGAGCGGCCCGCATTCGGCATCTCGTCCATCCAGCAGACCAAGCCGACGGATCGCAGTGCCTCGGCCAACCGTCCCGCGAACGACAGGTCGTCGTGACTGAACCGAATGAAGCACGCCGCCGCTTCGCGCGGAGCCGCTTGCAACGCGGCGACGAAATCGTCCGGCAATCCGCTGCCGCTGAGAAACTCGGCCGGGATCTGCCCGCGAGACTTCAGCCAAGTGTCCAGCCCGATGCTGCTGGGCCCGTGATGCGTGGCCGTTTCCAGGCCGATGACTTGGCTCAGGTCGCAGTTGCTCCAACGAGTCCAGCCGCACGTCAACCGCGAGGCATGCGTCCCTGCGAATCGAGCCAAACTGAAATCCGCACCCAGCACGATCGCATCGTTGAACTGTGCGTTGTTCAAGTCCGCTTCGAGAAAGACGGCTCGCCTGAGCGTCGCCTTCGAGAGTTCGCAGCTATTCAGATTCGCCCGCGTGAAGTCCGCCTCGGTTGCATTTGATTCACCGAGCAACGCCTTGAAGAGATTTGCCTTCCGCAAATCCGCTCGCGAGAGGTTGGCAAATTTCAAACTCGCCCGCGTCAGGTCGGCCTCGCTCAAATTTGCCCCGCTCAAATCCGCGCGAGCCAACTTCGCTCCGACCAACAACGCCCGCCGCAGATTCATCCCGCGCAGGTCGGTGCCCTTCAAGTCCGCCTCGGTCAAATCGAGCAACACGTTGGGATTCGCCGCTCGAAACTTGGCGAGCGCCTGCTTCCCGGCTTTGACGGCTTCCAAAACGATGCTGCTGGCCACGATGAGTCCCCGGCTGCGATGCGTTGCCCACGACGGCGGTGATTCTGAACGGAACCGCCCGCGAACAGCAAGCAGGACGAGACGATTGATTTCGGCGTGGCGCATGCGGCTCGCGTGCGATTCATCACGGCCACAGACATCGCCTCCGCAGAAAGTCGCACGCGAGCCGCGTGCGCCACGCTCCTGCTCGATTTCCGTTCCTTGCTCGCTTGTGGGGTGTCTGATAGTTTCCGCTCGGCCGTCGCGTCATCGCTCGTCGCGTCATCAATACACCTTTGCAATCGTCAGAAAGAGGTCGAGGCTCGCATGTACAACGTCACGCTGATCCCTGGAGATGGAACTGGTCCGGAACTCGCCGAGGCGACTCGCAAGTGCATCGACGCCACCGGCGTGAAAGTCAGTTGGGACGTGCAGGAATGCGGCATCGAGGTGATCGAGGCTCAGGGCAAAATTCCGGATTCGGTCTTCACGTCGATCCGAGCCAACAAGATCGCGTTGAAGGCTCCGATCACGACGCCGATCGGCAAAGGGTTCCGCTCGGTCAACGTCGCGCTGCGGCAAGAGCTTGGCCTCTACGCCTGCGTCCGCCCCTGCAAGACCTACAAAGGGGTCAGGTCCTATTTCGACAAGACGAAGGTTGATCTGGTCATCGTCCGTGAGAACACCGAAGACCTTTACGCCGGTGTCGAGTTCCAAGCGGGCGATCCCAAGACCGTCGAGTTGATTGCGTTCATCAACGCCGCCTCGACGGGCAAGAAGATCAAGTCCGGTGTGACCACCACCGGCGTCAGCATCAAGCCGATGTCCGTCGAGGGCTGCCGGAACATCAGCCGCTATGCGTTCGATTACGCAGTGAAGTACGGCCGCAAGTCGGTCACGTCGATCTGCAAGGCGAACATCATGAAGTTTACCGACGGCCTGTGGTACGACGAGACTCGCGCAGTCGCGACCGCATTCGGGGCGAAGTACGAGGATCCGAAGCTGGCCGAAGGGGTAAAGGCTGATCCGACTCTCGCGGGCAAAGTTCCGAGTGCGGCGGGCGTCACCTACATCGAGCGGCTCGTCGACAACATGTGCATGCAGTTGGTCCAGAAGCCGGAGAACTACGACGTGCTCTGCATGGGCAACTTGTACGGCGACATCCTGAGCGACCTCTGCGCCGGCCTGGTCGGCGGCTTGGGAGTCGCTCCCGGCGCGAACATCGGCCCGGACTCGGCGATCTTCGAGGCGACTCACGGCTCGGCCCCGAAGTACAAAGGCCAGAACAAGGTCAACCCGACCGCGCTGATCCTCTCCGGCAAGCTGATGTTGGAACACATGGGTGAAGCCGCCGCCGCCGCGAAGCTCGAACGAGCCGTCGCCAGCATCATCGAAGAAGGCAAGCACGTCACCTACGACATGAAGCCCGACCGCAACGACCCCACCGCCGTCGGCACTCGCGAAATGGCCGACGCGATCTGCAAACGGATGGCGGAGTTGGGGTGACGGTATGAAAGCCAGCCCCAAAGTCGGCACCGTGGGCGAAGTATCGTTCGTGGTCGAGTCGAAGCACGCGATCGACTTCGCTGATGGCAACATGCCGGCCGTGCTGAGTACGCCGTGGCTGATTTGGTTTATGGAGCACGCCTCGCGAGAGGCGATGCTGCCGTTGTTGGAGCCGGGGGAGAGCACCGTCGGCGTGCAGGTCGATGTGCAGCACTTGGCCGCGACTCCGCTGGGCGGTCGCGTGACCTGCCGTGCTCGCGTGATTCATTCCGATGGGACGCTGATTTCGTTTCAGTTGGAAGCTCACGACGAGCACGAGCGGATCGCTCGCGGGGTTCACAAGCTTCGCGTGATTCAGGTCGCTCGGTTTGCCGAGCGAGTTCAACGCAAGCTTCGGTCGTGACGCGCGAGCGTTGGTTCCGTATCGTCCGGAGGATGGGCACTTTTGCCCGTCCTTGCTGATCCAAACGCAGGTCGGGCAGGAGTGCCCAACCTCCTTCTGAAACGATTGCCGACGACGATGGAGCAGTTCGCCCGCGAAGTGATGTCTGGCCGGAAGCGCGGTCTCGCGGCGGGTCTGTTGCGCGCGGGGTTGTGGTTGGCGCAGTGGCCGTATCGCGTCGGAGTCGGCTGCAAAAACGTGGCCTTTGACTTCCGGTTGCGAGAGCCGTTTGAAGTCGGTGTGCCGGTCATCAGCGTCGGCAATCTCACGACCGGCGGGACCGGCAAGACGCCGGTCGTCGCATTCCTGGCCAATTGGTTTCGCGACGCAGGGGTGAAGGTTGGATTGCTGAGTCGCGGCTACAAGTCGCTCGATTCCTTGACCAATGACGAAAAACTCGTGCTCGATCAGCTTTGTCCGGGAGTGCCGCAGTGGCTCAATCCGGATCGCATCCTGTCGGCGAAGCGAGCCGTTGTGGATGGCTGCAATTTGCTGATCCTCGACGACGCTTTTCAGCATCGCCGAGTGCGTCGGGATCTCGACATCGTGCTGGTGGATGCCACGAATCCGTGGGGCTACGAGCATTGCCTTCCGCGCGGCATGCTGCGCGAGCCGATTGCGAACATCGAACGTGCGGACTTGGTGGTCGTCACCCGCACCGATCAAGTCTCGGCGGAGAAGCTCACCGCGATCCGCGCGGAGTTGGTACGGTGCAATCACATCGGCACCGTGATCGAGGTCTCGTTTCGGCCGAGCCAACTCATCAACAGTGCCGGAGAGACGAAACCGCTGTCCGAGCTGGCCGGTCAACGAGTCTTCGGTTTCTGCGGCATCGGCAACCCGGAATCGTTTGAACGGACGCTTCGGCAAACTGGCGCGGAGGTCGTGGGCTTCGAGTCGTTTCCCGATCACAACCACTTCACGTCCGATGATCTTGCTCGGCTCGGCGACCAAACGAAATCTGCGATCGCCGAAATGCTGCTGACGACGCACAAAGATCTCGTGAAGATTCACGAGACGGAACTCGGCGGCCGACCATTGTGGGCGGTGCAGATCGGAACCGAGATTGTTCGTGGCGCGCCGATGCTCGAATCCCGACTGTGGTCGATTTTGGAACGAGTGCCGAAGTCGTAGCCAGCACGACGCGCGAGCGAGTGGTTCCCCCACGAATGACCACTCGCTCGCGCGTCGTGCTGGTTCGAGCCGGCGAGACTGGCAATCTCTCGCCGTTCTCAGTACTCAATACTCCATGAATCAACCCACTTTTCCGCCGTGCTCTGCGTTGCAAGCGATCGCTCGAGTGGTCGAGCAGGAGCAGATGGCTCGCAACACTTATCGGCTGCGTCTGCACTGTCCGGAGATCGCCCGCCGCATCGTCCCCGGCCAGTTCTTCATGGTCCGTCCGGCTCGCGGAAGCGACCCGCTTCTCGGCCGGCCGTTCGCGCTGTTTGACACCTACGACGATGATCATGGCCAGCCGATCGGTTTCGATTTCGGCTACGTGACGGTCGGCAAGCTCACGGGGCTGATGCCCAGTTGGAAGGTCGGCGACGAAGTCTCCGTCTGGGGACCGCTCGGCAACGGATTCCCTGTGGTCTCGAAAGAAACGAAGCACTTGATGTGTGTCGCGGGCGGTATCGGGCAGACGCCGTTCCTGGCGGTCGCACGCGAGTTATTGACGTCTCGCCGCTACGGATCGCCGACTCGTGAAGTCGCCGCCCATTCGACCAAGGTCTCGCTGTGCTACGGAGCACGCTCGGTCGATTACCTTGCCGGGCTAGAACAATTCACGATCGACGGACTCGATGTGCGACTGGCGACCGACGACGGCAGCCGGGGTCAGCACGGATTCGTGACGGAGCTCCTCAAGCAATCACTGGCCTCCGATTGCCCGCCGGACTTGATCTACTGCTGCGGGCCGGAGCCGATGATGCACGCGGTCCAAAAGATCGCGACCGCGGCCAATGTTTCGTGCTGGCTGTCGCTGGAGACGCCGATGGCGTGCGGCATCGGCATCTGCTTCAGTTGCGTCGCCAAGATTCAGCAAGACGACGGCGAGTGGGACTATCGCCGGACGTGCCTCGAAGGTCCGATCTTTCCGGCAGCGAAGGTCGTGTTTTGAGTTCAGGCGGCGTAGCCGCAAGTAACCCGAAGCGTCAGCGAGGGCGAGTGCTCCGGAACGCTTCGTCACTAATCAAGCCGGGGGGGCGTTCGTCCTCGCTGATGCTTCGGGTTACTTTCTTCAGAAAGTGAGTGCTCGGTATGTGGAATTTCAGTCGTGTGTCGGTTGCGCTGGTGTTGCTGTCGGCGGGGCTGTTTGCTCAAGACAAGCCGTCGCCGCTCGAACAGGGCAAGTCGCTGAAAGAGTTGATGCCGCGCATTCCGGCCACGGAGACCAAAGACGCACTCAAGACGTTTCAGGTTGAGCGTGGCTTCAAGCTGGAACTCGTCGCGGGTGAGCCGCTGGTCGGCGATCCGGTCGATGCCTGCTTCGACGAATTCGGCCGGATGTACGTCGCCGAGTTCCACGGCTATCCGTATTCGTCCGAGCCGACCAAGCTGCATCCGAAAGGTGGCGGCAAGAAGAACGACGGCATCATCCGGTTGCTGGAAGACACCGATGGCGACGGCAAGTTCGAGAAGAGCACCGTCTTCGCCGACAACTTCGAGTGGGCGTTATCGGTCTGCTGCTTCGACGGCGGAGTGTTCGTCATCGGGCATCCGCACCTGTGGTACTTCAAGGACACCGACGGCGACGGTAAGGCCGATGTTCGCAAGATCGTGCTCAGCGGTTTCGGCAAGGACAACGTGCAGGCGCTGGCTAACAACATGAAGTGGGGATTGGAGAATCGCATCCTCGTCGCCGGTGGTCGCAATCCGAACACACTGACGCGCGACGGCAAGCCGGTGATGCCGGGGACCAGCGATTTCGCATTTGATCCGCGCGTCCTGGTTTCTGACGCGACGGCCGACGAGGTTGCGAAGTCGCTCCAACTCCTCAGCGGCGGCGAGCAGTTCGGGCATTCGACGGACGATTGGGGAAGCCGCTTCGTCTGCAACAATAGCAATCACATCGAACACGTTGTCCTGCCTCGTCGGTATTTGGACCGCAATCCGACGTTCGTTGCGAGCGGTGTCGTCCGCAGCATCGGTGTCGAAGGCGCTGCCGCAACGGTCTTTCGCCGCAGTCCGCCGGAGCCGTGGCGAATCGTCCGCACCGCGAGACGAGTCGCCGATCCGAAGTTCGCGGGACTGGCTCAGAGTGAGCGTGTGCCGGCCGGCTTCTTCACTTCGGCAACTGGTGTGACGATCTATCGGGGCGGGGCGTACCCGGAGGAGTTTCGCGGCAACGCGTTCATCGGCGATGTCGGTGCGAATCTGATTCATCGCAAGATCATGACTCCCAACGGAGCCAGCTTTGTCGCCAAACGGGCCGACGAGATGACCGAATTTGTGACCTCGACCGACAACTGGTTTCGGCCGGTGAACTTCGTCAACGCGCCGGACGGGACGCTGTTCGTGCTCGACATGTACCGCGAGACGATCGAGCATCCCGCCTCGATTCCCGAAGACATCAAGGCGATGGTCGATCTCGAAAGCGGTCACGATCGCGGCCGCATCTGGCGACTGGTCGGCCCCGACGGGCAGCGGATGAAAGTCGAGCCGATCGGGAAAATGCCGCCGGACCAGCTCATCAAGCAGTTCTGGTCGCCGAACTCGTGGAACCGCGAGACCGCTCAGCGGCTGTTCGTCGAACGGGGTGACCTTTCGGTGGTTCCTTCACTGCGTCGCATGGCCGCGCTGAATCGCTCGCCGCTCGCGCGATTGCACTGCCTCTACACGCTGGCCGGTTTGAACGCGATGAAGCCGGATGTGCTGATGGTGAATCTCAAGCATCCTGAACCGCGTTTGCGAGCACACGTCCTGCGGCTGGCCGAACCGCTGTTTGCTCAAGATCGCGAACTCGCCGAGGCTGCCGCCGAACGAGCGACCGACGACAGCGACCTCGTCCGTTGGCAACTGGCGTTCTCCGCAGGCGAGATGCCGAACGATCTGGCGGTTGCGACGCTCAGCCGATTGGCTCACGATCCGCGCAACACCGGCGACATCCGCACTGCGATGATGACCTCGCTGGCAGGCAAAGCAACGACGTTTCTCGAAGCCCTCGCCAGCGATACCGAGTTCGCAACGCAGCCACACGCCGCCGGTTGGTACACGGAACTCGCGCGAATGCTCGGTACCGACGCGAATCCCTTGGCTGGTGCGAGCGTGCTGAACATCGTCGTCAACGGCGAAGTGTCGCCGGCAGCTCGGTCGTCGATCCTGATCGCTTTGGGTGACGGCCTGAGGCGTCGCGGCATGACTGTCGAACGCTTGCTGGACGCGGTTCAAGCCGACAGCAAACTCCGGGAGGGGCTGACGAAAGTCCTGAGCAAGTCGCTGACTGCCGCGAAGAATGCCGAGCGTTCCATTCCCGAACGAATCTCCGCCATTCGGGTGCTGGCCTTCCTGGAGAGTGCTTCTTGTCGCCAGTCGTTGAGCGAATTGCTCAACCCGCAAGTCGATCCGCAATTGCAAATCGCGGCTGCCAACTCGCTTGGTCAACTGCAACACGCGGAGGTGCCGAGCTTGCTGCTGACCGGTTGGCGAAGTCATTCACCCGGCTTGCGTCGCGAGGTTGTCGACGGGCTGCTGCGTTCGACCGATCGAGTCGGCTCGCTGCTCGACGCGCTGCAAGCCGGCACGGTGCTGCGTGGCGAGATTGAGCGGGACAAGAAGGACTTGCTGCTCAATCATCCGAAGTCGGAGTTGCGTGACCGCGCGAAAAAGTTGCTGGCCGGTGACGTCGATGCCAATCGAGCCAAGGTCATCGCCGACTACCAACCCGCATTGGAAACGCCCGGCGACATCGCCAAGGGCAAGTTGCTCTTTCAGCAAAAGTGCGCGAACTGCCATCAGATCGCCGGAGTCGGCCATGTCGTGGGACCGAACTTGCAGAGCATCACCAACAAGTCGCTAGCCGATTTACTGATCGCGATCCTCGATCCGAATCGTGAAGCTCAGCCGAACTTCGCGACGTACGTCGTCGAGACGCAAGACGGCAAAGTGCTTAATGGCTTGTTGGTCGGCGACACTGCGACGAGCGTCACGCTGCGTCGAGCGGAAGCCAAAGAAGATGTCGTCCTCCGCAGCAACATCGAAACGATCGTCTCGAATGGCAAGTCGCTGATGCCCGAAGGCTTCGAGAAAGACGTGTCGCCCGCCGCCGTGGCCGACTTGCTGGCGTATTTGAAGTCGCTGGGAATGGCCGAAGCGAAGCCGTGAATAGGATGGGCACTCTTGCCCGTCCCTGCTCGTGAATGCGGACGGGCAAGAGTGCCCATCCTACGTCACACCAATCCCGTCAGCGTGCCGGTCGAGTCGCGGAACTTATCCGACTCGATCCCCATTTTCTGGATCAGTGTCAGCAGCACGTTCGACAGCGGCGGATGACTGTTCGGCTCCCAGCCGAGATGCTGACCGTGCTTGAGCCCCAGCTTGCGACCGCCGGCCACGAGCAGCGGCAAGTTCTTCGGCGAGTGCTCGCCCCCCGCGCCGGAGTTCATGCCGGAGCCGAACATGACCAGCGTGTTGTCGAGCATGTTTCCGTCTCCTTCTTTCGTCGATTTGAGGAACGTCAGGAACCGGCCGAGCCGTTCGAGATGGAAACGGTCGATCACGCCCAGCTTCTTGAGCATGTCCTTGTCGCCGCCGTGATGCGACAGCTCGTGATGGTTCTCGCCGCCACCGCCGTAGCCGCCAGCTTCGCGCGACCATTCGAACGTGATGACCCGCGTCGTGTCGGTCAGGAACGCGAGGTACGAGACTTCGAGCATGACATCCAACCACATCGGCCGGTCGTGAGCGTTCCCCGGCTGGCTGCCGAGTTGTAAATTCTTGGAATCCACTTCCGGCTTCGGCACATCGACCCACGATTCGAGCCGCGCGACGCGCTGCTCGGTCTCGCGCACCGAGGTCAGATACTCGTCGAGCTTCCGTTGGTCCTGCTTGCCGAGCTTGTCGTTGAGCGACTTCGCCTCGCCACGCACGCTGTCGAGAATCGACTTCCGCTCGGCGTAACGTCGCAACGTCGCCGCACGATCCGCCGCGCTGTCCGGAACGAACAGCCGCTCGAAGAGCCGCTTCGGAGAATTCTCGGAGGGCATCGGCGTGCCGCTGCGATCGAACGACAGCGTGTGCGAATGCCCGGCCGAACCGGTGCCGCTGGCGTCTGATAACTGCAACGACGGGAAGCGCGTCTGTTTGCCGTGCAACTCGGCGACGATCTGATCCGCCGAGACTTGATTGGTGTAATCCGCTCCGGGAGTCGCCTTCAGGTCCGCACCCGTCAGCCAAGTATCCGCTCCACTGTGCCCCCCCTGAGAAGCGGGATGTCCGAGACCGCTGAGCACTGTGAAGTCCGACTTGTGCTCCTTCAGCGTTTCGAGCGTCGGGGACAACGTGTAGTCGCGGCCTTTGTCGCTGGGCACCCACTCCAAAATGTTGACGCCGTTGGGAACGTAGCAGCAAATCATCCGCGGATGTGTCCCCATCGACTTGTCGAGCGGCTTGTACTGCGACGGTGCCCCCCACAAACGCGGCAGCATGGCGTCGAGTAGAGGCAGACTCAGGCTCGCACCGAGTCCTCGCAGAACGTGGCGACGTGACAAAGGCTGGTTGATGATCGACGTCATGGACGAATCTCCGCAGAGTCACTTCGTTCCGAAGGATTCAGAAGTGACGATGAATTGGATCAGTGATCGCAAGGTGTAGCCATTCTTTTTCGTGTGTGCGACGGCCGCTTTGACGGTTGGCTGGTCGGCGATGCCGAGTTCTCGACCAAGGGCGTAGGTCAGCAGTTTGCTGGCGAGGCAATTGAGGAACAGGTCTTCCTTCTGACGCAACACCGCCCGCAATTCATCGACTCCGCTGATGGCGGTGCCGTCGGGAAGTTTGGATGCGGCGTCGATTTTCGGATCGTTGCGATCGATGCGGCCTTTGTAACCGAAGCCCTCTTGATCGCGCCATTCACCGGCGGCGTTGAAGTTTTCCAGAGCGAAGCCGAGCGGGTCGATCTTGCTGTGGCAGCGAGCACATTGCGGCAACGTGCGGTGAATTTCCAACCGCTTCCGCACGGTCGCCTTGTCGATGCCGGGGACTTTCGGGGCGATGTCTCCCGCGTTCGCGACCGGCAGGCCGGGGTCGATGCCGAGGACGTTTTTCAAGACCCATGTGCCGCGTTTGACCGGTGAGGTGCGCGTGCCGTTCGACGTGATCGTCAGCATCGAGGCTTGCGTCACGATGCCGCCGCGATGCACGCCGTTGGGCACTGGGACTCGGCGGAAGTCGTCGCCACGCACGTCGGGGATTCCGTAGAACCGTGCGAGCCGCTCGTTGATGACGACGAAGTCCGAGCCGACGAAGTTCAGCACGCTCATATCGTGCTTCAGGATTTCGGCGAAGAAGGCTCGCGACTCGTCGGTGATCGACGTTTCGAGATGCCGGTCGTATTGCGGATACAAGTCGGTGGCCGGCGGGTTCGCTCCGACTTCTCGCAGTCCCAGCCATTGACCGGCGAAGTTGCGGACGATGGATTCGGACTTCGGATCGGCCAGCAGGCGATTGGCCTGCACGGTCAATGTCTTCGGATCGCGCAGTTTGCCGGCATCGGCGAGTTTGACGAGTTCGTCATCGGGCATCGACGACCAGAGGAAGTACGACAGCCGCGCGGCGAGTTCGTGGTCGGTTAGGACGTGGGGCAGGTTTTCAACCTGCCCGGCCTTCTGAAGTTGTTTGGCTTTCTGGCCGGGCAGGTTGGAAACCTGCCCCACTTCGGCCAAATACAGAAAGTGCGGCGAGGCCATCGCGGCGATGAGTGGTGTCTTGATCGCCTGCAGGAACGACGGGGAGTCGGCTCGCACGAGGTCGAACAGTTTGAGTTTTTCGTCGATCTCGGCCGTCGTCACTGGCCGTCGATAGGCCGAGCGTAGGAAGCGGGCGATGAGCGTCTTGGCCGTCTCGCGTTCCTTGTCCTTCGACGGCAGGCTGTCTCCGAGCAATCGACGATGACTCGGCGGCGGCCAGGAGTCGTAGACCGGACCTTCGATCTCGAACCAATCGACGTACAGTTCCGGCCGAGCGAACACGTCGTGGCCTTGAAACCAGAAGTTTTCGAGGACGCGCGGAATCGCGTAGGCGTATTCGATCGTCAGCCCGGCTTGTTCCGTCGTGAAGCGGGCGCGGACTTCGTACTCGCGCGGCTTGTCGAGCGTTGCATTGACGTCGAACTCGGCGAGCACTTTCGGTTGGCCGCCGAGATTCTGGATCAACTTCAACCGCGGCGATCCGTAGTCGTACATGCGGTCGGTCTGAAAGTGTTTCAGGTCGCGTTCGAGTCCCTCGCGGTGATATCGCTCGCCCTTGGGATTCTCTTTCATCTGCTTGTCGAATCGGTCCTGCAACGCCTTGCGAGCCGATTCGACGACATCATCGCGATTCGGAACTCGGCCGGCAGCGCGAATGCGGATGATATACTCTCCCTCGTGCTTCAAGGCGTACCCGCGAGCGTTCAAGTGTTTGTCCCAGTTGTCGTGGTGCAAGACTTTGAAGCCATCTTTGACCGGGTTGTTGCCGCCGTTCACGATCACGTTTTGCTTGTCGTAGATCTTGCGGTTCGAGTCGTTGTCGCCACTGTCAATTTCAAATCGCCACTTGATGGCTGGTGGCTGATCTCCTTCGACGAGTGCTCGATCCAAAATCTTGCGAGCCGCGTCGAGATACAGTTCGGTCAGCAGCGGCGACATCGTCAGCGCCTTGCCGTTGTTGTCGAATCCGCCCGAGGCCGGATCGAGCGGAAACGCCGCGACATCAAAGTCGATGCCGATCAAGTCGCGAATCGTGTTGCGGTATTCGTCGCGATTGAGCCGTCGCAGGACGATCTGTCCGTCGCGGCGGACCAGTTCGGCGCGCACCATTTGGTCGGTGATCCAATCGACGACCTTCGCGACCTCATCGGGTTTCGGCTGCGGCTCTCCTTCGGGCGGCATCTCGTGGCTGTTGAGCACATTGACGACCTCGCTCCATTTCTCCTTTGCGACCGGATCGACGAACTCATTCTTCAGATGTTGATCGACGCGGAAGTTGCCCTCCTTTTTCTCTGGCCCGTGACATCGCACGCAATGCGTCTTCACGAACGGAGCGACGACCTTCTGAAAACCGGCGGCATCCGCTGCGGTCGACGGAGTGTCCGCCGCGCGAGCACTCCTCAACCCACAGAAAGTCAGCAGTGCCGCGGCCAGGATTGCCGGCGCGAGTCGATCGGTGTGTCTGCCATTCGGCATTGCAGGTCGTTGAAACATGGTCGTGTCATTCCCGACTGAAAATCCGCGATTCGCGTATCGGCCGCGTTGCGAGCGATGCTTTTATCGACTGAAGATCGGGGCGTCACGGGCGGACTCCGAGGCAGACACAGTGGGACTCGCGAGCGAAGGCGGCGGGAAGCGATGTTGTCACCGGCATTGAGATCCCACCGGGCTAGCCCAGGTTCTCGTAACACAAACTGGGGCTAGCGCCCTGCGGCTGATTTGCTGGACAGTGCCACCCCTTTCAAGGTCGTCACTTCGATGGTTTCTTGTTGGATTGGTGTGGTGATTTCTTGGCGAGGAGTTTGGCGGTGGAGACGTGGTGGTTTGTCTTGCCGCTGGTTTGTTTGGGGCGCGGTTTCTTGGGACCGCGTTTGCGTTT
>CAMDPK010000154.1 GCA_945904015.1 Candidatus Kuenenia stuttgartensis | reverse complement strand
CGCTGGGCTTCACTCCGTGGCAGCGCGCGATCGACTATCGTCGCCGCTTCTCGCTGGTCATGGGGCAGAAGAATCAGCTCTGGTGGGACTTGCCCGCTCAAGAATCGTTTCGGCTGCACGAGGCGATCTATCACATCGAACCGGTCGCCTTCCAACGCCGACTCGACGAGCTGACCGACCTGCTGGAAGTTCGCAAGCTCGTCGGCCAGCCGGTGCGCGAACTCTCGCTCGGCGAGCGGATGCGCATGGAATTGATCGCCGCGCTGCTGCACAGTCCCGACCTGCTGCTGCTCGACGAGCCGACCATTGGCTTGGACGTCGTCTCGCAGCGCAAGGTCCAAGAGTTTCTCAAGCACTACCAGCGCGAGCGGCAAATCACCGTTTTGCTGACGAGCCACTACATGAAAGACGTCGAAGCTCTCTGCGAGCGAGCGGTCATCATCAATCAAGGTTTGATCCAGCACGACGGCCCGCTGGCCTCGATCGTGGGACGTTTTAGCCAAACCAAAATCATCGAATTGCAATTCGCCAGCGAGCTGCCTGCGTCCACCGAACTCGAACGCTTTGGCACCGTCTTCGATATCAAGTCGCCGCGCTTGAAGCTCCGCATCCCGCGCGGCGAAGTCGCACAGACCCTTTCGGCGTTGCTCAGCCGTTACGAGATCGAAGACGTCAGCGTCCAAGACCGCCCGCTCGAAGAAGTCATCGCCGAGGTCTTTCAACAAGAGGCTGGATCAACACACTAACCCGAAGCGTCAGTTTTGAAGTTGCGCATTTTTTGAATCGGCCCCATCCGGCTTGCCCGGATGGTGAAGGCGATGGAGAGCTAGTCCGAACGTCACACTCCCACACTCTGTTTTTCTGCGGTTCGCCGCCTCCGGCGGCGAACCGCAGAAAAACAGAGGATCAGAAGGAGAGTCATTACGAGATAGCCCACCATCAGATTCACCATCCGAGCAAGCCGGATGGGGTCGATTCGCCCTCGCTGACGCGTCGGGTTGGTTTGAGGAGATTTCAAATGCACCGCTGGATCACAGCCCTGATCATCGTCTTCGCTCTCGCCAGCCAAGCGGCCGCCGAAGATTGGCCGCGTTGGCGTGGGCCTCGCGGAGACGGCACCTGGCACAGTCCCAAGCTGCCGGAAAAATGGCCGGAGGGGGGCCTCAAGCCGAAGTGGAAAGTGCCGATCGGCGGCGGGTGTTCCGGAGTCACCGTTGTCGGTCAGCGAGTCTTCGTGATGGACCGCCAGAAGGAACCTGAGACCGAGCGTGTGCTCTGTTTCGATGCCGACTCCGGCCAGCAAATCTGGAAGCACGAGTATCCGGTCGCTTACGGCAAGCTCGACTACGGCACCGGCCCGCGAGCCGCTCCAACGTGGCACGACGGAAAACTCTTCACGGTCGGAGCACTCGGCGAATGCCGCTGCCTCGACGCGACGACTGGCGAGAAAGTTTGGTCGGTGAATTACGTCAGTGATCTCAAAGGCCGATTGCAGGAGTGGGGCTTCGCTGGCTCCGCGTTGATCGACGGCGACAACGTACTCCTCCAACCCGGAGGCAAGGAAGGCCACAGCATCGCAGCTTTGAATCGGCACACGGGCAAGATCGTTTGGCAAAGCCTTTCGGATGCTGCGGGCTACGCGACGCCGATGATCGTCACGCACAACGAACGGCGGCAGTTGATCTGCTGGACTCCGTCGCACATTCGCGGCCTCGACCCCGCGACCGGAAAACCGTTTTGGCAGGTGCCCTACGAGATCACCTACGGCGTCGCGATTGCCGAACCGATTTTTCAAGAAGGCTTGGTCGTCGTCTGTGGCTATTGGAATGGCTCGAAAGCGATTCGCCTCGGAGCACAGCCGGAACAAGCCGAGCTGGCTTGGGAAGAGAACAAATTCCTGCGCGGTCTGATGTCGCAACCGCTGTACCGCGACGGCCACGTCTATTTGCTCGATAAGCAGTACGGCCTGACCTGCTTCGAGCTGAAGACGTCGACGAAGCTCTGGGACGACGACAACCAAATGACCCCGCGCGGCCGCAACCCGCAAGCGAGCCTCGTGTGGCTCGGCGACGCCGACCGCGCGATCATCCTCAACAGCGAAGGGGATCTGATCCTGGCGAGGCTCAACGCGACCGGCTACCACGAACAATCACGCACCAACATCATCAGCTCCACCTGGGCACATCCTGCGTTCGCCGGCTCGCGAGTGTACGCTCGCAGCGACTCTGAGTTGGTCTGCGTGTCGTTTCTGCCAGAACCGTGACAACCAATGACAAGCCGATGGACAGGCCCGCCGATAACAAATAAGGTGTCTCTGATTTGAGGCCGCATCCCGGCCGATTTGACGCCGTTGGGGAGGTCGCTTCATGCTCAGCATTCTCGATCCGTTGGCTCGCGGTTCTCGCCGCGATTTCCTGCGCATTGGCGGGTTGACGCTGGGTGGGCTGACGCTGGCCGACTGGCTGCGGACGACGGCTTCGGCGGCGGGGCGAGCGGTGACGACGGACAAGTCGGTTGTGTTTCTCTTCATGCACGGCGGGCCGAGTCAGATCGAGACGTTTGATCCGAAGATGACGGCACCGTCCGGAATTCACAGTATCAATGGTGAAGTGCAAACCGCTCTGCCCGGAGTCACGTTCGGGGCGACGTATCCGAAGCTCGCGCAGTTGGCGGAGAAGCTGACGGTTGTGCGATCGTTCGTCACTGGTGATGGCAACCACGACATTAAGCCGATTGTTTCGGCGGACACGCTCAAGGCGAATCTCGGTTCGCTGTACGCCCGCGTGGCGGGGACGGTGAATCCGCAAACGGGGATGCCGGTCAACGCGGCGCTTTTTCCGCAAGCGGTCGATCCGCAAGCTCAACCGATGCAGACCGGCTTCGGACGGTTCACCGATGCCGGAGCTTTGGGTTCCGCGTACTCGCCGTTCTTGCCCGGAGGTGAAGGACCATTCCAGGAGAGTTTGAAGCTGACGCTGCCGCGCGAACGGCTCGACGACCGCCGCAAGCTCCGGCAGGAATTTGATCGCATCCGCCGTACCGTTGACGTGCGCGGCGCGGCGGAAGGTCTCGATAAGTTTCAGGAGCAGGCGCTCGACACGATTCTGCGAGGGATCTCCGAGGCGTTCGATCTCAGCAAAGAGGATCCGAAGACGATTGCCCGCTACGACACGGCCCCGCTGATCAGGCCGGAGGAGATCGACAAGAAGTTGAACAACTACAAGCTCTACACCGATCACACGCAGACGCTCGGCAAGCTGCTGTTGTTGTCGCGGCGGTTGTGCGAAGCGGGTTGCAAGTTCGTGACCGTGACGACGAACTTCGTGTGGGACAATCACGCTGACGTCAACAACGCTGGGGTCGAAGAGGGGATGAAATACTGCGGTGTGCCGTTCGATCACGCCGTGTCGGCGTTCATCGAAGATGTCGAAGCACGCGGACTCTCCGACAAGATTTTGCTGGTCTGCTGCGGCGAGATGGGTCGCACGCCGCGCATCAACGCTCGCGGCGGACGTGATCACTGGGGCAACCTCGCTCCGCTGCTGCTCTCTGGCGGCGGCCTGCCGATGGGGCGAGTCATCGGCCAATCCTCGAAAGACGGGGGAGAGCCGAACTCGGACAAGGTCACGATTCGCAATCTCATCGGCACGATCATGCACACGCTGCTGGATGTCGGCGAGGTGCGGCTGCAACGCAATCTGCCGTTCGATCTGGCTCGTGTGTTTTCGGATTACGAGCCGATTCGGATGTCGTAGCCGAGTGGAGAGCGGGGGATGTCAATCTTCCGAGTGCTCGGACTGCCCAGTTCGTTCTCGGAGGATTGACATCCCCCGCTCGCCAGCATGGAAATGGACTTTCTCATGCCTACCGTTGCCGTTTTGGGAGCCAGTCGCGATCGGGCCAAGTACGGCAACAAATCGGTGCGTGCTCATGCGCGGGCGGGTTGGGAAGTTTTCCCGATCAACCCGCAGGCGGCTGAGATCGAGGGTTTTCGCGCGTATCGCTCGCTGCGGGAGGTTCCGGTTCGCTCGTTGGATCGGGTCACCGTTTATCTTCCGCCAGAAGTTGGGATCACGCTGCTCGAGGACATCGTCGCGTGTCAGCCGCGCGAGGTCTGGTTGAATCCCGGCAGCGAAAACGACGAGTTGTTGTCGGCTGCGGAGAAACTCACACTGCCGGTGATCTGTGCGTGCAGCATTGTGGATGTGGGCCTCTCGCCCGCCATGTTCTCGTAACGTGGTCACCGACGGGCGAACGACCCCGTGCGCCGAAACTAGCCAGTGCTCCGAGTCGCCAGTACCATGCCTCACTCTTGAACGGGCGAAAACGTGGCCAGGGCTGCGCTGACCGAGCGGCGGCCGATTGCGGTGAGTGTTAGCCGATGATGCGACCTCGTGAGAATGAGTCAAAACGAACGCGCTGGCTGAGGCGGATGGTCGCCATTTTGCTGTTCGCACTGAGCAGCGCCGACGTGTCATTCGCTCAGCCAGCCGATGCGAACAAAGCCGCACTGGCTGCTGCAGAGACCACTCCTGCCGCTCAACCAGCGGCTGCCGCAGTTCGCGATGTCAGTCGATTTCCGCCGAACCCCGATGGGTTCCAGCGCGGCAACAAAGCTTGGGGGCAACCAGTCGGTTTTTATCTCAGTCTGTGGAAGTTTGTGCCGATCCTCGCGTTGTTTTTCGGCTGGGTGTGGTTGGGCAAGTGGGTCAACCAGGACGCCAGTTCGCTGAAGGTCAACAGTGAGTTTTGGAACTCGGCGTACTTCGGCGGCGGTCTGGCGTCTCTGCTGGTCGGCGTGACGATGTCGCCGTTCTCGCTGGGACTGTTGCTGAGCCTTGCGCTGCAAGGCTTGCCGCTGGGTTTGTACATCCGCGAGCGAAACGCTTGTGTGCCGGATTCTGCTCGGCTGCTCACGCAGAAACACATCAAGAGTGTCGTGTTTCGCACACTGGCTCGGATGGGGTTGCACCTCGGCGGCAAGAAGATGAAGCAGCAGATGCTTGGCCCGGACATCGAGTTCATCGGCAAAACCTCGACCGGCCGCCGCGACACCAGTCGCGGTTCGCAAGTCGAAAACTCGCGCGGATTCTTGGCGGCGAAGGAGTTGGTCTACGACGCGATCATCAAACGCGCGACCGATATCCATCTCGAACCGAAAGAAGATGAACTGCAGGTCCGGCTGCGCGTGGATGGCGTGATGTACTCGGTCGAGCCGTTCGACCGAGCACTCGGTGACAACGTCATCAACATCTTCAAAATTCTGGCCGCGATGGACATCACCGAGAAACGCAAGTCGCTCGACGGCAGCTTCCGTGCGGTGACCGACGGTCGCGAAATCGACTTTCGCGTCGCCACGCAGGGAACGCGCGATGGCGAGAAGATGACCTTGCGCATCCTCGATCAATCGAATTCCGTCAGCACGCTGCTCGACCTCGGCTTTCGAAAGCAGCTCGAAGAGCAACTCAAAGAGGTCGTCCATCAGCCACACGGTCTGCTGCTGGTCTGCGGTCCGACCGGTGCCGGTAAATCAACGACGTTGTATGCCTGCCTGAACGACATCGACTCGTACCAGCAAAACATCATCACGATCGAAGACCCCGTCGAATACAAGATGGCGAACGTCACACAAATCGAGATCAACACGAAGGCGGGACAGACCTTCGCCACCTCGCTGCGCAGCGTGCTGCGACAAGACCCGGACATCGTCATGATCGGCGAAATCCGCGATGGCGAAACCGCCAACATCGCCTGCCAGGCGGCGAACACCGGGCACATGGTCTTCTCGACGGTCCACGCCAATGACGCCATCACCGCGCTGTACCGCATGATCGACCTCGGTGTCGACGTGTCGATGCTGTCGAGTTCGCTGAGCGCGATCCTCGCTCAGCGATTGGCTCGGCGGCTTTGCCCCGATTGCAAAGAGTCGTATGTCCCGAAGCCTGAGTTCCTGAAGAAGGCCAACCTCCCGGCGGAGAAAATCGACAAGCTCTACCGTCCGCCGAAGGAAGGCGAAAACGCTGCATGCCCGACTTGCGGCGGCATGGGGTATCGTGGCCGGGTCGGCGTCTATGAACTTCTGGTGATTAACGATCGCATGCGCGACCTGGTCCGAGAGAAAGCCGCGCTGTCGGCACTCAAAGCGGAAGCTCGCAAAGGCGGAATGCTCTACATGCAGGAAGAAGGCTTGCGGCTGGTCGTGAAAGGCATCACGTCGATCGACGAATTGCTCCGCGTGGTGAAGTAACGTCAGGAATTGCAAAATGAGAATTGAAAAATGCAAAATGTGGATTGAAATGCTGAGCAGCCTGAGTCGCTTCAGGCGCGGTGCATTTTGTCGGATCGGTGTCCGACAATTTGCAATTTGCAATTTGCAATTTGCAATCCTCTCTCGCGAGGAGACCTCCAAGCATGAGCGCAATCGACGTTTTGTTGCTGCTGGTTTTCCTGGGAGTGACATACTGCGTCGCCGGTGAAGGTGCGTGGGGCGCGGCGATCACCGCGTTCTGCGTGATTTTCGCCGGACTGTTCGCAATGAATTTCTTCGAGCCGATCTGTGACAACTTGCTCGGATCGAATTACTACTGGCAGGCACGGCTGGATTTGATCGTGCTGGTGGGATTGTTCGGGGCCGCGGTGGCCGGGTTGAGAGCCGGAGCGGACTATTTGTCGCCGTCGTACATCAGCGTGCATCGCATGGTCCACGAAAGTGCTCGCTGGGGCTGTGGCGTGTTGGCGGGCTATGTGACGATGGCGTTTCTGTTGACCGCATTGCACACCGCACCGCTCGGTCGTGAATTCATGGGGTTCAAAGCGGAGCGGGGAAATTTCTTTGGCATGGCACCTGATCGGCAATGGCTGGGCTTCACGCAATGGACCAGCGAACGGGTTTTCTCCAAATGGCCAAAGCGCATTTTTGACGGCCCTGAAAAAATTATGGGTGAGCCTGGGGCCGTCACGAACACGGTGTGGCCCTCGTTTCCGATTCGGTACGCCTCACGCCGCGAGATCGGAGCTGGTGCCGGTGCCGCGTCCTCACAGGCTCCCGCTGTGAAGCAGGTCGCCCCGCAAAAAGCCGGCGGCCCAGCGTTTTAGCCGGATGGAAACCGATGACATCTCGCCACAGCACCGGCATCCCGCGCTTGGACGACATGCTTGGCGGAGGCTTGCTGCCTGGCACGCTGACAGTGGTCGTTGGTGCAACCGGCATCGGCAAGACACAGCTTGGGCTGCAATTCGCTCACGCGGGACGAACGCAGGAAGGTGAGCCGGGGCTCGTGCTGGATCTCACGACGCGCGGTGACTCGCAGAATCAGGCCGAGTACGCGCGGCGTTTATTCGATTGGAATTTCCGAGAGTTCGCTCCTGAAGGGAGCATAGACGCCGATGACGTCTGGCAGCGCGATCGTGCGCGGCACGACTATTTGCACTTGTTCCGCCGCAGCGGACGCCGGGTCACTCAAGCCGATCTCTCCGTCGAAGAATGGCAGGAATGGAACGCGGAACTGGCTCGTAAACTCGATCGCGCGGTGCAATTTTTTTACGGCAACTTCGTGCATGGCGTGCGTCGCTGCGTGCTCGACGGCATCGAGCCGACCGAGCGAGACAGCGACAGCTTTCAGTTCCAGGTGATCGACTACATCTATCATCAGATCCTGCGGAAGGACGATGACTGGGTTGCGCGCGATCTGTTCCGTGTTCATTTCCGGTCGCAAGCCGACAACGTTGCGGCGCACCGGTACGACCATCGAGAAATCGGTTGCATGCTGCTTTACACGTCGCATGAAGTCATGCTCGATGATCTCTTGGCTCGACCGTTGGAGAGCGGCGACTCGTTGTCGAATGCCAATACGATCATCCTGATGGGCAAGGTTCGCGACGGTTTGCGCATGCGCCGCGCGTTGCATGTCGCCAAGCATCGTGGCAGCGCTTGTGACGATGCGATTGTGCCGTTCGAGATTTGCGAACAAGGCCTGGTGCTCGAAGTGAGTGCTTGAGAACGCTTGCCCGCCGGCCTACTATTCGACGCCGCAGGAATTCGGCCAAGGAGAATGCCATGCCCGCCGGACGAACGATTTTGTTGATCGAAGATGACCGCGAGATCGCCTCGACGCTGCTCAAAGTGTTGGAGAATGCTGGATACGCAGTGCAATGGGGCCAAAACGGTCTCGAAGGCCGACGACTGGCTGAGTCGATTTCTCCAGACCTCGTGATCACCGACATGATGATGCCGAAAATGGGCGGCTTTCCGGTGCTGGAATTCCTCAAAGGACTGCCGAATCCGCCGAAGGTCATCATGATCACTGCCAACGAAGGCGGGCGGCACAAGGCCTATGCCGAGATGCTCGGTGTCGACGACTACCTCCGCAAACCGTTCGCGATGGAAGTGCTGCTGGAAGCGGTCTCGCGGTCCTTGGCATCCCTCGATGCGGCGGAAGAAACGTCCGGCGCGGACAAGCTTCGTCGCGCGATCCGCAAGAAATCGACCTGAGTCGGCGAGCGGAAGGTGTCAACCCTCCGAGTCGGCGATGGCGAATCAGGTCGCTGATTCCTCGGAGGGTTGACACCCTCCGCTCGCCGTTACAGCAGCGTTTCGAGCAGCATTCGCAGCTTGCGCATCTCCAGCAGACGGTTGATTTCCGAATCGTAAAGCTCCGGGAAGAGTTCGACGGAGAGGATCCGCTCGAAATTCTCTTTGTGGAGTTGAGCGATCAGTCGCGTGTAGTCCAGTTCGCCGAGACCGACTTGAATCTGAAGTTGTGTGGCGGTGCTGTCGCGGAGGTGGACGTGATAGACCAGCGGCATCAACGAGTCGATGTCTCGCGAAGCATGCGGTCCGCAATGGTAGTAGCTGGGGTCCAGCGTCAATCCGAGACCGCGTACCGATTGGCAGAGCTCCACAGCCGTTCGCGGGTCTTCGGTCAACGTGCCGGTCTTCGTCTTGATGGAGAGCCGGATCGTTTCCTCATTGGCCAGTCGGATGAAATTGCGGAGGCGGTCGATCTCTTCATTGAACGGTGTTCCCAACGCCGATGCGGGGACCGTGATTTGGGCGACACGCATCAGCTTGGCCAGTTTGCAGAGGTCATGCAGCATGGTTGCAGGGACGTCGTGCTCCAAACAAAACGCGACCGGAATGAGGCGTGTGGCTTCGCGATATTGAGCGTAAAAACCTTCGAGGTTCTTCACCGCGTCGCTGGGACGCAGGTGCTGACTGTTGTCGTCGAACCAGAGTTCAACCTTGTCGAACTCCAGATCCGTGATCAGGTGACATGCTTCCGCGAAACTTTTGTCGGAAAAACAGCGACTCGAAGCGGCGACGAACATACCGGTCAATCCTTTGAGCAGTGTCACTCTGAGGGTGGCAAGTGGCTGGCAGAGTGCTGTTTGCGGCGAAGTCAAAGACTTGCCGTGGGGCGATCCTGGGCGGGTCGGACTCTATCTGGCCTCGGAATGTGCTGCAAGATCGAGGAATTCCGCGGACTGGGCTGACTTTTCCGGTTGTGAGGAATCCTCGCATTCGGCCGAGCCTGCGGGTCGATAACAAGTGAAAAGGACTGAGTTCCGCGACGATCGAGATGCAGACGGTCGTCGAGTCAGTGCATCGCTCAAATTCGCAGGGAGGCGAGGAATCATGAAGTCTCAATGGATGCTGTGTGCTCTGTTCGCTGGCATGATGGCGATCGTGGGCTGCCAATCAAATCACGCGGTTGTTCGCGGACAAAATCCCGCGCCGTATTCCCCGGGAGCGAGTGGTCCGATGGGACCGCATGGTCCGATGGGAGCAATGCCCGCTCCGATGTACTACGACGGGCCGGCCGGAGCGGATTCAATGTCGTGCCCGCCGGAATGGGCACAAAACCCGAATGACTGTCCTGAGAACTATCATTGGCCGAAACACCATCACACTTTCGACTATCGCCAACCGAAGAATTTGACGTACCCACCGCAGAACCAGCCGGCCGCGGCCGTCGTCTATCCGTACTACACCTGCAAAGGCCCGTCTGATTTCTTCATGAAATAGTCGCCCGCTGCGACTGACTCTTGGCACGACAACTGAAGAGGGCGCTCGTTGATTGAACGAGTGCCCTCTTTCCTTTTTTTGTAGCCGCATTTCTGAAACGATGCACTTCCGAAGTCTCGCTGTGTGATGTTGGGAGTGCATGATGCGAATCGTCCAAGTCAGTTCCGAAGCTGTGCCATTTGCGAAGACCGGTGGTTTGGCGGACGTCGCGGGCGCGCTCAGCAAAGCACTCGCGGAACTTGGCCACGAAGTCACGTTGATCCTGCCGTTGCACTCACGCTTCCTCGCGAAGAGCGGCGTTGCGGTCGAGCCAATCGGAGAAGCCTTTGAGATCCCGTTGGGTGATCGGCAGGTACGAATCCAACTTCAGCGTACGCAGATGCCGGGGAGTCGTGTCGATGTCGTGCTAGTCGATCAGCCGGATTTCTACGACCGAGGCGGCTTGTATCAAGACCCGACGACGAAGTCCGACTACAGCGACAACCCGGAACGGTTCATTGCCTTCAGCCGCGCGGCTCTGGAGGCGGTGGCACGTTTGAAGCTCAAGCCAGATGTCATCCAGGCTCACGATTGGCAGACTGCGCTGGTGATGGCGTTGTTGGAGGCGCAGTTTCGCCAGTGGGTTCCTGACCTGCGACGTACGGCGGCGATCATGACGCTGCACAACATGACGTTCCAGGGAGCGTACCCGTCCGAAGTCATGCCGCTCACTGGGCTGGGTTGGGAATACTACAACTGGAAACACATGGAATGTTGGGGCCGAGTGAACTTGCTGAAGGGGGGCATCGTTTTCGCCGATCAGCTTTGCACGGTCAGCCCGACGTACTCGCGCGAGATTCAAACGGCCGAGTTCGGTGACGGTCTGGATGGCGTGTTGCGGGATCGCTCGGAGGATTTGACCGGCATTCTGAATGGCATCGATCCGCAAGAGTGGAGTCCTGCCGTCGATCCGCACCTTCCCGCGCGGTACGACATCGAATCTCTGGAGACCGGCAAGCCAACCTGCAAGCGTGCGTTGCAGGAGCGAGTGAAACTGCCGGTGCGAGCCGATGTGCCGCTGTTGGGCATGGTCTCGCGCATGTCGTGGCAGAAGGGATTTGATTTGATCGGCGTGTGCGCCAGTCGGCTGCTCGAACGAGACGTGCAGGTTGTTTTCTTGGGCAATGGGCAGCCGGAGTACGAAGATCTGTGCCGGCACTTGGCCTTGGCACATCCCAACAAGGTCCGTGCGGTGATCGGTTACGACGAAGCTTTGGCGCACCTGATCGAGGCGGGATCGGACATGTTTTTGATGCCTAGCAAGTTCGAGCCATGCGGACTCAATCAAATGTATTCGATGGCCTATGGCACTCCGCCGATTGTCCGAGCGACCGGCGGGCTGGCCGATTCGGTGGTCGGTGCGACGCCCGAAACTCTGAACGATGGGACCGCGACTGGCTTCTCGTTCCGCGATCCCGATCCCGACCAGCTTTGGCAGCAACTCGATTGGTCGTTGAAGCTGTTTGCCGACAAGCTGGTCTGGCGACGACTGCAACGATCGGGGATGTCGCGTGATTGGTCGTGGAATCGTTCGGCCCGCGAGTACGTCGCGCTTTATGAAAAGGCGTTAGCGAGACGGTCCGAGTTTCATCGACCGTTGCTGTGAGGCTGTAAAACGAAATGCTGATATTTCTACACAGCAGAGAGAGTTGCGCCAGAAACAAGGAGTCTCATTCGAGCCTCCCTCGCCAGGCTTATGTGTGGGTGTTGCGCTTCAGACCTTGCATCTCGTCCCTACGCACGGTCTTCGTATGCGACCTGAGCGAGGCACAAGTGGTTGGTACATCTGGGGCGGAAGCTGGTCTGATGCCGATGATTTCTTTCAGCCACTGTGTGTTGAGCACTTATCGGATTACTGTGCCGCAGTTCTTCCATTTCTTGGATTGCCTCCTGGATGGAGGTTCTTGGCCGATGGCAGTTACAGCGACGTTTGGCATGACTCGAAACTTCTCGACAAAACCTAATTCCAGCAGTCGGTCGTGCGCACGCGCGGTCGTAGGAGATGTCCGATGATTGTTGGTGTGCCTCGTGAGATCAAACCGGACGAGTATCGCGTGGCGATGTTGCCGTCAGGGGTCGAAGAATTGGTGAGGAACGGACACAGCGTGCTCATCGAGCGTGGAGCGGGCTTGGGCAGCGGCATCACCGACGAGCAGTACTCCGTCAACGGGGCCGAATTAGTCGATGGTCCGACCGCGATCTTTGGTGCTGCGGAGTTGGTCGTGAAAGTGAAAGAACCACTCGCCGCCGAGTGGCCGTTGTTACGGCCAGGGCAGATCCTCTTCACGTATTTTCATTTCGCGGCGGACGAGGAGTTGTCTCGCAATGTGTTGGCCACGGGGATCACAGCGGTTGCGTACGAGACGCTGCGCGGACCTCGCGGAGACCTGCCCTGTTTGACTCCGATGAGCGAAGTTGCCGGCCGCATGAGCATTCAAGAGGGAGCGAAGTACCTCGAACGCCCACAAGAAGGCCGCGGCATTCTGCTGGCCGGAGTGCCGGGAGTCGCGCCGGCTCACATTCTGATTCTGGGGGGCGGAGTCGTCGGCAAGAACGCGGCGCAGATCGCGGCAGGGTTTCAGGCGGACGTGGTCATCATCGACATCAACATCGACCGGCTGCGGTATCTGGAAGACATCATGCCGCCGAACGTCAACACGCTCTTCAGTGATCGGCACAACATCCGCGAAGAGTTACGGCTGGCGGATCTGGTGATCGGAGCGGTGTTGATCGAAGGCGCTCGCGCGCCAGTGCTCGTCAGCCGTGACGACCTGAAGTTCATGAAACCGGGGGCGGTCATCATCGACGTGGCGGTCGATCAAGGCGGCTGCATCGAAACGACTCGGCCGACAACGCACTCGAGACCGACATATTTGGTGGATGGCATCGTGCATTACTGCGTCACCAACATGCCGGGAGCCGTCGGACGAACGAGTTCGTACGCGCTGTGCAACGTCACGTTTCCGTACGTGCTGAAGATCGCGAAGCGTGGCCTCGCCGCCGCGTGCGCCGTCGACATCGGCTTCGCTCACGCAGTCAACATGCACGGCGGTCGCGTGACGAATCAAGCCGTGGCAGAAACATTCGACATGCCGTTCGAGTCGTTTTGTCCCTAACCGCGCCGAGAGAGCAATCCCATGCAAACGCGGCGCGAATGGCTGGGCTGGCTGGCGACGTGCGGACTCGCGTTGGGCCTGACGCTCGTGTTCTGGTTGCCGATCTGGAGCGGCGCGGGATTTGTCGGTGGCGACATCTATTCGTACTTCTTTCCGCAGAAGGTCATCTACTCGGAATCGCTGCACGCGGGCGAGTTGCCGCTGTGGAACGCTCGAGCGGGTTTTGGGTATCCGTTGTTGGCCGAAAGCCAAACGGGAATTTTCTATCCGCCCAATCTGGTGCTGTATCGGATGCTGGATCCGCACTCGGCATTTCACGTCAGCTTCTTGCTGCACTACTTCGCGGCATTCGTTTTCGCCAGTGCGGCTGCGCGGCGTCTCGGCATGGGACTCTTGCCGTCTTGGCTGACCGCGCTCGTCTACGTTTACGGCTGGTTCCCGCCGCGAACGTGCGTCGAATGGGCGATCATCTGCGGCACGTGGCTCCCGGCCGCTCTGTGGTGTGTCGAATCGTTTCTCTCGTCCCGTTTGTGGCGATACGCGATCGGCTTGAGCGGCGTGCTGGCCGTGCAATTGCTCGCCGGACATTTTCAGATTGCCTGGTTCACGCTGTTGTTATTGACGGCTTACGTGCCGGCTCGCGTGTTTTGGTTTGGGGCGTATGGCAAACAACCGTTCGCCACAATGACATCCTCGCCTCGTGCCACCCCACCGTGGTTTGGGGATCACGGACAGCGGCTTTCAACCATCGGTGGTCAGCCCGACTCAGAAGGCCGAACGCTGTTCACCCAACGTTTTCGAGTGACGACGCTCGCATTCGCTTCGATGTTTTGCGGCCTGAGTCTCGCCGCTGTTCAACTGCTACCGACTTACGAGTTGAAACAGCGCAGCCAACGGGCAGAAGTCGGCAAGGAACATGAACTCGATTTCGGTGCGATCCCGCCGTGGTATTGGACGCAAATCAATCAGCCGAGCCATTGGTACTCGCCGCTGACGGATCGCGAGAAAGCCTTCCGCGATCGTCCACCACTCGGACGCGCGCGCACCAACTCGGCTGAAGCGCATTTGTATTTTGGTCTCGCACCTCTGCTATTGGTCGCGTACGCATTGGGGCAAGCACTGCGAAGACGAAACCGGCTGACGTTGTTTTGGTTGGCGGTTATGGTGCTCAGTGGGCTTTACACCAGCGGTTGGCTGCTGTCGGTGACTCAATTCCTGCCGGGATTCAGCTACTTTCAGGGAGTGGGGCGGTATGGCCTGTTGACCACGTTGGCTGCCGCAATAGTGGCCGGGACGGTTTTGGATCGCTTTCTGCGTAGGGCGGAGGTCTCACGCGTGTTGGCTGGGGCTTTGTTGGCTGGAGCGGTCTGGTCATTGTTCGCGGTTTATCTTCTCTATGATGACGTCGCCGCGTTGATGAAACATCTTGGAATTCACAATCCGTTGTCGCTGTTCGCGACTGCACATCCAGGGTCCGGCGTTTGGACGAGTTATGCGCAACTGTTTGTCTTGACGGCGATCGTCTTCGGCATCTGTTTTGGTTTGTGGTGGCTCTCGGAACGTCCTCGCCAGATTGATGCACGTTTGGGCCTGATCGGGCTGGCGCTGATCACGACGACCTTGGAATTCTGGGTTATCAGCCGGCTGGTGACGTTCACACAGACGGTCGAGTCGCCGCCGCTCAAGTCGCTGGAACAGAGTCCGGTGAGACAAGTGTTGCTCGACGCCGAGAAGACGCAGCCGACGTTGCGGTTGTTCGCACCGGGGGCCAATTTGCCGAGCACGCTTGGCGTGTCATGTGCTCCGATCTATTTGACGTTTGGACCGGCCGAATACGTGGACGAGTCGCTGCGGCTGCCTCCCGCGTCAGGGACGACTGTTGTGCCGGCGACGCGCGAGCAACTCGATTGGCTGAGCCGCGTCGGCGTCACGCATGTGCTGTGCTTCGAGCCTCCCGCACTTGCATCGGCGATGACGCTGGTGTGGCAAGGAGACGACCCGTTCCTCAATCGGGCGTGGGGCAGGACGGGGCAGCCGTTGTATTTGTACGAGTTGAACGATGCTCTCGGCCGGCTACAGTTGCATTCACTCGACGGCGAGGTGCGCGATCCGAAGACTTGGAAGTTGACCGCATTCGAATCGCTGGCGAATTCGGTCGCGTGCTCAGTGGAGACGGAGGAGCCAGGCATGTTTGTGCTCGCCGATCTCGACTATCCAGGTTGGTCGGTGACAGTCGATGGCCGACCGGCCGAGTCGTATCGCATCGACGGTCAGTTCCGAGGCGTGCGGCTCGACCCCGGCTCGCATCGGGTGGTCTGGAACTATCGACCGAGTTCCATTCTGTGGGGAGCGGCGATCAGTCTGGGCACTCTGCTATTTTTGGCAGCGGTCGCCCATGTTCGGTTCTGGTATCCGGCTCGGCTGAGGTGGTTGGACGACGTAGGTTCACCTGCTGCTGAGCCCGTTGGATGACGACGCCAAGGGACGACAAGTGCATCGTGAAAGTCGCATTGACGGTCTTCTCGGATTTTCATTATCCAACCGCTGATCGTTCCGCAATTTCAGCCGGTGGTTGGTTCAGGATATTTCAAGGAGGAATTCGATGGACATGAATCTTTTCGTGTTGGGCTATCTCGACGCCGGAACCGGAAGTCTGATATTTCAGATTTTGGCCGCCAGCCTCGTCAGCGCTGGGGTCGTTTTTGGCGGCGTGATGACACAATTGCGCAGCTTTTTCTCACGCGTCGTACTTCGGCGTCGATCGGAACAGCCCGTGGGCGAGTCTCCGCTGTCGTCCGACAAAACTGTCACTGCTTTGCACGGCGAGAAGACGCAAGAGTCGGTGACACACCGCAAGGCGGCTTGATCGCGTGGAGTTTTCCGAAATCAGGCCGGGCAGGCATGAAGCAAGCCCGATGATCGCTCACTTTCCCGACGCGTGCGGGAATTCGCATTGAGTTCAACAAGGATGTGTTCATGGCGTTGGCGGCACGGATCCCCGGTTCGTTTCGTGATCCCAGTGGCTTCGTCTTCTCGCGACAAGGCGTGGTTCATCGGCAGATCGCGCCATCCTACGCCCCGCAATTCGAACGACTGATTTCGAGCGGGCTGTACGACGAACTCGTGAGTGACAAGTTGCTGCTTCCGCACGAAGAACTCGACATCCGGCTGGCCTATTCGGAGGAAGCCTACAAGGTCATCCGGCCAGCTCAGCTTCCATTCATTTCGCATCCGTTCGAGTGGAGCTTCAGTCAGCTCAAGGATGCCGCGCTGACCACGCTGCGAATCCAGCGTGCAGCTTTGAAGCGTGGGATGACGCTCAAAGACGCGAGTACCTATAACGTCCAGTTGTTCGATGCGCGGCCTGCTCTGATCGACACGCTCTCGTTCGAGTTTTACGAAGCGGGCAGTCCGTGGGTTGCCTACCGGCAGTTTTGTCAGCACTTCCTGGCTCCGTTGGCTCTGATGAGTCGTACCGATGTTCGACTCGGTCAGCTTTTTCGCACCTACATTGATGGCGTGCCGCTTGATCTGGCTTCGCGGTTGCTCCCGTTTCGGACTCGCTTTGGGCTTGGACTGGGACTGCATGTGCATGCTCATGCCAAGGCCCAACAGCAGTACTCCAAGCTTTCGTCGTCGGACAAAGCGCGTCCCTCGCGAGGCATGTCGGTCAAAGCGTTTCAGTCGCTGGTGACGCATCTCGAACAAACGATTTTGGGATTGAAAGCGCCAACTCAGCAGACGGAATGGGCGGACTATTACGACGCCAACAACAATTACGGCAAGGACGGACTCGATGCCAAAGAACGAGTGGTCCAGAGCATTCTGGCGGATCGCCCGCCCAACACCGTTTGGGATCTGGGTGCGAATGACGGCCGCTTCAGTCGATTGGCTCGCGCGGCAGGTGCCCGTTCGGTAGTCGCCTGGGACATCGACCCGAACTGCGTGGACGCGAGCTACCGTCGAGTCATCGCTCATCGCGAACAGGGACACTTTCCGCTGTTGCTGGACCTGACGAACCCCAGCCCCGCGATGGGTTGGGCGCATCGCGAGCGACTTTCGCTCGCCGAACGTGGGCCGGTCGATGTTGTCTTGGCGCTCGGGCTGATTCATCACCTGGCCATTTCGAACAACGTGCCGCTGTCGCAGGTGGCCGCCTATTTCCGGACGCTGACTCGGCGTCTCGTCATCGAATGGGTTCCGAAGGAGGACTCTCAAGTCCGGAAACTCCTGGCGACTCGGCCAGACATTTTTCCGGACTACGTTCAGGCAAAATTCGAGGCTGACTTTGCGAACCAATTTCGCATCCTGCAAAAGGTCTCCGTGGAGGGAACATGTCGCACGCTGTATCTGATGGAAGCTCTGCCAGGCTGATGCCGAAATGGGAAGACGCACATCCGTGGCTGCTTCCGGCATTGGTGGTCATGTCATTGGGCTCGAGGAATGTCAATTATTTTACGCTGGCCGACGTGCTCGCCATGGCCGGACTGGCGCTGTTGCCAGTCACGGTCGGCTTTCTGGTGTTGCTGTTCGTCCGGCGTAGTGCGCGCCATGCAGCTTTGCTGACCTCGTGGATCAGCCTATTGGGCTTCTACTACGGTTCACTGTTTGACGGACTTTCGACAATTCCAACCGGGGGCGGTGCCGTACTTTGTCATGGCGTGCTGATTTCGATTGGCGCGGGAGTGACTGCGGTCATCTGGTTTCTCAACGGTGAATTGAAATCGTTGTCGAAATTCGTATCGCTCACGATGGCGATCCCGCTGGTGGCCTACAGCGCAAAATTTGGAATGATCTTGGTGCGCGAACCGCGATTGCCGCAGATCGACTTCGCCAACACTGCTCCGGATCGGCCTGAAGCGGCCTCGGCGGAAGATGGCCGCCCCGATATCTACTACATCGTTCTCGACAGTTACGGCCGCAGTGATCTCCTCCAGAAAGCTTACGACTTCGACAATTCCGAGTTCTTAGAAGGCCTCCGCCAACGCGGGTTTTATGTGGCCGACAAGAGCAGCACGAACTACCCAGGGACTGCGTTCTCGCTGTCATCAACTCTCAACATGCGCTATCACGAATCGTTCTCTCCTAAGTGGGGATATAAGTCACTCGCCCAAATGTTGCGGGTCCATGAAGTCGGGCAGAATCTTCGCGACCGTGGATATCAACTGATTCACTTCAATACTTACTTTGTGCCGACAGCCTGCTCGGACATTTCTCATCTGTCGCTTGGTGAGCCAACAACGTGGCTGCCGGCCGGAACCCGCATGTTGGCGATCCGCTTGATTGGCCACAGCGCATTGCGATTCTTCAACGGAGGAGACAAGGGCATTATCGCCGCAGAGCATCGTCGTGCCTTCAGCCAACTCGCGGAGATACCGAAGTTACGGGGCCCGAAGTTTACTTTCTGCCACCTGATCACCCCGCACAAGCCGTATGTCTTTACCCGCGATGGCCAGACCGATTGGGAGCTCGACCAAACCAGCCGACAAAGCTATGTCGATCAAGTCGTCTACTTGAATCGGGAAGTGACTCGCACAATCGACGTCATCCGCTCGAAAAGCAAGGTTCCGCCCATCATCATTGTCCAATCGGATCACGGTCCGGGCTACAACTCACTGAAGGACGGTTTGGATCCGCTTGAGGATTATGTGCAGGAGCGAGTTCCGATTCTCAACGCCTATCTTGTCCCCGAGTCGATGCGCAGTGAGTTGTATCCGACGATCACTCCGGTCAACACATTTCGACTGCTGCTCTCGAAATGCTTTGGGTTTGACTATGCGCCCCTGCCCGACCG
>CAMDPK010000153.1 GCA_945904015.1 Candidatus Kuenenia stuttgartensis | reverse complement strand
AGCGGGACCAGGATGTAGCCGGTCGTCTTGCCTGTCTCATCTGACTTCCGCATCGCTCGGCCGACGGCCTGCACGATGTCCACCTTGCTCCGCTTGGGAGTCAGGAAGGCGACCATGTCCACCGTCGGCACGTCGATCCCTTCCGTCAGGCAGCGCGCGTTCGACATCACCGCTCGCCGAGCCGCTTTGAACTCGGTCATCAAGCCGTCGCGAGCCGCCGTGGACATGGCTCCGTTGACATGCAACGCGGCGAAATCGGGAAGGTGAGTCCCAATCCCTTCGCTCCCCTCGCTGGTGAATGATCTCGCCGAGACCACGTTGCGATGGAACGTGAAAATCTTCTTGAGCCGGTGCTCGGCGACGGCCTGAGCGAGTGCGATTTGATTGGCGACTTGCGGTGCCTTCACATCCTCGCCGTTGATCAGCACGGTCCCGTGACGAAGTTTTTGCTGGTCGAGCATGGCGGACGTGACGACCGAGATCACCACCTTGTAGTTGCAAATGATCTTCTGCTTCGCGGCCTCGGCGAACGACAGCGTGTGGACGACCGGGCCGTAGATCTCCTGCCGATTCATCGAATAGACTTCGACCGGTTCGCCTTCCTTGTCACGCTTGCGCAAGTCGTAATGCCGAGGCGTTGCCGTCAGGAACAGCCTCTTGCGAATCGGCAAATTCTCATCTTTGAGCGCGAAGCTGAACTTGGCACCTTCTCGGCCAGCGGTCTTGTGAGCTTCATCGAAGATGCCGATGTCGAACCGCAGATTGCGAGGCATCCCGCGCGCGACGACGTTCGCCGATTGGTACGTCGAGAAAATAATCTTCACGCCGGCGAACGAGTGAGCCAGAAATTCTCGGACCTGCTCCGGCTTGGTGCTGACGGAGAACTCCAACTCCGTCGGCCGCATGACCAATTCGTCGTCCCCTTGGCTCACGGTCGGGTCCGAGCAGACGCAGAGGTAGTCGAATGGCTCCCACGCCGTGTTCTTGACCCATTCGCGAAGCGTCTGTCTCAGCAACGCCAGCGAGGGAACGAGCACCAACACCGTCCGCTTGGCAATGGTCTCGGCCACCCACAGCGCGACGAATGTCTTGCCCGTGCCACACGCCATCACGGCCGTAGCTCGATCATGGATTTCGGGAGGGCGAGGCTCCTGCCGAGCCGTGTCTTCTCGCTGCGTGCGGCTCGGCGGGAGCCTCGCCCTCCCAGCATTCGGCACGTCATTCAGTGTTCGCAGGATCGCCTCCAGCGTTCGCTGCTGATACGGCCGCGGCGAACACGGCTTCCTCGTCACGGTCTTGTCGACAAGCCAAGCGCGGATCGCGTCGAAGTCTTCGGCAGTCAACGAATCGAGGTCGGTGCCGCGAATGCTCGAAAAATCTTTCCGCTGCTCCGCAACTTTGGACACGTCTTCCGAATTGGTGAACAGCAACCGGTCGTCGCATTGGTCCGTGACTCCAAAGAATGTCGCCGTGTCCGTCCAAGTCAGCGGTGCTCGCCCACTGCGGAACTTCACTTGATAGGCCCGGCATTTCCCGGAAACCGTTTCGATCACGCCATCCGCACCCACATCACGAGCCGATAGTCGCAACCGTTTGCGGATCGAGGGCGGGATTGCCTGGTCGGGCCAAACGTGCTTGGCCATTCCGACACGCTGCGTGGCGAGATACCCCTCCGCGAAAACCTCGAAAGCATCGCCCTTCTGCTTCTCGTCGACCAAGGCTTCGATTCGCCGCTCAAGCTCCTCGAAACACTTGATGCCTGAAAACAGACCAAGCCTTTGGAATTCAGCGGCTTTGAAATGCCGAGGCACGGTCATTTTCTTGCTCTTCGGAAGGAGTGTCGTTCTCGAACGTCAAGTTGGTCGAGGCAACCGTGGTCCAGCGTAGAAGTGATCGAAGGGATCAGCAACCAGCGTGATGTCACGCCGCCGGAACGTCTTTGCGAACTCGCGGAAGGCAAACGTCCCGATTCCAACATCATGTCAATTCAAGGACGCTGGCTGCTTGCGATGGCGGCCAAGGACGCCGGCGATGTGACGCGGGCTGAAGCAACACTGAAAAAGCGGAATCGTCCCAAGCCAGTTTCCGATCCGATCCAGCGGTCGCCATGACGCTGGCAATGTTTGCCAGCGAATGGATGCACACCGAAATTCTGCTGCGTCAGGCTCAACCTTAGGTGCGAGGAAATGAGTCGTCAGATCCAACCGTCAAATAAGACGTGCTGCTTGGCGACACCCGTCCAATTGTCCGCCTCACCAGCGCAGTTCGCTCGGTGCAATCTTCTTCGTATTCCGTTCCACGCTCGTGATGCGTCCGTCCGAGACATGCACGACTCGGTCGGCCATGTCGGCGATCGCTGCGTTGTGCGTAATGACCGCCGTGGTCGTGCCGAGTTCCCGATTCACGCGTTGGATGACTTCCAGCACCACGATCCCCGTTTGTATGTCGAGCGCCCCGGTCGGCTCGTCGCACAACAGCACGTCCGGCTGCTTCGAGACCGCGCGAGCAATCGCCACTCGCTGCTGCTCGCCGCCAGAGAGCTGAGCCGGGAAGTGATCCAGCCGATGGCCGAGACCGACCATTTCCAAAGCCTCCTTCGGAACCATCGGGTTCTTGGCGATTTCAGTCACAAGCGCCACGTTCTCGCGAGCCGTCAGGCTGGGGATCAAGTTGTAAAACTGAAACACGAACCCGACATGATTGCGACGGTAAGTCGTCAGCAGCGTGTCATCGTCGCTGGTGAGATCTTTGCCACGATACGACACCGTTCCGGCCGTCGGCACATCCAGTCCACCGAGAATGTTCAGCAATGTCGATTTGCCGCTCCCCGATGGACCGAGCAGCACGATGAATTCCCCCTCGAACAAATCCAAATCGACGCCGCGCAGCGCATGCACATCGACCTCACCCATGTGGTACACCTTCGTGATGCCACGAGCTTGATAGACGCTGGATCGGGAATCGGTCGCACTCATGGTTCGGGTTGCAATTCGACAAGCTCGTCACGTTGGTGATGCCGCGGCTCAATCAGCCAAAACGACGCCAGACCGCCGAGCAAGATGGTGCCGCTGACGCCGAGAAAGACACTTTCAAACCCTAACAGGTCCACCAGCCAACCGACCAGCGGCGAGAAGATAAACGGCACCGCCAAGCTGGCATGCAACGTCGCGACGTACAACGGATGCCGAGCCGGTTCGGCCAGTTCCAGCGCGTAATTCGTCAGCGTCTTGATCGTCACGGGAGTCAGCCCCAAGAAGAAGAACGTGATCCAGAAGTGCTTTGGTCCCCAACCGCCAACGCCGCTCGTGAATAACAGCGCGAGCAACGGGACGCTCGCGGTTCCGAAGACTTGCAGCCGCAACGACAGCCGATTCCCAAACCGATCCGCCAGCTTGCCCGACACCCAGCTAAATAATCCGACCGCTGCATTCTGGGCGATCACCCACAGCATCAACTGAAAGCCGATCTGGTCTCGCTCGATGTGCTGCTGTCCCAACGCTTGAAAGTGCGGGAAGAGCAACTGAATCGAGATGAACAGCATCGCCACGATCGCTAACCGCCGAAAGTCGCGATCGTCACGCACCAAGCGGAACGAGGCGCGAAGGCCGCCATCCGCGTGGGGCACGTTTTCAACGTGTCCGTCTGAGTCACTTCCCTCTTGGGCGGGCACGTTGGAAACCTGCCCCACATCGGGCGGCTCCTTCACGAAGAAGCAGGTCGCTCCCGCCACCAAAAATCCCAAGCCTGAGAAGCCGAAGATATAGCCGAAGCCGCGATCCGGCAGACTCAGCCAGTACTGCAGCAGGAACCAAGCTCCGATGATCGACGTGATCGAGCCGCCGATTCCGGAAAGTCCCAGCAGTTCGCCGCGCCGATCCGGGCGGATCAGCTTGCCTTGCAGCGTGCCGAAGACCTGTTGGTTGAGGCCGTTCGACGCGAAGAAGAACAAATACAGCAGCAAGAATGCTGGCGGCAACCAGACTTGTTGCTTGTCGCCGGTCAGCATCCAAATGGCTGCGACCGCCAGCATCGACAAGCCCAAGCCGGCTGACGTGCCCAGCAAACTCCATTTCTTCACTCGCGCCTCACGCAGTCGCCGAGCAAAAAAGATCGGCGGCATGCTCTGTCCGAACCGATTGAGCACCGGCAAACACCCGCGCAGCCAACCGGCTCCCGCGATGCTGTCTAGGAAGGCCGGGATGATCACGCTCTCGGTCTTGAAGATCCACGCGAACCGCAGCAGCACCGAGTACGCCGACAGGGCTAGCAGATTGTGCGGCTCCAACTGCCGAATGCGTGACTCGCGATCCATGCGATGTCCTTCTCAGACGAAAGTTTCTTGCTCCCATTCGTCAGCGATCCGCCGCTCGTCGGGTGGCGGAGTATCCCCTTTCATCGCCGATTTGGAAACAGGGCATTTGAGCCGGAACGCGCTAGCGTCCGGTTTGTCGTTGCTCTTGTGTCCGAACCGGACGCTAGCGCGTTCCGGCTGATCAAAGTGAGTGCCATTGGACACTCGCCCGTCCGCTCGCGGTTTGCGGACGACACCGAATGTGACATGATGCGTGATACCTCTCAGGAGCTGCCCGGCATGAACAATCTGCAGACAACTCTGTTCGCCGCTCTCGCCGTCGTGACAGTGTGGTTCATCGTCACTTGGACGAGGCTGACGCGACGAACGCGGAGCGAGGATGCTCCGCCGGCTGATCGTCACACTCTGTTTCATGCGGTGGTCGCGTTCGTCTGCACGTTTTTCGACACGCTGGGGATTGGCAACTTTGCTCCGACCGCGTCGGCCTTCAAGCTTCGCCGATCGGTGCCCGACGAGCAGATTCCGGGAACATTGAACGTCGGCTATGCGATCCCAACGATCGCGCAGGCTTTTATCTACATCGCCATCGTGAAGGTGGATGCCTTGACGCTGGTGCTGATGATCGCAGCATCGGTGGTGGGAGCTTGGCTGGGAGCGGGATTCGTGGCCCGTTGGTCACGCCGGACAGTTCAGCTTGGCATGGGCGGCGCGTTGCTCGCGGCAGCGGTGTTGATGCTGATGAAACAGTTCAACGTCGGTCCGGCCGGCGGCGAGGCACTCACTCTGGAAGGGACTTGGCTGGCGGTCGGACTGGCGGCCAATTTTCTTTTGGGAGCCTTGATGACTCTGGGCATCGGCTTGTACGGGCCATGCTTGATCGTCGTGAGCCTGTTGGGAATGAGTCCGCGTGCGGCGTTCCCGATCATGATGGGCTCGTGCGCGTTTCTCATGCCGGTTGGTGGCATGCGTTTCGCCCGCGAAGGCCGCTTCGACGCGCGGGCCGCGTTGACGATGACTCTGAGCGGCCTGCCATCGGTCTTGATCGCGGCCTATCTCGTCAAAGAGATGCCACTGGAGTACGTCCGCTGGCTGGTGGTCGTCGCCGTGGTCTACGCCGCCGCGATGATGCTGCGTTCCGCGTGGAATGAGCGTGAAATAAACCGCGATCCGAAGCGGGAGGGCGAGGCTCCCGCCGAGCCGGTCGTTGATTAACGTGACACGACGGATGCGGCTCGGCAGGAACCTTGCCCTCCCGAATTGCGGCTGATCGATGAACCGCTGGCAACGAATGAACCGAGGAGTTTTGCTTCGATGAAAAGCGGCCGAGTGATCGTCGTGGGTGGCGGAGTCATCGGAGCCGCGTGCGCGTATTTCCTGAAGAATGCCGGTTGGGACAGCGTGACCGTGCTGGACCGAGGTCAATTCGGCAAGGCGTGCTCGCACGGCAACTGCGGCTTCGTTTCGCCGAGCCACGTCTTGCCGCTCACCGTTCCCGGTGCGATTGGTCAGACGCTCAAAGCGTTGGTCTCGAAGAATTCTCCGTTCTCGGTCAAGCCTCGCTTCGATCTAGCGCTGTGGAGTTGGCTGTTTCAATTCGCTCGCCGTTGCAACGAGCGGGACATGCTCGCGTCCGCTCAAGGTATTCAAGCACTGCTGCAATCCTCGCGGTCGCTGTACGACGAGTTGATGGCGAACGAACCCTTCGACTGCGAATGGCAACCGCGCGGCTTGCTGTTTCCGTTCCGCACGCAAGCGGGGCTGGAACATCACGACCAGACGGCGGAACTGTTGCGAACCTCATTCGGCACGTCGATCACACGCTTCGTCGGCGACGAGGTGCGTGACTTGGAACCGGCACTCAAGCGTGGACTCGCTGGCGGTTGGCATTATCCCGTCGACGCACATTTGCGGCCCGACAAGCTGATGTCCTCGTGGCGTCGAGTTCTCGCCGGGATGGGTGTGACGATCCGAGACGATTGCGAAGTGAAGGGCTTCGTCCGCGACGGCGTTCGCGCCGTCCGAGTCATCACGCCGCGTGAAGAGATCGCAGCCGATGCTTTCGTCGTCGCGGCCGGCGCACTGACTCCGTGGCTGAACCGCGAGCTGGGTTGCAAGGTTCCCATTCAGCCCGGCAAAGGCTACTCGATCACGATGCGTCGCCCCGCGAAGTGTCCGGTCCTGCCGATGCTCTGCGAAGAAGACCGAGTCGGAATCACGCCGATGTTGTCCGGCTATCGACTCGGCTCGACGATGGAGTTCGCCGGCTACGATGCCACTCTGAATCGCCGCCGCCTCGCGCTGCTGACCACCGGAGCCGCTCACTACTTCGACGAGCCAATCTCTGAACCGGTCGAAGAAGAATGGTTCGGCTGGCGACCGATGACCCCCGACAGCGTGCCGATCATCGACCGCAGTCCCACGATGGACAACGTGCTGATCGCCGCCGGCCACAACATGCTCGGCGTTTCGATGGCCCCCGCCACCGGCAAGCTTGTCGCCGAGATGCTCAACGGAGCCGTACCGCATCTCGACGCCAGCCGATATACGTTGGCGAGATTTGCGAAACGCGATTAACCACCAATTGCCAAACACCCCACTGAGCTTGTCTCAGTGGCTCGCGGGCTTCTGCACTACTGACTTCTGACTTCTCCGCCGATTTCGCGTAGTGCAAAAGCCCGCGAGCCACCCCGGCAAGCGAGGTGGGGTCATTTCAATAGGCTGCCCCCGCCCCTTCTCGAAAGGAATGAACCACTCATGAACCAAGACCAATCACAGCTCGCGGCCGAACTGCTCTGGAATGCCTGGATGGACGAGCGACGCATCGACGCGATTCCCGAAGCGTTTCGACCCGCGACACGAGCCGACGGTTATCAGATTCAACGCCAACTGGCCGAACACTCCGGCCAAGCCACCGTCGGTTGGAAGATCGCCGCCACCAGCACCGCCGGCCAAAAGCATCTGCAAGTGGATGGCCCGCTGGCCGGTCGGCTGCTGGCCAACCGAGTCCATCCCGACGGCACGCCGATTATGCTCGGCAACAACGGCATGCGCGTCGCTGAAGCGGAGTTCGCCTTTCGACTCGGCCGCGACCTGCCGCCGAGGCCGCAGCCTTATGAACTTGCCGAGGTCATGGCCGCGATCGACACGCTGCATCCCGCCATCGAGATTCCCGACTCGCGCTACAACAACTTTTGCATCGTCGGCTCCCCGCAGCTCATCGCCGACAATGCGTGTGCTCATCACTTCGTGCTGGGAGCCCCCACCACTGCCGATTGGCGTTCGATCGACTTGCCATCGCACGTCGTGCATTTACTGTTGAACGGCACCCTCGCTCGCGAGGGCGTCGGAGCCAACGTGTTGGGCGATCCGCGACTCGCCATGACCTGGATCGCCAACGAACTCCGCACCCACAACATCGGCCTCCGCGCGGGCGAAGTCATCACCACCGGCACGAGCGTGGTCCCCATCCCCATCGAACTCGGCAGCCACCTCCTCGCCGACTTCGGCTGCTTCGGGATCGTGGCGACCGAATTGGTGTAACTGCTCCGTCAAATCCCACACGCGATCGCTCGCCTAACACGACTAATTGCTGGATGGTTTTCGCTTGTGAATCACCATCGTCGATGGTCTAAAGTCTGGCCGCTCCACCCCCTTTGGATACAACTCGATGAGCGGAGTGCGGCGTCTTCGCGATGGTGCCTGACAGAAGACATCAATGTCCCTTTCTCGGGACAATAAGAACTTCAGGAAGCTGACTCCCTTATACCGGCAGGTGTGGCAGATGCCGAGAAGGATCAGATAGTCCTTCAATCCAGTCTCTCGCAAACGACCGGGATTTGCTTCCCGGTAGTACGCAAAGCGCCGAATGGCATTCTCGGCGTTGTTGTTATTCCACGGTACTCCGTCGTGCCGGATGAAGGTGAAGAGTTTGTCGCGGTATTTGAGCAGCCTTGTCCGCAGGGCTTCTGCAGCCTCAGATCGAAAGGACTGCGTGGCCAGGAACTCGAAGTAGGTTTCTACACGTCGTTCGTGCCTCCCAAGGTGGCGATGTTTCAAGCCGTGACGGTCTATGTCCTCAACGACCGCCCGAAGAAGTGTGCCGAAAGGGCCGGTGATCGACTGAAGTTCGGTGTCAAAGGGGTTGTTGAGCAATTCCTGATTCATGTCCCGCATCAGGTGGATCAAACACTTCTGCTGTGAGCACGGGAGGCTGTCGTAGACCGAATAGAAGTCCGACACCAGCACTCCACGGAAATCCTTGAGCAGGTCCGACAGGAAGTCCCCCTCGCGCGTTGGTCGGTACAGGTACACGACCTCCTCGGCGGTTGTGAATACCCAAACGTAGCCCTTTCCCGTTCGGAGCTTCACTTCCGTTTCGTCAATGTGAAGGACCGGCCCAGCTAGCATCTTGGCGAGCAATTTCTTGGAGCACGGCCCGTAGTACCGCGCCATCATTGCCTTGAACGCATTCACTTCCTGCTGGGAGACCGCGAGGCCGAAAAACTCCCTGAGCATCTCTTCGATTCTTGGGCAACCAAGCCGATGCGCGACGTGCTGGTACATCGCCCAACTCATCAGCCCGTGGAAATGCTTGGCCAAACGCTGGTAGCGATCCGGGATAAAGGTCTTTCCGCAACTGCGGCACTCATGAACGACGGCTCCGCATTCGATAGTCTTTCTCTTGATTCCACTGGGGGTGAATATGAGATCAAACGATCTCTTGAGCTTCGGCCATTGCCCAGCGACTTTCCTTCCAGATGCCCACTGGATCAAGTCACAGCCACCGCACGAAGGGCATTTCTTGGAGATGATCTGCAATCGTTGACTGACTCGGAGCGCACTGTTCCGACCTCGGTGGATCTTCTTCGCCTTCCGTTTCTTACCCGTTCGGACATAAACGCGCTCACGCTGGTAATCGAAGTGGGCGCAGCCGTTGATGTACTGGTAGTCGGGGTGGAAGAAATCAATCTTACCCCTTCGGTTGACTGTGCCCAGCCGATCCAATTCCTCCACCGACGTGACCGGTGGGACGTCTTGCATCGTGGGTTGCGGATTACCCGCTTCTTGCTGCCGGGAGCCAACTTCGTAGAGGAGTTCCGTCACCTTTCTTAGTGCTGCACAATCCTCCCGATTGTACGTCACCAATTTCTGTTTCCAGTCATCGACGTGCCCCGCCTCCCATCTCTTCCTCCAGGCCATACTCTGGATTCCTGACGCTTCTGGGGCGGTCCATGAAAAGCCGAGGTAGCCGCTCACATCTTTCAGGCCGTTTGAGTAGCACGGGAAGTAAACGTGGGCATAAACCAACGAGAGCACGTTCACCAAGGCGTCCATCACTCGGTCCACCGGCTTCTTCCTGCTCGCCGCCTTCCGCATCCGTTTCAGGAAAGCCCGCTCGTATCCACCGTAGCAGAACACTCGGAAGTCGTCGTACTGGCTCATCTGGGCCAGGAACTGGTTGAAGATTTCCTGCTCCTGACTCTTGGTCTCGGCCCAGAAGGAGTAATGCTCCTCCGAACCGCCGCAGACCACCGTCATGCCGATCAGGTAGACGAACCCCTCGTCGGGCAACCCTTCCAAATCGAGGTAGATTCGGACGGTGGCAGTGGGGAGTTCCGGTGTCCCAAACAAGTAGATCCGCTTGTCACGGATGGCCAGGGCCTGAAGAGCGTGATAGCGGTGGGCAATCCGGCGTAGCACCCGCTTACCCCGTCGTCGTGGTCGAAAAGTGTGGGCCAACTGCGTAAGAGTCAAAATGCCCTTCCGCGCATAGCCTTTGATCTCTTTCTCTCCCAGCCCACGCAACAGACTAAGGTTGTCATCCTGTACCGCCTGCTCATGACACCGTCCACGGAACTCGCAGAGCTGGCAGTGATCGTTCAGCACCAACTGCGGCGGCTCGGCCACTTGTGTTTCTTGCACGTCGCGTAGGAGCCGTTCGGCCTTCCGTGGGTCTGCGCTCAAACGCACCTTTGTGGCTCGACACTCCTGGCCGTGCCAGACGATCCCGTAGCCAGGCATCTGTCCTTGGATGCGGGACAGAAGGACGCCACACAAATCCAACAAGAGTCGCTGTTCCTTCCGCACCGATCCGCCATCGTGAAAGAGCATGGGGACATAATGGTAGTCGCCTAACTTCGATGGCCCATCCACTCTCTTCAACCCATCGATCCGAAGGTCGAAGATGTCGCTCTCGAAATTGGCGTCCAGGACGAACGCCGGTCCTAACTTCATCGCGTCGGTGGTCAGCGGGATGTCCCTGATCACTCCGCCAGCGGCTGGGCGAATCAAGATCCGTTCGATCGCCTTGGTCCGGACATCGGCCCGTAGTTCGGCCGACACGATTTCATAGTCGGATCGTTTGCCCTGCTCACTAGCCTGCTTCAAGTGTCCCTTGGAGCGGCAATAAAGGTACGCTTCGAGCACATCATTCGTAATCCGTGCGGTCATCGCCGATTCCTACGGAGAACAAGGCGTCCAGACTCGTCATTTCGAGATAGTCGCTGAAGGTTGTTTCGCATCGTCGATTCAAACAAGCTCTGGAGATGTCCGAGTCTTGTTGGTTACGATCATCGCTCAAGTCAAACAATTATTGTTGGCCTCATTTGAAAAGGAACATGAGATGGCCAGTCCCCATGCCTTTACCGTGATTTATGAGCCAGCCGAAGACGGGGGGTTCTACGCGCATATTCCGGCGCTCGATGTAACCACGGAAGGGGAGACGCTGGCGGAGGCCAAAGAGATGGCTCGCGACGCCATCGAGAATGTGTTGGCTTGCCGTCGGCAGTTGAATCTCCCCATTCCTGAAGAATCGGGTTGCGAGACGATCGAGGTGGGAGCATGAGCGGCCGGTTGCCGGCCTTGCGGCCGGCTGAGGTGATCCGTGTTCTCGAACGAAACGGATTCCGGCTGCTGCGGTCCACGAAGCATCGCACCTACACGGATGACGCCGCGCCGCCGCACTTGGTCACAGTTCCGTTTCACCCGCGCGATCTTAAGCCGAGAACTCTGCGATCCATCATCGAACAAGCCGGTTGGACGGACGATGAGTTCTTGAAGCTGTTGTAGATTCGCGCTCGCGGTGGGAGTCCTTGTTCGGATTTCTATGCCAGTTCGGTGATCCGCTCGGTGTCGTCGAGGAGGTGCATCGGTCGGCCACTGGGGTGGCGGTAGGTGGATTGGTCGGGGTCGATACCCAGGAAGTGATAGAGCGTGGCGAAGACGTTCTGCGGGGTGTATGCCTTGCTCGTCGGGCGTTCGGCGCGGGCGTCGGTTTGGCCGATGACCTGACCGGTGCGGAAGCCGCCTCCTGAAAAGAGGGCGAAGCCGGCTCGCGGCCAGTGGTCGCGTCCGCCGGCGAAGTTGATGCGCGGCGTGCGGCCGAATTCGCCCCACACGACGACCGCCACGTCCTTGTCGAGGCCTCGCTGATAGAGGTCGGTGATCAGCGCGTAGATCGACCGGTCATACACGGGGAGCTTTTCCCGCAGCCGCTCGAAGACGTTGCCTGCTGGCGAGGCGTCGTTGACCTTGCCGTGATCGTCCCAGCCACCTTCGGTCAGCGTAATGAACGGCACACCCGTCTCGGCCAGCCGCCGAGCGAGCAGGAACCGCGAGGCGTGCCAGGTGTGGCCGGCTTGGTAGCTCCACTTGAATTTTGTGTCGGGTCCGTAGAGCGCGCGTGTCTCGGCCGATTCCTGTTCGATGTCGAAGGCGTTGCGGACTGCGGGCGAAGTCAGCATGTCAACGGCCTTCGCGTTGTAGTAATCGACCGCCTCCAACTGGTTCGTGGCATCCAGATCGTGGCGCAGTTGGTCGAACGTGCGGCGCAGCGATTGACGGTCGCCAAATCGGCTCAGTCCGACTTCTTTCTTCAACTCCAAGTTTCCGACAACTTCGCCCTTCGGCTCGAACGGAGCATGCGCCGGGCCGAGGTACATCGGCACCTCCGCCGCAGCGACGTTGTAGAAGTCGCTTCCTCCCAAGCTGATGTAGTTCGGCAACAGCGAACGCTCGCCGCTGCGCAACTTGCTGATGATCGAGCCGACGGCCGGACGAATCGGTGGCGACAGAAACGGTGCGTTCGGAGCCGCGGGGAAGGCCGTGTAAACCTCTTGCATCTGATGGTCGCCCTGCGTGAACGTCAGGTTGCGGACCACGGCGAGCTTGTCGGCGATCTTCGTCTGCAACGGCATGTGCTCGCAGATGTCGAGGCCGGGGAGATTCGTGGGGATCGGCCGGAACTCGCCCCGATATTCGGCGGGAGCGTCCGGCTTCATGTCGTACATGTCGATGTGACTGGGACCACCAGGCAGGCAGATGAGAATGATCGACTTCGGAATGTTCGGCGATGCTCCCGCCTCGGCCCGCAGACGCAGCAGGTCCGCCAGGCCGAAGCCACCGAACCCCAACGCACCCACCTTGAGAAAGTTGCGGCGGCTCACGCCATCACAGAACGAGGACCGCGATCCGGTGAGAGTCAACATGACAAAGTCCTGGTGGGACGGGGAACTCTCGGCTTTGCTGTCATCGGCTGACAGAAGCCGCTCACGCGAGGATCTCCTTGACCACGTTGCCATGCACGTCGGTCAGGCGGAAGTCTCGGCCTTGGAAGCGGTAGGTCAGCCTCTCGTGGTCGATGCCCAGGCAATGCAGCAGCGTGGCGTTGAGGTCGTGGACGTGCATTGGCTTCTCGGTGATGTTGTAAGAAAAATCGTCGGTCTCGCCGTGGACGAGTCCCTTCTTCATGCCGCCGCCGGCGAACCACATCGTGAAGTTGCGCGGGTGATGGTCGCGGCCGTAGTTGTCTTTGGTCAGCGTTCCCTGGCTGTAAACCGTGCGGCCGAACTCGCCGCCCCAGACGACCAGCGTGTCGTCGAGCATTCCGCGCTGCTTCAAGTCTTTGACCAGCGCGGCAGCGGGACGGTCGGCGGCTTTCGTCAGTTGGCGGATGCTGCCGGGCAGGCTGCCGTGATGGTCCCAACCGCGCAGAAAGACTTGCGTGTATCGCACGCCCCGCTCGGCCATGCGCCGCGCGAGCAGGCAGTTGTAGGCGAACGTGCCTGGGTCGGTGACTTCCGGGCCGTACATGTCGAGCACATGCTTCGGCTCCTTCGAGATGTCGGTCAATTCTGGCACCGACGTCTGCATCCGGAACGCCATTTCGTACTGAGCGATCCGCGTGTTGATTTCCGGATCACCCATTTCCTCGAACCGCTTTTGATTCAGCTTGGCGAGTCCATCGAGCATCTTGCGTCGCGTCGTCGGATCGACTCCAGCGGGGTTCGACAGATACAGCACCGGATCACCCTGTGATCGCAGGCCGACTCCCTGATGTTTGGTCGGCAGGAATCCCGAACCCCACAGCCGCGAGAAGAGTGCCTGCGTGGCCGAACCGGGAGCGATGCGTGACGTCAGCACCACGAAGCTCGGCAGGTTCTGATTCGGGCTGCCGATGCCGTAAGAAATCCAAGCTCCCGCGCTGGGCCGGCCGGGGAGTTCGCTACCAGTTTGAATGAATGTGATCGCCGGGTCATGGTTGATCGCATCGGTGTGCATCGACTTCACGATCGTGATGTCATCCACGATCGAGCCAATCTCCGGCAGCAACTCGCTGACGAGTGCTCCGCTCTCGCCGTGCGGACGGAACTTGAACAGCGTCGGCGCGATCGGGAACCGAGTCTGCCCCGACGTCATCGTCGTAATGCGTTGCCCATTGCGGACCGACTCCGGCAAGTCCTTGTCGAAGTACTCTTCCATCTTCGGCTTGTAATCGAAGAGGTCCATCTGCGACGGCCCATCGGCCATGAACAGCCAGATGACTCGCTTAGCCGTCGGAGCATGATGCAGCGCGGGCATCATGCCTGCCGACTCATTCACCGCCGGCTCCGCCAGCAGCGTTTGCGGCTTCATCGTCGAAGCCAAAGCCGCTCCACCGAGTCCGGCGGCGCACTTGCCGAAGAAGTAACGTCGGGTTTCACGCAGTTGATATTCTTGAATCGGGTCCATGTTGTCGGCTCCGTTGGTTCACAAAGTTTGATCGAAAAAATAAAACGGCAACGGCGAGTGGTCACTCTTTCGTCAGCGTCTCGTCCAAGTTCAACAGCAGATTGCCAACCATTGTCATCGCGGCGTATTCGCTGGGGTTGAGCGATTCGTCGCGCTTGGATTCGCCGATGCTGAGCAGCTTGACCGCTTCATCCGCTTTCGATTGGTAGTGGGCGTGATGTTCTTGGAAGAGAGCGACGAGCACTTCCAACTCGGCGGAGGACGGCTTGCGGCCGGTGACGAGGCGGAAGCCGTGAGTCAGCCGGTCCGGGTACGTCGTGCCTCCTTCGAGCAACATGCGGCGGGCGAAGTGGCGTGAGGCTTCGACGTACGGAACGTCGTTCATGGTGGCCAAGGCTTGCAGCGGCGTGTTCGTGCGCGGGCGGCGGACGGTGCAGACCTCGCGTGAGGGTGCGTCGAAGGTCGTCATCGACGGCGGTGGGGACGTCCGCTTCCAAAACGTGTACATGCTCCGGCGGTACAACGACTCGCCGGCGTCTCGTTTGAATTGACTGGTCGTGCTGCCGACGAACGCGACCGACTCCCACAGTCCATCCGGCTGATACGTCTTGACGCTCTTGCCGCCGACTCTTTCGACCAGCAGGCCGCTCGTGAACAGGGCCGAGTCACGAATCACTTCGGCGTCGAAGCGGAATCGCGGGCCGCGAGCCAGCAACATGTTTTCCGGATCGCGTTTCACGAGGTCGGCCGAGACGCGGCTCGATTGGCGATACGTGTTCGACGTGACGATCAGCCGTAAGAGATGTCGCATGTCCCAATTCTTGGGAACGGCGGCTTCGGTGTTTTCGACGAGAGTGCGAGCGGTCGGCGTTTGAAACTCGGTGGCGAGCCAGTCGAGCAACTCTGGATGCGTCGGCCATTCGCCTTGAACGCCCAAGTCTTCGGACGTCTTCACGATGCCTCGGCCGAAGAACTGTTGCCAGAAGCGATTGACCGTGACGCGAGAACTCAGCGGGTGCGACGGATCGACCAGCCACTTCGCCAGTCCCAGCCGATTGACCGGAGCGCCTTCGGGCAGCTTGCCCCCCAGCGCGGCCGGGATGCCATGCTCGACCTTGTCGCCTTTTTTGTTGTACGCGCCGCGGATCAGGATGTTCGTCTCGCGAAGCTGCGGCATGTCAGCCATGACCATTGTCGATGGGATCGCTCCGTCGATGTCGGTTCGCTGCTTGTTGAGCGTTTCGATCTTCGTGTTGAGCGGGGCCAGAGTCACTTGCGACTTGGCGTAGATGTTGGTGAGGAAGTATTCGCGAATCTGTTTCTTCTGGTCGTCGTTGCGTTTCTCGGCTTCCAGCTTGATCGCGTCGCGGATCGGCTGCGGGACTTTCGATTGGGCCTGAGCTTTCTCGTACGTCTCCCACGCGAGCAGCGATTCGAAGCCGGTTCCGTCTTGTGGCGTGCGAGTGATGATGCCCGCCTTGTCCCAGTACATCGTGCCGTCGAATTGCGTGAAGGCCCAGCCGTTCACGAGCTTGCCGGCCGACAAACCGACGTGAGCTGCATCGACTTCCAATCGCACCCACTCGCCGAGTTTCGGCAAGTCGCCGAGCCGTCGATGCCCTGGCACGTCACCCGCTCCGAAGGCGATCTTGTCTTCGCCCCAGAACGCTCGGTGCTCCCAAATGCCATCGTTCCATTGCAGCATGACGGTCTTTGGCGGGTTTGCCGGATCGAGATAGCAGTACGCGAAGAGCTTGTCCCCTTCGCCGATTTTCAGAGGAGCCGTTGCTCCGGTGAAGAAGTGCTGGGTGTTCCCCTCACCGGATCGCTTGGTCGACTTCTCACCGGAGAAGACCGGAGCCGGCTTCGTCACGAACTCCCACGGCGAGTTTCCTTCCAGCTTGGTTCCCGATGGAGCGGCGTCGTCGATCCACACGAATTCTTTCGGCTCGCCGGAGGGCTTGCCTTCGACCGGTGCGGGTTCGGTGTATTCGATCTTGGCGACCTCGTCGCCGACCTGCTTGCGAATGGCGGCGAGTTCATCGTCGATCACTTTGAACTTTGCGGCGTGCTCGGCCGACGGCAGCTTGATGACCGGCGGAGGCAACAGCGCGTTGCCGTCCATCGCCGCGTCGGCCGTCGAGCCGTAGAAGGCGTAGAGTTGATAGAACTCTTTTTGAGTGATCGGATCAAACTTGTGGTCGTGACAGACCGCGCAGCCGACCGTCAGTCCGAGCCAAACGGTGCCGATCGCTTCGGTGCGATCGACCGCGTATCGCACGCGAACTTCGTCGTCGATCGAACCTCCTTCGCTGGTCGTCACGTTGCAGCGGTTGAAGCCTGACGCGATGCGTTGTTCCTGAGTCGCATTCGGGAGCAAGTCGCCGGCGAGTTGCTCGACCGTGAATTGATCGAACGGCACGTTGCGATTGAACGCTCCGATGACCCAATCGCGATACGGCCACAGCGAACGCTCGTTGTCGAGATGCAGCCCATGCGTGTCGCCGTAGCGGGCCGCGTCGAGCCAGAAGCGCCCTTGATGCTCACCATGCCGCGCCGAATTGAACAGTCGTTCCACGAGCTTGTCGTAAGCTTCCGGCGACTGATCGGCGACGAACGCATCAACCTCGACTGGAGTCGGCGGCAGACCGGTCAGATCGAACGTGACCCGGCGAATCAGAGTCACCTTGTCGGCTGGCGGAGAGGGTTTCAGTCCGGCCTTGTCCAACTTCGCGAGCACGAAGCGATCAATCGGGTTCTTGATCCAAGATTCGTCCGCAACCTTGGGAAACTCCGGCCGAGCGGCCGCGACGAACGACCAATGCGGCTTGTACTCGGCCCCTTCGTCGATCCAGCGTTTGAGCGTCGAGATCTGTTCTGGTGAAACCTTCTTGCCAGACGACGGCGGCGGCATCTTGAGGTCAGCGTTGTCGGTCGTCAGCCGAGCGATGATTTCGCTGTCGCTCCACTTGCCGGCGACGATGCCGGCTTTGCCCGATTCGAGTTTCGCGGTGGCTCCGTCGCGCTGATCGAGCCGCAGACCCGCCTGACGTTGCTTCTCATCGGGGCCGTGACATTTGAAGCAGTTGTTCGACAGGATGGATCGCACATCGCGGCCGAATTCAAGCTTTTCCGAAGCCGGCTCAGCGGCCGAAAGCGTTCCAGCGATTCCGACAACAACACCAAATCCCAAGAGCCAACGGGTCATCGGCGAGTCCTCAATTCAGGTGGGCAACGTTTCGCGGCCAATCAGGCTCGGCCGAGGAAGGATTGGGATTGTAGTCATGCGGTCCAACCGATCGGAAGCGCCTTATTCGGAACGTGCGCAAGGCATTACCGGCTTGCGGCTGAGCCAGGCTATTTCTTTCGAAGTGCCTTCAGATCGCGCTGCAACGTTTCGGATTCCGATTTACGTTGGGCGTCCGACCAAGTGAACTTCGAGGCGTAATCGAACAGGTCGGTTGCCGCCTGCGAGTAGACCGTGTTCGTCGGCACTAGCCTCACTGCTTGCAGCAAGTCTCGCTGAGCTTTGAGCAATGCCGGTTCGGCGGTCGCCGTTTGAGTGACGTTAGAAACGTGAGCCTTCAGAGAGACCAAGCTGCGGACATAGTGTGCTTCCGCGGTGTGCTCGTCGGTGGTGGCGGCGGCGAGTGCGGTTTCGATGTCTTGAGTGGCTTGCTCGATTTGTTTGGCCGTTGAGTTCTGATGTTCGACGATCAGTTGGCTGCGAGCGAGTAAAGCTCCGACATGCTTGGGCTGCACGGCGATCGTTTCGTTGAACGCCGAGACGGCATCGTTCACCCGCTTCAGATTTCGTAGTGCGAGTCCGCGCGCGAAATGTCCGGCAGCGTCGAAGCGCTGCAACGAGATCGCGCGATCGGCCGCTGCGAGAGCCTTTGTGTCGTCGCGAGGAGCTCGGAGGTACGCGAGACTTTGATTGAGGTTGAATTGGAATTGTCGATCAGCCGACACGCCTTCCGCATGTTCGACGGCCTTGTCGAAGGCGGCTTGAGCCTCGACGTGCTTGCCGCGCAGCAGTTGGCAATCTCCCAACGCGAAGTGGGCCTCGGCCTGCTTGCCATCGAGCTTCGTGGCGGTCGTCAGCAACACGGTGGCGCGGTCCAATAGCTCGGCAAACCCCGGTGCGGCGCTGTGAACTTGCCGCAAGAGATTCTGTCCGGCCGATAACGCGAATCGCGGCTCTTTCGGATTCAAAGTCGTCGCGGTGAGCAGTGATTTCTCGGCGAGCGCGAGTCGCGACAAATCGACTTTTGAGCCGTCTCGCACGGCGAGAGCTTCCCAAGTCATCGCGTGTTCGAAGTGCAATCGCGCGAGCGTCTGCAGAGCGGCAGCGTTGTCGTCGGAATTCGATGTCGGCGGAAAATTGGCAATCGCGGACGCGAAATCGGCTTGTGACTTCTCCCAATCCTGATGTGTGCCCGACATCCCAGTCGCCAAACGCGAGTACGCGGCGGCTCGATCGGCCAGAATCTGCCAGCGATCGGGAGATTTCGGCGGCGTGCGTGTCAGTGCTTCTTCGAGCAGTTTGACGGCGTCACGATCACGCTCCTGGTTCGCGGCGATTAAGGCTCGTGCGGAAAACAGCGCCGCAAAGTCGGCCTCGTTCTCGGTGGCGAGGGCTTCCGATTTGATGGCTTCATCGAGTTTGCCCGCGCGAGCCAGCGTCTGCGCCTGCAGGCTGTAGCCGCGACCGAAATGAGCGGTCGCCAATTTCGTCTGGCCGTCGAGCTTTTCCAACTCGGCCAGTTCCAACCACTTGGCGGCGACGTCGGGTGACTGCTCGACAGACTTCGTGAGCGCGACGATCCGATCCTTGCGCTGCCGACGCTCTTCGCGAGCGACCATGCGTGGCAGTTTGCGAAACGCCGACA
>CAMDPK010000152.1 GCA_945904015.1 Candidatus Kuenenia stuttgartensis | reverse complement strand
GTCCCCCGCACCATCACCGCCGCCGGACACCGCTCAATGAACTTGTCCAAGACGCCACTCGGCAACATCCCTGTGCCCTCCCGGTTCGTGACAAATCCCTGTCATCGAAATGGTTGTAGCAATTATCAGAGACCTTGAAAGGGGTGGCTGCTGCTCCCCACCGAACCGGTGCTCAATACTAGGCTCGAATACCGCGTCGCCGCCGGCAGGCGCTCGACCGCATATTGATCCAGCGAGATTGTGTTCTTGAAACCAGCATCAGCCGGACGCGGCGCGGCGGTGAGGAACGACGATTCGGAGGAGTGGCCGCCATCGACTCCGGGATGCGACAGGCCCGAGAACACCGTGAAATCGTCTCGAAACGCGTTGAGCTTTTCGAGATAAGGTGTGATCTGGTAATCCTTCCCGCTCTGCGCGGGAATCAAGTAGGGGGCGTGCAGACCCAGCGTGGTGCAGATCGTGACCATCCGTGCTGGAGCCTTGCTTTCTGCGCAAAACCCCCGGGGAGCCATGGCATCGAGGAGCGGCAACGCCAATGTGACGCCTGTCCCCTGCAGCATTAATCGTCGCGATATTGGGCGGGTCATTTCGCCAGCACCTTTACTTCCTTAGAAATGTCTCGCTCTGAACCACTTCATGCACGAGCGAGCGCAAACCATAATCGCCGGCTTTCGCACGCTTGAGCAGCTCCGTCACCGCGCGGCGATCGGCAAACTCCAAACCGTGACCGGTGGCGTAGATCAGCAATTTTTCCGCCACGTTGCGGGCAATCTGCTCGCGATCCGCGAGTAGGGCCTGCTTGAACGCCTCAATATCGATGTAGCGGCGGCCGTCAGTTGATTCGGCGCTCGCATCGACCGCCGGTCCCACGCGATACTCGACTCTCCGCCCTTCGATCGCCAGCGGCACGTCAGCGCCGGGGCCGAGGGTGCGATAGTTCGTTCGCCAGGAGCCGATCACGTCGAAGTTTTCGAGCACGAAACCCGGCGGGTCAATTTTCGCATGGCACGCGTTGCACTCCGGCGCGTTGCGATGCGCGGCCAGTTGCTGGCGAATCGTCTTCGCCCCGCGCGTGTCAGGCTCCACAGCCGGCACGTTTTTCGGCGGCGGAGGCGCGGGATGTCCGAGGATCTTGTCCAAGAACCACGTGCCGCGCGCGACGGGTGAGGTGGTGGTGCCATTGGCGGTGACTTTCAACACGCTGGCTTGAGTTAGCACGCCACCGCGGTGGCTGCCGGCGGGCAGCGGCGTCTTGCGAATCATCAGCCCAGTTACTCCAGCAATGGCGTAGTGCTCGGCCAGCCGCTCATTGAGCATTGCAAAGTCGGAGTGGACTACGTTCGACACGCTCAAATCGTGATCGAGCAGCTCCTGGAAGAACGCTCGCGTTTCGTCGACCATCGATTTCTGCAACAGCGGATCGAACTCCGGATACAAGGTCTTGTCCGGCTGCGTGAAATCGATCTTGCGCAAGTCGAGCCATTGGCCCGTGAAGTTGGTGGTGAAGGCATTCGATTTCGGATCGCGAAGCATGCGTTCCACTTGCTCGCGGAGGACCGCGGGCTCGGCCAGCGTTCCCTCCTTCGCCAAGGCCAACAGCTTCTCGTCGGGCGCGGCGCTCCACAGGAAGTACGACAGCCGCGACGCCACGGCGTAGGGGTCGAGCCGGCCAGGCTTCTCGATCAGGAACAAGAACTCCGGCGCACAGAGCACGCCTTTGAGCGCAACTCGCAATGCCTGCTCAAAACTGTGCTCGTCTGCCAGATGCACTCGCACCATTTCCACGAAGGGCGCGATTTCCTCGTCCGCCGCCGGACGGCGAAAGGCTCGCGGTACGAATGAGCGAAGGATCGTCTGGGCATCGTCGAGCGTGCCGGTATTCAGATCCACGTCGCCCAGGAGTCGTTGATAACTCGCTGGCGGCCACTGATCGATCAGCGGTCCTTCGATCTCGACCCACTGGATTGCCACTCCTGGCCCCGCGTACGTGCTCCAATCCTGGAGATTACGATCGCCCACTCGGTAGGGCAGCGGCTTGAGCGTGCCTTGTGCCGGCAGCTTCGCCACGACTTCAATCACCTGCGGCTTATCGGGCGGAAGATCGAAGTACCCGATCAACTCTTCGTTTGCCACGTTCGGCTCGAACGAACCGCTATGGATCGACATCACCAACGGCTGGCCCGCGCTTTGGTACGCATAAGCCGAGATCCGCAACCGGTACAGGCCGGCCACGGGCGCGCGAAACTTTTCGAGCACGTGGAGCGAAGCGCGCGAGTTGAAGAGGATCACGGTCTGGTCGGGCAACAGCCGGCACGCGAGCTTCAAGCGATAATCATCGGGATGCCGCACGAGGGTCACCTTGACACTCTTCGTTTCGGGGCGCTGGCCTGTCACAAGAGCCGCATCCAGCGCCGCGTCAGCCGCTTCCAAATAGCGTTCGATGAGCACCGACGACACAGTCAGCGCCTCGCCGATGTTGTCGAAGCCGCTGGCCAGCGTGTCTTCGGGAAGCAGATCGGCCAGCTTAAGATTGACCGCCAACAGATCCCGGACTGAGTTCTCGTACTCGAAGCGATTCAAGCGGCGATAGACGGTCCGGCCCTCTCGCTGTTGGCGGGCGAGATCTCCCTCGTGGAGTGCGCTTTGCAAATAGTCGGTGGCCGCTTTCAGCTCAATGGTGTCAGGTCGCGGCTCATCAGCCGGTGGCATCTCTCCCGCTGTCACGCGGTCGAGCACCGCAACCCACGGGCGGGCCAGCGAACGATCGTCGAGCTGCCACGCCAAACGATCGAGCCTCAGACCCGCCTCTTGTTGCTCGCCGCCATGACACTTGTAGCAGTGTTGTGCGAGGAATGTGCGCACGAGGGTTTCGTTGGCACTCACCGGACGGAGCAATGCACATAGCACGGCAGCCAACGGATAAACAAACGTGGAATTCATTCAACCCCTTTGATATCTATGAAAGAGAGATTCTTTCGATCAAGCAGTGGTTGTCCTATCCCGGTGGGAGACTGTCCCCCTTTCCCCAACAGGAGAACCAACACGATGTTGTACTTAGGAATCGACCAGCATGCCCGTCAGATCACGATTTCGCTGCGTGATGATCAGGGTGATGTCTTGCAAGCTCGGCAGGTCTCGACGCAGCCGAAGAAGATCCAGGCGTTCTTTGCCAAGCTGACTCGGAACTGCGTCAGGGATGGGTGAATCTTTCATCGCCGTTTTGGAGGTGTGCGGCTTCAACGATTTGTTGATCCGATTGCTGCACGACTACAGTCGCCACAAGGCGATCCTGATTCAGCCGGAGGAGCGGAAGCAATGCAAAACGGACCGGCGGGATGCCGCCGCGCTGAGCGAACTGTTGTGGGTCAACCGCGAGCGTTTTCTGGCGGGCAAGCCCGTGCGTGGTCGTCGGCAAGTTGGCATCGCGTCTTCGACGGATCAAGAGAATCGCCGCCTGACCACACTTCGGCAGGAGGCGAGCCAGACACGGACTCGTTTGATCAACAAGATCAAGCACCTTCCCTGGCGTCATAACCTGCAATGGGACATGCCCACCAAGACATTTCCCACGAAACGTGCCATCGCTTGGCTCAAGCAGTTGGTGTTGCCCCCGATGGATCGGCTGGAGATGAATCACTTGTTGAACGATCTGGAGCAGGCGCAGTAACGAGTTGTCGAACTGGAAGTGCTCCTCGTCCAGCGTTGCGGGAGCAGCCAAGACGCGGAGTTGCTGCGGTCGATGCCGGGCGTGAGATTTTTCACCGCGACGTCGTTGGCTTGTCGTATGGGTGGAGTGACTCGTTTCCCACGAGCACGCAGCATGGCCAGCACCGTCGAACAGCGACTGAAACAGCACGGTTGACCTTGGTTGGTGGCGGCAGCTACGAAGTCGCGAACTTCGCCTACAATCGAACGCGTGCGAGTTGCTCTTCGAGATGGCGTTCATCTTGCTGCGCGAAGCGACGACGAACACACGGTTGGCGTAGGTTGAAAGACCGCATCTCTCGACATCAATGACACCCCACGAATCAATGGAGACGACGAATGCAGAAAGAATTCATTGCGCCCCAGAATCATCGAGGAGGAGCTTCCGGCAGCGGAACGCAGGCGGTGCGGGCTGGGAATCTGATTCTGGTCGGCGGTCAGATGTCACTTGATGAGCACGACCGAGTTGTCGGCTCCGACATCACCACGCAGGCGCGGAATGCGTTTGAGTCACTGAAGCGAGTGCTCGTTGAGGCGGGGGCCGGGATGAAGGACGTCGTTAAGCACAACATCTATTTCCAGTGCGACGGCAGTGACGTGGAAGTGGCGAAGTTTCTGGATGACATCGACCGAGTCCGACTCGACTATTTTTCGGACCCTGGCCCGACGACGACCGAAACGCGAGTCGGACTCGATCGCGAGGGCGCGTTGATTCAGATCGACGCCTGGGCAGTCGTTGGTGAACCGAGGGAACGGTTGATGCCGGATGGCCATTGGAGCTGGAGCAAGCCGCTGCCGTTTTCACACGGGTGGAAAGTCGGCGACATGATCTTCGTCGGCGGACAACGCTCGCTCGATGCGCAGGGCCGCGTGCTGGGTGTCGGCGACATCGAGGTCCAGACCGATCATGCCTTTCGTAATCTCGACACGCTGCTACGAGTCGGCGGCGGCGACCGAAACAGCTTGATGCGGCAGAACACGTTCTTCCGCTTCTTCGGCCAGGGCCGCGAAGTGACCGACTACTGGGAGAAGATGACGAACGTCCGTCGGCGTTACATGTCGATCCCGTCCGCCGCCGGTGCGGGGCTGCGGATCACCGGTTTTCCGAACTCCGCCGAGTTGATTCAAGTCGAAGGAATCGGCGTGCTCGGCGAGGATAAGCAACGTCTGCAACCAGAAGACCATTGGGACTGGAGCATCCCCAACACGCAGTTCACTCAGGGCTGGCGGATCGGCAAGCTGGCATTCATCGGCGGCCAAATCTCTGCGGACAACCGCGCGAAAGCGGTCGGCAAGGATATGGAAACTCAGACTCGAAACGTGTTCCGGTTCATCCGCAACGTGCTGGCCGAAGGAGGTCTCGACGAGAGCGATGTCGCCAAGCTCTACATCTATTACTACGGCGATGGGGACTGGAATCAGATTGCCACAACAAAAGCGACCATCGACCGCGTGCAGCGCGAGTTCTATCCCGCTCCCGGCCCGGCAGCGACTTCGATTTGCGTCTCAGGGTTCGCGTTTGAAGACCTGCTGATCGAAATCGAAGCGTTCGCCATCTGCCGCGATTGAGTCGGATACTGAGATTGAGTTACTGGAAGTAGACCGAGCATGCCGCCGGCTCCGCCCGCCTGACAAAGTGGCTGACCGCCGCCCGCGCGTTGGGCTTGGCGGCACTCAACAAGTTCTGCGACACCCTGGAACGCTCGCAGGACAAGATCGCGAACTATTTTGTGTCCCGCTCCAGCAACGGTCCCACTGAGGACTTCAACAACGGTCTCCGCACCATTCTCCGCCGAACCTTCGGAATGCTCAACTTCCGCCACTTCCGACTGCGAGTCCTCGACCGATTCGGAAAATCTCAAACACAAGAATCAACCTGAGTGGCGGAGAACCATTTTTTCGACGTACGCCATGAGTGCCTTGGTCTCGTTGGACGTAACTATCGTGATCCCCGCTTGGCCAGATCACTCGGCCGTGTCGTCCGTGACTTTCAAGTTGGGCAACTTCTGTTTGAACTGGTCGATGGCTAATCGTACGACTGCAGGTAGTGGTTATGGCGAATCTTCAGCTCGAACGAATACAGCTTCGCGTTCTTCAAATGGAATCGCAGCTTGATCGGCCGCGCTTGCAGCAAGTGACAATCCGGATTTCCTTTCCAGGAGACGATATAGCGGACGCTGTCGGCCGTGATCGGCGTGCAGTCGGCAGTGCCGAAGCCTTCGATGACCTTGCCGTCAGGATCGAGAGCCTCGACCGTGAGCGAGCCGCCCGCCGCGTTCGCGTTCACGATGAGTGTGTCGCCGAAGAACACGAGCGGCTTCGTCGTCAACGATCCCGCGTTGTCCGCAGCATTCACGGAAACAAAACCGTCCAGCCGCAACGTCGCCAAGCCGATGCCGCTGTCTCGCGTGTCTTTGTGATAGGTGTGCCAATGCCGCCCCGTGATACCGGTGTAATAGAATCGGATTTCGTCACCGACGACTAACGGAGGATGATGCGGGTAGATTTGACCCCAATCCCAGTCCTTTCTGAACTCGCCATAGGGCAGAAACGTGGCCTGCGCTGCGGCCTGCTTCCAGTCCCGTTCGCGGCGCAGCTCGATCGCGGAGATGGCTCCATCTTTCAGCACTCGCTGCCAAGTGACGCCGTTGCGGCTGAAGACCAATTGATTGTCGACCCGATCCATCCACGGCTGGTCGTCGGGAATCGACTTGATCGTCTCGCCGTGATACGTGTTGAGCACCCCGATATAGATCCCCTCATACGGCATCGCGCCCATCGTGTAGAGTTCGGTCGAGAACGGCGCGTCGAGCTTGCACTTCTTGACGACGGTGACTTTCGGCGACCAGTGGAAGAAATCTTCGCTTTCAATGCGGCTGATGATCCGCACGTTGGGCGGGCCAAAGCGGAGATAGGCCACGAAGCGATTCAGCCGAGCGTCCCAATACGGCGCGATCTGCGTGTCGCTGTACGGAATCAGCGGGTTTTCTGGCTCGGGCTTCCAATGCACTCCGTCGGCCGAGTACGCGACGCAGCTCTGCAACGAACTCGGCTTGCCGGTCGGCTTGGCCAGATACAGCATCTTGAAACGCCGCTCGGGATTCTTTTCCGCCGAGTCGATCATCACGCCAGCACCGCTGACCCAGGGTTCTTTGGGTTCGAAGACTGCGAAGTTGTTCCCCGCCTGCTTGTCGGTGATCGGTTTCTCCCAAGTGATCCCATCGGGCGAGGTGACGTAGCCGAGCGACCCCACGGCGTCCTTATCGTCGTGCCAGATTTGATACCAGATCTTGTACAGCCCATCTCGCTCGTCACGCACCACCGCACCATAACCGAACGGCGAAGAGAGATTCGCTTCCCACGGTTGGTCCCGGCGGATCAGCGGATTCTTCGGATGCTTCACCGGCTGGTTGAGAACCTTCTTCGCGCCGGCCAGCTCTTCGATCACATAGTTGTCGATGAAGAGTTGCTTGCCGTGCAGAACGATCGCTCCGCCGGCAAGTTCGTCATCCAAGTCTTTGAACATGCCAGGCGGTGCCTGGCGATGTTGAGCCAGGAGGGATGAATTCATCCACAACGTCACCAGCACGAGCGACATGACAACGCGAAGAGTTGCGTTCATTGGTTAGCCCTTGGTGTGGATTGGCCAAGCAGTTCCTGGATGACGTGAGCCTTGTAAACGTCGGTCAGGCGTTCGTCGCGGCTGTTGTGGGCGTAGGTGAGTCGTTCGTGATCGAGGCCCAGTTGGTGCAGGATCGTGGCGTGCAAGTCGGCGGTTTGGGTGCGGTTGGTGATGGCACGGTAGCCGAAGTCGTCGGTCGCTCCGTAGGCTTGGCCGCCACGGATGCCGCCGCCAGCCAGCCAGACGCTGAAGCCGTAGGGATGATGGTCGCGGCCTTCGATGCCGGGTGTCTTGTTGCCGTCGCGCTGCTCGGCACCCGGAGTTCGGCCGAACTCGCCACCCCACAGGATCAGCGTGGAATCGAGCAGGCCGCGCTGCTTGAGGTCGGTCAGCAAGCCGGCGATCGGCAGATCGGTTTGCTCGCAGCAACTGCGAGTCCCGGCGACGTTGTTCGCGTGCGTGTCCCACGGCTGCCCGGCCATGAAGATTTGGATGAAGCGGACACCACGCTCGATCAGACGACGAGCCATCAGGCAGCGCTTGCCGTACGAGCGCGTCTTGTCTCGATCCAAGCCGTAAAGTTGCTGAGTCGCTGGCGTCTCTTGATTGAGATCGAGCGCATCGGTGGCCGAGAGCTGCATTCGCGCGGCGAGTTCGAAGCTGGCAATGCGGGCATCCAATTCGAGTTCGCCGGGCCGTGCTTGCTGATGTCGGGCGTTGAGCTTTCGCAGAAGTTCCAGTCGCCCATAATCAATCTCCGACGTTCGTGCCGTCTTCGGTTGGAGATGCAACACCGGCATTCCCTCAGATCGAATTGCCGTCCCTTGATAGACCGGCGGCAGCCAACCGCTCGACCAATTTCGAGCACCATCAACCGGCATTCCTCCGGGGTCCGGTAGCGAGACATACGCGGGCAGGTTCTGATTCTCCGCGCCCAAGCCATAAGCGATCCACGACCCGATGTTCGGACGGCCGGAGACGGTCAGGCCGGTGTTGGCCATCCAGATCGCCTGCTCATGATTGCGATGCTCGGTGAACATCGAACGGATGACGGCGATGTCGTCCGCGTGGTTCGCGATGCCGGGCAGAACCTCCGAGAATGCCAAGCCGCTCTCGCCATGCTTTGAAAACTTGAACGGGCTGCCGAGCAGATACGTCGTGCGATTCTCGTCGTCCGCGACTTCGCCTGGCGGTGCCTGACCGCTCAACCGAGCCAGCTCCTTTTTTTCATCCAGCAAGTCCACTTGGCTCGGACCTCCGTGCATAAAGAGTTGAATCACAGCCCGCGCCTGCGGTTGATGATGAGGCCGCTTGGGGAGCAAGTTGTGAGTCACGCCCTCAGCCGCTGAAACCGTGAGGTCGAAGTCACCCAGCAACGCGCCGAGAGCAATCCCGCCGAAGCCACTGCCAATGCGCGAGATGGCGTCACGTCGCGAGAGAGGCTCGTGGGCTAGGCTTCCAGCCTGTCGTTCTCTTTTCATGGCATTCCTCGTTCTGTCCTCTTACGGACGTATGACAGGCTGGAAGCCTATCCCACGATCAATCCACATACACAAACTCATTCGACGCCAGCAGCATGTGACACAGATCGACCAATGCCTTGTGCCGGGCGGCACCACTCTGATCGCCGCGTGCCACGTATCGCGTCTGCTGCTCGGTCACGAAGTCACTCAACACGCTCAGTTCGTCCGCGGTGGCCTCGTGCGATAAGGCGACGAGAGCCACGAACTGGATCGTTGCATCAGGTGCTTCTCGCAAGGCGCGGTCGGCGAAGGCGACGGAATAGGCGACGGCCGCATCGCTGTTGAGCAACGTGAGGGCTTGCGTCGAGACCGTCGAGCGGCTGCGGCGCGTGCAGTTGGTTTCCATCACCGGTTGGTCGTGAGCTTGCAGCATCGTCAGCGGGTTGCCGCGCAGAATCTGCACGTAGATCGAACGGCGGCGATCGTTCTGGCCGTCCGCGATGTTCACTTCGCCATCGGGGCGTCGAGCGACCGGAATCGGACTGCCGAAGAATTTGTGATCGAGCAAACCGGCAGCGCTCAGCATGGCGTCGCGCAGAGGTTCCGCATCGACTCGCCGCAGACGTTGCCGCCACAGCAACCGATTGTCGGGATCGACTTCCTTCGCACGAGCGTGCGCTGCTTCATCAATCGTCGAACGCTGGCGATAAGCACTCGAAGTCATGATCAGCCGATGGATGTGCTTGATGCTCCAGCCACTCTCGACGAACTCGCGAGCGAGCCAGTCGAGCAGTTGCGGATGGCTCGGAGCCGAGCCTAACGTGCCGAAGTCCTCGGACGTCGAGACCAATCCCTCACCGAAGTGGTGCAACCAGATGCGATTAACCATCACGCGCGCCGTCAGCGGGTGATCGGGCTGAGTCAACCAGCGAGCAAACGCGAGTCGCCGGCCACTCGTCTTCGCTTCAGCCGCTGGTGGAGTCCATTGAAACACGACCGGAGTCGTCAACGACGACAGCACACCCGGCTCGACCGGCGGCCCCGGAGTCAGCGCGTCGCCACGTCGCAACAGCGGCGTGACCACCGGTCCCGGCTGGTCGTAGAGCGCTCGCAGTTCATCGAAGCCAATGCGTTGCCGCTCTTGCGCCGCGATGGCCGAGTTTCGTTGATCGCCTGCCGTTCGATAGTCGGCAAACGTCTCGGGCAGCAGTTTGTCGAGCGTCTTGTCATCCGGTTGCAGTTGCGGTTGAAATTTGTCGGCGAGGTATTTCTCGACCGGCGAGCGTTGTTCAACGGGCTTGCTCAGAGCCTGCTTCACGTCAGCGCGAATCGGTTCCGGCAGGGTCGCGAGTCGATCGTCAAAGAGCCGCTGTTCGAACTGCACCCGTATGTCAGTTAGCTCTTTCTTCAGCCGCGCGATTTCCACATCGAGCTTGCCGTTGTGCTCATCCGCCGACTTCTTCTGGGCCGCCGATGCGACGAGCAACCGTCGTTCCATCTGCGGAATCCACTGCTTCGGCCGGAATGCGGCCATGAAGATCGACTGCAAACGAAAATACTCGACCTGTGGAATCGGATCGAACTTGTGGCTGTGGCAGCGAGCACACTGCAACGTCAGCCCCATCGTCGATGACGCCACGATCTGCAATGTGTCGTTGATCGTCGGGTAGAAGTATTGGGCGTCGGCATTCTTGATTGTCGAGAAATCCGGACGGCTCGAATCCGGAGCACATCGCAAGTAGCCCGTTGCGGTGACGGCTTCAACGACCTCGTCCGGCAGACGATCGAGCTTCTCGTACGCGGTCCAGTAGTCCGTCAGTTCGTCCCCGGCGATCTGCTCCTGGAGGAACCGGTCGTAGGGCTTGTCGCTGTTGAAGGCGCGAATCACGTAGTCGCGATAGCGGAAGGCGGTCGGCAGCGGCCGATCCTCGGAGAGCACTCCAGCCGAGTCCGCATACCCCGCGACATCCAGCCAGTGCCGGCCCCATCGCTCGCCGTAATGCGGACTGGCCAGCAGTCGGTCGATCAGCCGCTCGTAGGCCAGTTCATCACGGTCCGCGAGAAACTCACGCACTTCGTCCGGCGTCGGCGGAAGACCGATCAAGTCGAACGACGCGCGGCGCAGCAACACTTCGCGACTCGCCTCCGCTGAGAGACTTAGCCCCTTCGCCTCCAACGCCGCGATGACGAACGCGTCGATCGAGTTCCGCACTCGCTCCGCGTGTCGAGCATTCGGCACCGGCGGACGAACGGGCGGACGAAACGCCCAATGATCATTCGGCTGCTGACCGGTGTTCTCCTTGAGTTCGTTCGCGTCGTCGTCGGTCGCATCGGTCGCAGCCGCGCCGTCATTGATCCACGAGCGAATGATCCCTTTCTCCGCCGCCGAAAGCGCTGGCCCACCTTTCGGCATCTCGTTCGACGCGAGCTTCTCCCACAACAAGCTCGACTCCGCTGCCGCAATCCGCATCGCCGGTCCAGACTTCCCGCCGCGCAAGATCTCGCGCCGCGTCGTCAATCGCAGCCCCTGAGCCGGCTCAGCCCCCGCATGGCACTTCACGCACCGCGCCTTGAGGATCGGCAGCACATGCTCTTCGAATGTGATCTTCGGCGTGGCTTTCTTGGGCTCTTCCGCCGCGCGACTTATTACCGACAAGACGCACAGGAGCGACAAGATCCTCATCCCGCACGCGACTCGTGAGCTTTGGTCGGTCATCTGTTTGTGTCTCATTTCATATTCCACCGAAAGCTGTCCGTCGGGCATCGTCCAGGCACCGACCCAACTCGTGAAGCCCGGCTTTTGCGGCGAGCGATCGCGGCGACTCCGCGCTACGTCTGCGGTCGCTCCAGAACCATGCCCACTTTTTCCAGTCGCTGAAACATGTCGCGGAACGCCGGCGTCCCGTCCGGATCCCAGTATTCGGTCGTGAGCGGAGCGTCATAGTTGAGCGTGACCAGACGCCGTTTGTCGGGGCGGACCATGAACAGAGAATCGTGTGGATCCGCGATGTTGTACATCATCGACCCGTTGGAATACTTGGTCTTGATGATCCACTTCGGCTGCTCCGGGAGTTTGAGACTCTTGAGCCGCTCCAACTCGGCGCGATCGAGCGTCAGCCCCAGTCCCGGACGTTCCGGCACGCGGATCAGGCCGTTGACCGGTTCGAGACGTTCCTGAACGACGTCCGCCTTCCACGTCTCGGTGTCGCTGTTGAAGTGCAGTTGCGCCGTCTTGAAGGCCGCCTGCATGTGAACCGTCAACGCTCGCGTGATCGTGCCGCCGACGTTTTGCAGCGAGAACGGAAGTTCGAGCTGTGCGAACAACCCGGCCCGGCGAATCGCATCGCCAATCTTGGCATGACCGAGGATGTAGCCGTCGGCAGCTCGCCGCTGAGTTTCAAAGCCGGCTCCCAACGGCGAGTGGTGGTACAAGATCGGCAGCCGACACTTTTGACGCAACTCGACGTAGCCGTCGATGTCCTTTTCCGGCAGCGGGTCTTCAAAGCAACCGGCGATCGGAAAATTCGAGATCTTCTCCAGCAATTCAAAGGTGTGATCGTCGGTGCCCCCCATCGTCAAATCGTGATGAATCTTGAAGCCTTTCGGTGCGACCGCCTGCATGGCTTCCATCTGATCGATCACGTTTTCGAACGGGGACAAGTGGTACTTCAGCCATGTGAAACCGCGGGCGGAAAACTTTTGCACGGCATTGGCCATCCGCTTGGGATGGGTCGAGACGGTCCACGCCGCCGCCGGCACCCACGACCGATATTTCTGGCCGAACAACTTGTAGACGGGCACGCCAGCCGCCTGCCCCATGAGGTCGTACATGGCGATTCCCAAACCCAGGCTGGTCTCGTCGCCGACCCAATCGAAGGGATTCGAGCCGATGTATTTCGCCAGCACCGCGTCCGGCTCCCGCGAATCGCTTTCGCCCAGACCGATCAGTTCGCTGTTGGTGCGAACCACGTAGATCGTGCGCCGCGTGGGACCGTAGAAGTGGTTCAGCTCGTAAGCGATCCAGTCCTCGTAGGGCACCGTGATCTCGTGGGTCTCAATGTCGGTGACTTTTAAGCGGACGTGCGCCTTCTCGGCTTGTTCTTGCGCCCGTAACACGGACAGAGACCGAAACGCGCAGGCAGCCGACATGGCCGCACCGCTGGCCAGGAGGCTGCGACGAGTTATTCGTGGCGGTGTCGTGCGTCGCATGGCCATTTCCCCATTCACAAGCAAAACAGATCCCGTATTGACGGACCTCTCGTTTGTATTGCACCGGCTTGGTACGGCAGACGCACCAACTCGTCTGGGCACCCGACGATTCCGGTCACAGCAATTCGGCAATCGGCGCTCCGTCGGGAAGGAGCGGAATCGGCCGGCCGGCGTTGGTCACGGTGTGCCGGGTCAGGTCGATTCCCAAGTGGCGGTAGATGGTGGCCAGCACATCCGTCGGCGAGACCGGTCGACTGGCGGGAACCTCGCCGTTGGCGCTGGAGGTGCCGATGACTTGGCCGACCTTCAATCCGCCGCCGGCCATCAGAATGCTCATCAGCGAGCCCCAGTGATCGCGACCGCCGGTCGGGTTCACGCGCGGAGTTCGTCCGAATTCTCCCCAGACCACCAGCAGGACTTTGCGATCGAGGCCGCGTTCGTAGAGATCAGCGATCAAGGTCGAGAGCATCTGATCGAGCGGCGGCCCGGAGATGTCCATGCCGCGTGTCGGGCCGTCGGACCCGTCGCTCGGCCGGTTGTCGTTCACGATGTTGCGGTGCCAGTCCCAGCAGAGCGAATCCGGCGCGGTGTTGAGCGTGACAAAGGTCACTCCCGACTCCACCAACCGCCGAGCCAGCAGCCCCATCTGTCCCCAGCGATGTCGCCCATAGCGGTCGCGCGTGGCCGGCAATTCTTCATTGAGATCGAACGCTCGGCGTGCGGCACCGCTCGTCAACATGTCGAACGCCGATTGCGTGAAGCTGTCGATCCCGTCCATCGCGCGAGTCGCGTCTGCCTGACGTGCGAAACGATCCAGCCCTCGCAGCAGCGACCGCCGATCCGCGACGCGCGACAACGTGAAATCGTCCGCGAGTTTCAAACTGGATGCCGCGTGCCGAACGTTGTCCTGCTGAAAACTCTTTTGAAACGGGTCTTGCAGAATCGTGAACGGAGCATGTTGAGATCCGAGATACGCGGCTCCCATCACAGTCGCAATCTCCGGATTCCGAGTCTGCTCTTCGGAGAGCAACACATAAGCCGGCACACCGAGATTCATCGCCCCTCGGAACCGCGAGGCGATCGCACCCGACGACGGATGCGTGCTGCGATTGAGGTCTCCGGAATAGCCGGTCGAGCACCAATGTGCTCCGACAAAATGTCCGTTCGTAGCGTGCCTGACCGTGCGAATGACCGCCGCTCGGTCGAGAACCATTGCCGTGCGCGGCAACTTCTCGCAGCACAAAATTCCCGGCAGCTTGGTCTGGATCGCCGAGTACGGCCCCCGAATCTCGACGGGAGCTTCCGGTTTTGGATCAAATGTTTCAAATTGACTTGGACCACCTCCCAGCCAAATCTGAATCACCGACGTGTCAGCCGTCGATCCCCTGGTCGACTCGGCGAACGCTTGCTGACGCAAAATGTCCGCCAAAGAAAGCCCCGCTCCACCCGCAGACAAACTGGCCTGCAGGAAGCGTCGTCGAGACGTCGCGGCGGGACTGTTCATGGATGGCTTTCAATCGTCGAAGCGGAATCCCGGATCACGTCCATCTGGGATGATGCTGCGTCTGGGTGACCTCAAAACAAATCGACCAACGGGCTTCCCTCAGACAGCAGATTGTAGGGGCGGTTCTGGCTATCGATGACTTCCAAGTCGTGGATGCCCATCGCGTGATAGATGGTATGGACGATGTGCTCCGGTCCAATCGGGTGCTCCGCTGGGTAGGCTCCGATCCTGTCGCTGGAACCGAACGTTTGCCCGCCTCGGATGCCGCCGCCGGCCAGGAGCGCGGTTTGGCAGTGCGTCCAGTGATCGCGGCCCGGTTCCGCGGCACCGCTGCCTCCCGAACGAGGATCACCAAGTTTTGGCGAGCGCCCCATTTCGCTCGTGACCACGACCAGCGTCTGGTCCAGCAGTTCGCGCGTGTGCAAGTCGTCGAGCAACGCGGCAAACGGTTGGTCGAACTGCGGCAGCAGGTAATCCTTGAGGCAGGAAAAATTCTTCCAGTGCGTATCCCATGCGCCGCCGAGACAACCGCGTTTCTTGTCCTCTTCGTAGTCGTGGTACCAGTAGACCGTGACGAATGGCACGCCCGCCTCGACGAGCCGGCGCGCCATCAGCATGCTCATCGCGTTGACGGTGTTGCCATATTTCTGGCGGACCGACTCCGGCTCGCGCGAAACGTCAAAGGCCGTTTTCGATCCCTGAGATCTCAGCAACGACAGTGTCTTGTGCTGATGCAGGCTGTAGTTCCGAACGGATGCGCTGCTTTCCAAATCCCGCTCAGCGTCACTGATCGACTTCAAAAGTTCGTGCCGACTCTGCAATCTTTCGACCGTCACATCTCCTTCGAGCGTCAGCGCGGGACTGCGAAAGTCGAGCGGCATCGAGTGTTTGCCCTCCACATACAACGGGTCGTGCTGCACGCCCAGCCGGGCAGCAATCGCTCCCGGACGATGCACACCGTTTTCGCCGGACTTCGTCGGCAGCCAGACGAGCGACGGCAGCGACGGATGCGCCGGCAGTTTATGAGCCACCACCGAACCGACAAACGGCCAGTCATCAGCGAGTGCCAGTCGAGAATTGGGAAACGACTCACCCGGCGGATGCCCCGTGAGGTTGTAGTAGAACCCCGGATGATGATCATTCGGCCCGCGGCCATGCTGCCCCAGCGATCTGACCAATGCCAGGTGATGCGCCTGTCGCGACAAATGCGGCAGATGCTCGCACAGGCTGATGCCGGGCGCGGAGGTTGAAACTGTCTGAAAGTCTCCGCGAATCTCGCGTGGCGCGTCGGGCTTCATGTCCCACAAGTCGATGTGCGACGGCCCGCCATTCAACCAGATCATGATCGTGGACTTGGCCGACGCTCGCTCCGCCGGCAGTTTCACTGGCGGCGCGGCGCGAGCGGGTTGCTCGCACATCCCTGCGATCCCGATGCCCGAAGCGACCAAGAACTCGCGCCGGTCGATGTCACCGCGACGGACTCTGCGATGCGTATTGCAAATCGGCATGGTCGCAAACTCCCATCAATTCACACGAGTTCGCGAACCGGCTCGCGGCGATCGAGCAAATACTGCGGGCGGCCGTTGGGATCGGTGATGGTGGCGGTATTCACGTCGATGCCAAGCTGGTGATAGAGCGTCGCGAAGACGTCTTGATAATGGATCGGCCGATCTTGAGGGACTTCGCCCAGGCGATTGGTCGAGCCAATCACTTGTCCCATGCGCATGCCACCACAGGCCAGCAAGGCACACGAAGCCTGCGGCCAATGGTCGCGGCCTCCACCCGGATTGATGCGCGGTGTGCGACCGAACTCGCCCCAGGCAATCACGCTCACATCCTGATCGAGTCCGCGCGCGTGCAAGTCTTCCACCAGCGCTGTCACTGCTTGATCGAGCTTGCCGAGTTGCTCGGGCAGACGTTCAAAGTTCGCACCGTGCCGATCCCAACTGCCGAATGACAGCGTGACGCAACGGACTCCCGCTTCGACCAATCGCCGAGCCATCAAGAACTGATCCATCCAGTGCGGCCCCGCGTCTTCACCGAACGCAGGCGACGAAGCACCGCGGCCATAGCGGTCTCGCAACGCCGGATCTTCCTTTTCGAGATCCATCGCTTCGACCAGTTTGCTCGACGTCAGCACATCGAACGCTTTCTGAGTAAACGCATCGACCCCTTGCAGCTTCGAGCTGGCGTCAACGAGCCGGCGGAAACTGTCGAAGCTCGACAGGAGCGACTGACGATTTCGAAACTGATCCAGCGTGACTCCGTTGAGCCGCATGTTGGCCATCCCGTCGCTGTCCGGCTGGAACGGTGCGTAGGCGTGCCCCAAGAATCCCGGCAAACCAGGGTTTGAATACGGAGCGTGCCCGGTCTTCGTCGTCAGCCCGACAAACGGCGGCACAGCGGGATCGACCGGTCCCTGAATCTTCGCAACAGCCGCACCCAGCGACGGATGATTGTCCTGCCGCCCATTCGGACCGATCGGATAGCCGCTCAGACACATGTCCGAAGCGTGCTGATCCGGCCCACCGTACAACGACCGAATGATGGCGAACTTGTCCATCATCTTCGCCAACCGAGGCATGTGCTCGCAGATTTCAATTCCCGGCACGTTCGTGTTGATCGGCCGGAACGACCCCCGAATCTCCTTGGGAGCATCCATTTTCAAATCGTACATGTCCTGATGTGAAGGCCCACCGGACAAGTAGATCATGATGATCGCCTTGTGCGACAGATTTTTGCCTCGCGTCACCGGCGACGTCTCTTCCGCCTGGAGAATCTGCGGCAACGTCAGCCCGCCTAAAGCCAATCCGCCGAGCTTCAAAAACTGCCGCCGAGACCCATCGCAAGTCGCCGCGCATCGTTTGCCAAGGATCGAGAGCATTCCGAAGTTCTCCGAGTGTTTGTGGCCGTCACCACAATACATCGGCCGCCATTGATGCGCCAATACAGAACCGATCTTTCCCGCCGAGCCTCCGGCGGGTTGTGCGAATTCCAATGGCCATCGCCGGGTCAGGCGACATCTGGCAGGCCAAACGACGGACGATACTTTTTGCTCAGCAGTTGATTGGCTTCTTCGCAGTCGGTGAATCGCTCTGTCATAGGATCGAAGTCGAACTGGCCGCGCGTGCGGAACGCGATCTCAGCCAGATGGCGTGTGGTCAAAACACTCCGCCGTGGCTGAACATCCTGCCGTGAAATGCCTTGGAAACATTGCCTGGTAGGAATCTCGGCCGCACCCTACCCCAGGTCGGCCAATTCGAGAGGACGATTGGGCCGAAACCTGAGGCGCGGCCCCCACCCGAGGGAACTTTGCGATGGATTCAGTGCTGCATCCGTGGCAGTTCTTGTTGATCGGATTGGCCGGGTGGATCAACCGCAGCCAGCAGGAGGCGATCGAGTATCTGCGGACGGAGAATCAGATTCTGAGGGAGGTCGTCGGCAAGAAACGAATTCTGCTCGACGACGATCAGCGGCGGCGATTGGCGGTCAAAGGCAAGGTGCTGGGACTTCGGCGGCTGCGTGAGCTGGCGGGGATCGTCACCCCCGAGACCATTCTGCGGTGGCATCGCCGGCTCATGGCTCGCAAATGGGATTACTCGGATCAGCGGAAGCCATCGCCGGGGCGGCCGTTAGTTGAGCAAGTGATCGTGGACCTAGTGCTAAAGTTTGCTCGCGAGAATCCGACGTGGGGCTACAACCGGATTCAAGGGGCGTTGGCCAACGTCGGCCATGAGATCAGCGATCTAACCGTCGGTAACATTCTGAAAGACAACGGCATTGAGCCAGCTCCGGATCGGATAAGGACGATGTCATGGGGAACGTTTCACAAGGCACACTGGGATTCGCTCGCCGCGATCGACTTCACGACGACCGAGGTCTGGACACATTGTGCTGCAAATCGTCGCGATTTGCTTTGGAAACGCTGGCCCGGTGAGAATCTCGGCAGCGGCCTTCGGCGCTTTCGGCACCGAACTCCGCAGCGTGGCCGATGGCAGCCGAGATTCGTCATTCCAAGGCGTCGCAACTTCGCCGCACATCGCGGAAATTGCCTCGGCGGAGTATTTTGTCCCACGGCATGGCAACGTCGTGTTGGACATTCTGGCTTGAGACAACTTTCACCGTGCGTCGGACAAATCAGTAACAACTCGGAGCCCAATTCATGACGACCGCTTTGCGTCAATTCACTCTGTTCGCTGTCACTCTCGTTGCGTTGTTCAATGTGTCGTCGGTCAGTGCCGAAGTTCGCATGGAAACCGTCATGGTTCCGATGCGCGATGGCATGCGGTTGACGACAGACATTTATCGAGACGACGCGATCAAGAGCGCGCCCGTGGCCTTGATGCGCACGCCTTACAACAAGGAGCGGGCCAAGGCGGTTGCAGAGCGATTCGCGGCGGCGGGGTATGTGGCAGTCGTGCAGGACAATCGGGGCAAGTTCGCGTCCGAAGGGACTTTCTTTCCTTACGACAACGAAGGTCAGGACGGCTTCGACGCGGTCGAATGGATCAGCAAGCAGACCTGGTGCGGTGGTCGCATTGGCATGTGGGGAAGTTCGTATGTCGGGGCGACTCAGTGGCAAGCGGCGGTTGAACATCCGCCGGGGCTGACCACGATTACGCCGACCGCGACCTTCAGCAGCTTCTATCCACCCCTTTCAAGGTCTTTGATAATTGCTACAACCATTTCGATGACAGGGATTTGTCACGAACCGGGAGGGCACAGGGATGTTGCCGAGTGGCGTCTTGGACAAGTTCATTGAGCGGTGTCCGGCGGCGGTGATGGTGCGGGGGAC
>CAMDPK010000151.1 GCA_945904015.1 Candidatus Kuenenia stuttgartensis | reverse complement strand
TTGTGGTGCGGGCGGCTCGCCTGCACCGGTGCAGGCGAGCCGCCCGCATCACATTCGACCGCCGGCTTTCCTCTCGCGGAGCGAGAGGGCTACATTGCTTACAATGCCGAACGACCCGACCACGACTCTGCAACTTGCTTTCGACCCGGTGTGGTCGCTGCCGGTTTCGCTGCTGACGGCCGTCGGGCTGGTCGTCTTCGTGCTGTTGACGTATCCGCGCCGAGTGCGTCATCTGCCCGCCGTTTGGCGGCGAACACTGGTCGCGCTGCGAGTGCTAATCGCGCTGACGCTGGCCTTTGCGATTCTGCGACCGGAGTTGCAGTGGACCAAAAAGAGCCGCAAGGCGGCGATGCTCGTCGTGCTTGGAGACAGCAGCCGGTCGATGCAGACCGCCGACGGCCCGGCCAACACGACTCGGCGAACCGTGTTGGTCAAGACGCTGCAAGAGGCGGAGCCGACCTTCCTGAAACTGAAGAAAGAAATGGAGGTCCGCTACTCCGACTTCGACCGCGAACCGCGTTCGGTCGAGAAGCCCGATCCCGCCGCACCGGGCGAACAATCCGCGATCGGCTTCGTGTTGGAGTCGATCCTGCGCGAGGCCCAAGCCAGCGGTCTTTCCGGAATCTTCTTGCACAGCGACGGAGCACAACGAGCGTTGCCGCCTCACGACGTCGACCCGCGAGCGATCGCGCGGCGGCTCGGCGAGTTGCAAATCCCGATCTTCCCGGTCGCCTACGGCACCACGGGAACGACCGACACGTCGCTCGACTTGATCGTCGAAGACCTGCTGGTTGATCCGTATGCCTTCGTGAAAAAGACGGTGCCGCTGCGAGCCAAACTGCGAGTGCTCGGTGCTGCCGGAAAGAAACTGACCGTGCGACTGCTGGTCGAAGACCCGCGCACGCGCGAAGGTCTGAAAAGTGGTGAGATGAAAGTCCCTTCCGCCTCGAAGAACGCGCAGCCCGTCGTGTTTCTGGAACCGACTCGCAACGTCGATGTCATCCCGGTCGAGCTGTCGTACATCCCCGACTTGCCGGGCGAATTCAAGATTCGAGTCGAGGTCGTCGCGCTCGAGGGGGAGATCAAAACCGCGAACAACTTCCGCGAGACGCTGCTGACCGTGCGTCGCGGCGGCATCAACGTTGCCTACTTCGACGCGATCTCGTCGAGCGAGGCAAGATGGATGCGGCTGCTCAATGCCACCGAGCAAGTGCAACTCGACTTTCAACCGGTGCGCGGCGGCCGGCAACGCGACCTCAACGACATCGACCCGGAGATGTTTCAGCGCGGCCGCTACGACGTGTACCTCATCGGCGATGTCCCCGCGAAAGTCTTCGGCCCGGAACTGCTCAAGCAACTCGCCGCGCGCGTGGAGGAAGGGGCTGGGCTGATGATGATCGGCGGACATCACAGTTTCGGAGCGGGCGGGTATGCCGAGACTCCGCTCGCCGATCTGCTGCCGGTGGCGATGCGTGCCAGCGAAACGGTCTCCGGCGACGACATCGATCCCACGCTGCGTCACTCCGACGAATTGCAAATGATCCCGACGTCGTTTGGACTCAACCACTACGTCATGCGCGTCGAGTCGGCCGACAAGAACCTCGCGGCTTGGTCAGCTTTGCCGCCTCTCGACGGCGCGAACAAGCTGCGACCGAAGAACGATTTCGTCGGAATCCTCGCGACGTCAGACCAAGGGATTCCGCTGTTGCTCTCCAACGAAGCGGGCAAGGCGCGGGTCGTGGCCTTCGCCGGCAACACGACGTGGCGCTGGGCGACACACGGCTTTCGCAACGTGCATCAACGCTTTTGGCGGCAGATGATTTTCTGGTTGGCTCGCAAAGAGGACGACCAAGGTCAAACCGTTTGGGTCCGCATTGATCCTCGGAATTATCTGCCGGGCACGCCAGTCAAGCTGGCGTTCGGTGCTCGCTCGCCCGACGGCGTGGCTGTGACCGATGCGGACTTTGAAGTCGCCGTGACCAACCCGAAAAACGAACGCCAAAAGCTGGCCGTCCTGCGAGTTGGCAACGAATACTCTGCCGATTTTCTGCAGAACGAACACGCGGGCGATTACTGGGTCACCGTGACAGCCCGCTCCAAAGACGGCCAACCAATTGGCGACGCGAACTCGCGATTTCTGGTCGATGAACGCGATCTGGAACTCGACAACCCCGCCGCCGACCACGCGCTGCTCGCCGAACTCGCCAGTCTCACCGGAGGCAGCGTCGTCGCCCCCGAACAACACGGAGCGTTTCTCGAACGCCTGTTGAAAGAGGGACTCGTCCGCCGCGAGGAAACCGAAGTCACTCGCAAGCCCCTCTGGGACAACTGGCCGTTCCTGCTCGTCTTCGTCACGCTGCTCGCCACCGAGTGGACGATTCGCAAACTGCGCGGATTGGTGTAGTCGCTTTCAAAACTAGCACGACGCGCAAGCGAGTGGTTCAAGAGGCCCACGATTCAACCACTCGCTTGCGCGTCGTGCTAATTCTCTGGCATCGCGGAGTGCCGATACATGTTTCGCGCGGCGGGGTCACACAAGCCGACGACGTCGAACGGCCGGATCGCTTCGGACATCTCCTTCTCGAACTGCTCGATGCTGCACGCTTCACGCAGCCGATCGCACATCCGCCGTACGACCGCGAGCCACTGCTCATCATCGGCGAGCAGGAACGCCGGCCGAAACTCGCCGACGCTGGCGAGTCGCGCTCGCTCGTAGCTGGTCGCCGCTGTGAAGTAGAGCATCGTCGCGGTCGCGAATCGCTGGAAGTCCCCCATCGCCGCGAAACAACCGCTGACCAGCAAGTCGATCATTTCGACTTCGGCCCGCACGCAGCGTTCGTACTCGCGCAGTTGAGATTCCAAATCGTCGCGGCCAAGCGACCGAATCAGAATTCGCGCCAGTCGCTCGATCCCACACAGCGTGTGCGCGATTCCGGTGCTGTGCAGCGCGTCGATGAACCCCGCCGTGTTCGGTAGCATCGCCCACCAGCCTCCCGCCGCACGAGCCAACTTGCGTTGCAATCGCCCGGTGCTGCGAAGACCACCTTCCGGCCGGACGACTCTCGCGTTCGCGAATTGTTCGCTGATCGCCGGAAATCGCCGCAGCCACGATTCCCATTCCGCCGCGGCGGACAGATTCGGCCGCTCGCCGCGATTCAAGTCCTGAACGAAGCCCGCGCTGACAGTTTCATCGTTGAACCGCAGTTGCCACATCCAGCCCCCTGCAAAGACGTGATGCAACGCCGCATGATCGCAGTCAAATGGATGCTCGGCCGTGTCGATGCCGTGCGATTCCAGACAGCATTTCCAACGAGTCACGTCGGCAAAGTGGGCGAAGACGGTTCGCGAGTTCGTCCGCAACTCGTGCGTGCGATCCTCGATCTTCAGCCGCTTGGCGAGGAACTGGCCCTCGCCACTGCCATCGACAACGAAGCGTGTGCGCAACTCGTGGGGCAGGTTTTCAACCTGCCCGTGCTTCAAGGGCAGGTTGAAAACCTGCCCCACGGATTCGATCTCGCCGACCTCGCAGTCCTCGAAACAATCCGCTCCCGCCGCACCGACTTCGCGAAAAAGGAACGCATCGACGTCCTGCCGCAGCCAGTGAGTGTCCGAATGCTGATCGCTGCTGCTGGCCGCGACGAGCAACTCGGTCGAATGTTCGGCATCGGCGACGAACGGCTGACCGGTTTCATGATGAAAATACGAGAAGCCCCGTTTGATCCCCGACACAAGCTGCGGATGTCTCGCCTGCCAAGTGCCGTACTTCGCCAGCGGAGCGACGTTCGGCAAGTCGTATTCGCAGCAAAGATCCTTCAGCACGAGATTGGCAATCGGCGTGGACGATTCACCGATCACGAATCGTGGATGCCGGCCGCGGTCGATCAACGCGACTCGCAATCCTGCGCGTCGCAGCACCAGCGCCAGAAAGCTGCCGCCGAAACCGCCTCCGACAATCGCGACGTCCACGTCCAGAGCACTCATGCCAGGCGATCCTCTCGGCCACAGTCACAAATCACTTGCGGCAGGATCGTCTGCGACAGATTCATTTGACGCAATCGCTCGACCCGCGCCGCCGCGCACTGCGGACAGTCGGCGAATCGAGCGACGTCCCAGGTATCTGCGAAGACTCGGCCGCCTCCCGATTCGATACCAGCCGCCAAGACCTGTTCCAGCGACGACAACTTTGGAGACGCGAACCAACCCTCGGATTGCAGTCGATCCATCGCTCCGTTGCCGGCGCGAGTCGCGATCACCGAGACGCACGTCGCGCCGCAATCAAACGCGAACTGGATCGACTTCAGCGCCCACTCGATTCCCTCGTCCTCGGACAAGAACGGCGGACGGAGCAGCACGAACGCACGCACGGCAATGTCGTGCTCGACCAGAAATCGCGCGGCGCGAGCGAAGTCGTCGAGCGTCATTCGCTTGTTCATCCGCGAGAGAACGTCGGGATGAGCGGTCTCCAAACCCATCGCCACTTCGAGCGGTGTGCCGAGCTGTTCTCGAAACCGCAGCGCGCGTTCGTCGGTCAGCAGCGGGTGATTCTCGACGACGACTCGCTCGAACCGACGCACTCGATCGGCGATGGCGGGCCAGTCGAGCGGCGGGATTGCGGCCGCGTCAAAAAAGTTGCCGCTGTTGTAGAGCTTCACGACGCTCGCTGGTGGTAGTCGTTCAAGTGCAATTTCGATCTGCCGAGGAATCGCGCCAGCGGGAGTCGGTTCGTCGAGCGTGTGTCGCCAGAGATCGCAGTACATGCAGCGAAACGGACACTCGCGGTTTGCCAGAAAGATCGTGGCGACATCCAGCACTCGTCCATCGGCCTGTCGTTCCGGCTCGACAAACGCCGCGATCGGCTGCCACGGATCAACCGGCTCCTTCGGCCCGCGCGCGGCGAGGATTTCTCGATCGGTCAGCGTCGGGGGCAGAGGCATCGTCACTCGTCGAATTGAAACGTCATGCCGGCTCGCAGGACGTGGATTTTGAGATTGCGAGCGGCAGCGGGTTCGCCTTTGGACAATTTCTCGCGACTGGCTTTGCGGCCGTCGATGATAGTGACGTTGCTGTTGCCGATGACCTCGAACTCGCGGCCGCGCACAACCACGGCGGTCTCTTCGTCGATGCCGACACCCATCAAATCCGGGTAGTCGATCACCGCCAGCGCCAGCCGATTAAAGCGGCCTTTTTGCAAGAAGTGTTGATCGACGATCGCATCGGGCCACAGGCCCAAACCGTCTTGCAGATACGGAGTTGTGCCGGCCCTCAAGCTGTCGAGGTCCGAACGGCCACCGATCATCGTCTTTCCCATGACGGCCGCTCCCGCGCTGGTGCCGCCGATGGTCGCACCGTCGCGGTAGCGGGTCCGAATCGTGTCGGCGATATCGCTGCCTCGGATGTTGTTCATGAAAACTCCCTGCAAGCCGCCGGGGAACCAGATCAAGTCCGCCTCGCGAATCGTCTTCACGGCGGCGGCCTGTTGCTGCGGATTCACGAGCACGACGTTGCTCGCGCCGTTTCTTTTCCAAGTCGCCACCGAACTGGGGCCGTACTCAAGATTGGCGAACGGCAGCACCGCGATCTTTGCTGATTTGCCTCCTGACAGTTCAAGCGTGCGATTCACCACGGCGGCGGGAGTCTCGCCGCCACCGATCACGACCAGTCGACCTTTCGGAAGCTCGGCTTGCGGGTCCGCCAGCAATGCGGCGGCGATCAGCCAGATGCCCATGTGTCAGTCTCCTTCCGAAATGCTGTGAGTGTGGCCTCGTGGATTCGCACTCATTGATGATCGGTCGTCGGTTCGCTCGATGACTCCGGCTTTGGTCGCAGGCGTTCGATTTGTTCCATGAGTTCGAACTTGTGAACTTCAAGCCGAGCCAGTGCGGCTCGCGAATGTGCTCGGGTGGTGGCCAAGTCGCCCATCGCGAGAACCCCAATCCAAATGCAGAGGCAGCCGATCAGGCACCACATGATCGTTGGAGCACGCGGGCCAAGATTCCAAACGACCGGCAAGTCCACCACGGGAATCAGCAATCCGACGAGTGCAATCAGTCCCGACGTTTGACGGCGACGTCGATAACGCGATTCGAAATGCCGAAGCTCGCGTGGGTCGTTCTCGAAGTCGATTTGCTCGCGCAGCCAAACGGCTCGGTGAGTCAGTTGCAGCACCACTCCCGCCAGCAGCACGCAGCCGCCGAAGATCAGGGTCACGACATCTGGTCGCAGATTGGGTGGCATGGGAGTGAAATCAGATTCGAGTTGTTGAAGTTTCCTGCTCGGCCGAAATCCTAAGCTCGCTTCGCCGCCAAAAAAACCTTGATCGCTTCGACCTGGCGATACTCGCCGCGAGTGCCGCACATTTGGCCGTTCTTGAACCATCCAGTCCAGCCGAAGCGGCACAAGTGCGCCGAATAATAGACATCGAAACGGTCGGCTCCTTCGGCCAGTTCGATCCAGATTGCTTCAAGGCGGCGGTTCTGACCGCGAGTGCCGCAGTAGTCCCCTTGATCGACCCAAGGCGTGTCGCCCATGACCGACAGATGAGCTTTGTACCGCAAGGAAACCCCATCGACGGGCGGATTCACTCGCAGAGAGAACCCTTCGAGGCGGCGACCAGTGCCGGCCGCGCCGCACTCGGTGAGCTGCGACCGCCACGGCGTGTCGCCTCGATCTTGCACATGCACGAGAGCCTCGGCCTGCACGAGTTGGCTCGGTTCGGGCAGCGTCGCGGATGATTCTCCGGCGAGGTCGCCACGCATGAAACCTTGCAGGTACGCCTCGACCTTTTCGCGGAGCATGCTCAACCGCAACGCTCGATTCGCAGCAAGACTGTCGGCTGAGGCGGCGGCGATCTCGCCGAAGGCTCGAATCACTCGGACGAACTGCGGTCCGAGTGGCGTTCCGCTGCCGCTTGCCGACAGGAAATAGTCCTCGCACCAACGGACCACTGCCTCGAACGACTCCGTCAACTTCGCCGACTGGTCCGTACTGTCCGCCATACTTTGATCCTGCTTGAGACTGGCCACCTGAGGGCCGGGCGGATTATGAGAGTGACCAGCGTCGGCGTACAGCGGGGCCGGAGTCTGAAGTCAGAGGTCATCATGGTTGCGAGTCGTGCTCGAAGAGTTGTGGTTGTCATCGCCCTTGTCTCGTCGTTGGCAATTCCGACGAAAGCGGTGCGATCCGAAGACGCCGTTTATCAACACGGCGCGGTCGCTGCCGATCATGCGCTGGCCAGTGAGGTCGGCGTCGAGATTCTCAAACAGGGCGGCAACGTCGTGGATGCAGCGGCCGCGGTGGGCTTCGTGCTGTCGGTGCTCCGGCCAGCGAGTTCCGGCATCGGCGGCGGCGGCTTCATGCTGATCTGGGACGCCAAAGAACAACGCTGCATCGTGCTCGATTATCGCGAGCGAGCGCCGCTTCGCGCGACCGCGGAGATGTTCGCCGTGGGGCAGGTTTCCAACTTGCCCGGCCAGGAGGGGCAGGTTGAAAACCTGCCCCACGCAAGCGTCCGCGGACCGCTGGCTGCCGCCGTTCCAGGACACGTTGCCGGATTGTGCCACGCGGTCGAGAAATACGGGCGGCTGCCGATCGCGAAGGTTGTTGCGCCCGCGATTCGATTGGCTCGTGACGGAGTGCCGGCCGACGCGCATTTCGTCAAGACGCGAAAGTCCGCCATGACAACGTGGTCGAAGTGGCCGAAAGACTTTCGAGACCAGTTCATGGCCTTTCACAATTCGTACCTGTTGACCGGCAAGTCGATCAAAGTGGGGGACACGGTCACGTCGCCGCAGCTTCCCGCGCTGGAACAGATCGCGGCTCGCGGAGCCGCCGGCTTTTATGCCGGTCCCGTCGCCGAGTCGCTGCTGGAAATCAGCCGAGCGAACGGCGGGTTGTTCACGGCCGAGGACTTTCGCGACGTGCAACCGGTGCGGCGTGAACCGCTCAAGCTGAACTATCACGGTTACGAAGTTCTGACGATGCCGCCGCCGTCGAGTGGTGGAATCGCGATGCTCACGACGCTGCAAATCCTCGAAGAGCTGGATGCCAAGCAGCCAAGCTCCTCGGAGGCTGAGTCCGCTCACCGATTGACCGAAGCGTTCAAGCACGCCTTCGCCGACCGTGCCGAATTCCTCGGCGATGCCGACTTCGCTGACGTGCCCGTTTCAAAACTCATCAGTCGCGACCACGCTCGTGAACTTGCTTCGCGGATCGACCTCAAACACACGCAGCCGACGAAATCCTACGGTCGATTCGCGCCGGTCAACGATTCGGGGACGACGCACTTTTCAGTCATTGACGCGGACGGCAACGCGGTCGCTTGCACGGAAACCGTCAACACCGAGTACGGCAGTTGGATCGTCGAGCCGAAGTTTGGCATCCTGCTCAACAACGAAATGGATGACTTCGCCGCTGTCCCTGGCCAGCCGAATGCCTTCGGTTTGATTCAGAGTTCCGCGAATGCGATCGCACCTCGCAAGAAGCCGCTGTCCTGCATGACGCCGACGATCGTTGTGAAGGACGGCAAAGCGGTGTTTGCTCTGGGTGCCGCTGGCGGGCCGCGGATCATCACCGCCACGACGCAGGTGTTGCTCAACTTGATCGACCGCAACCAAACGCCAGCCGCGGCCGTGCTGGCTCCGCGGTTGCACCATCAGTGGTTGCCCGATGTGCTCGATTTAGAACCGCGTCTGCACCGCGACCTGAGCGATCCGCTGACGGCGCTGGGGCACAAGACGGAAGAGCGAAAAGGCAACGCGGTCACGCAAGCGGTCTCACGCAAGACCGATGGACTGCGAGCCGGCAGCGACGCTCGCAAAGGTGGGCGGCCAGCAGGTTGGTAGATGACGGTCAACGGCGCACGGAGATTTCAGCGGGAGTGCAAAGTGAAGAGTGCAAAGTGCAAAGTGCAAAGTAGACGCAGACTTGTGTTCTGCACTTTGCACTTTGCACTCTGCACTCTGCACTTTGCAGTGACTCCGCTGTTTGCAGATCAGCCGGTGCTCGCGGAAAAGTCCGCAGGCACACCGACCGACCTTGATCCGAGTTGGCTCGAATCGACAAAGCATCCGCAGACCGGTTTGCTGTCTCGCAATATTCGGCCGGAAGAAGCGGTCGGCTACTTTGCGATCTTGAACCACGCTCGGCAGTTGCCGCAGGCGGAACTCAAATCGGCCGCGAACACGTTTCAGAAGGAACGACTCGCGGCGATCCGTCGTGATCCGAATTTCCGTTTCTATTTTCGGAAACCGGACGCCGACTTTCCGACGTTCGCCGACCTGCATCGCAATCCCGAGCCGTACCACGGCCGGCTTGTCACGTTTCGCGGACACATGCGTCGGCTGATTTCTTCGCCAGCCGGTGAGAACGCTCACGGCTTGCAGCAACTGCATGAGGCGTGGTTGTTTGTTGACGGCGCTCAGCAGAATCCGGTCGTCGTGGTCTGCACGGAGTTGCCGCCGAGCATCTCGACCGGCAGCGACATCCTTGTCGACTTCGTGTCGGTGACGGGATACTTCTTCAAGCGGTACGGCTACGAGGATCGCTCCGGGAAGCCGCGGTTCGCACCGTTGGTTTTGGCCCAGCGTTTGGAGTGGTCTCCGCGACCGGCAGGCTCGGAATTGGCGTCGAAAAGAATGATGTTTGGAATCACGCTGGGAACGGCGGTCGTGGTTGGTGTCGGGGTGTGGCTGGCGTCGCGATCTCGCCGGGGGACCGGACGTGGGCGTCCGGTCTACGAATCTCAATCGGCCGAGTGAACGTGATCCGCGCGACTGCTGCGAACGGTATGTGCTGAATGGTCGGAAAGGTTTCTCACAAGCCTTGCCGGATCGGTGGAAGGAGCCGTCGAGGTGCGGCGATTCTGGCCGGTTCCGGCAAGTTTCTGTTGAATTCCGTGCGGTCAGAGGCGATAAGGTTAAACGTCGCCGTCACGGTGCCTTCCCGTTTCGGCCCCATTGTCTCTCGCAAAGGAATACGCACATGTTTTCTCGTTGGCGTCCCTGGGCCTTGGTTGGTGCGCTGGCGGTGAGCCTGGTGGCTCCCGGAATTTCAGCGGACTCGAAGAAGGAAACGAAACGGAAAGTCATCCCGGCACAAAAGGTCGATGAGTCGCTGGATCACCTTGATGTGTTCGAGGGGATCGAAAAAGGTGTGCTCGACGTGAAGATGATTCCCAAGGACGCGATGGGCGGCAACATGCTCATCGAGAACAAAGGGGACAAGCCGCTCAATGTCGATTTCCCAGGGGCGTTCATCGGCAAGCAAGTGCTGAAGCAGTTCGGCGGCGGTGGCGGTGGCCAACAAGGCGGCGGCCAGCAAGGTGGCGGCCAAGGTGGTGGCGGCGGCCAACAGCAAGGTGGCGGCGGTGGCGGCGGCCAGCAGGGTGGTGGTGGCGGCTTCGGTGGCGGTGGCCAACAAGGCGGCGGTGGTGGTGGTGGTGGTTTTTTCTCCGTGCCGGCCGACAAAGTTGTCCGCGTTACCTATCGCTCAGTCTGCCTCGAACATGGCAAGGCGGAGCCCACGTCGCGAATGACCTATCGCATTGCCAAAGTCGAAGAGTTCAGCAGCGATCCGATTTTGACCGAAATCCTGTCGATGGTGTCCGATGGAAAACTCGATCCGCAAGCCGGTCAAGCCGCGACTTGGCATCTCACGGACAAGATGAGCTGGGAGCAGCTCGCGGCGAAGTCGATTCCGCACGTCGGGCGTCCCGCCTCGCCGTACTTTTCGGCCGAGACTCTGGCTCGTGCGAAGAACATCCACGTCACGGCGGTGGCTCGTGTGAAAGAGCGTGAACAGATCTCCGGCAAGTCAGCGGTCGCTTCGGCCAAGAACAACCGTGGCACATCGGTGACGGTGAAACGCGACTGACCGCAGGAGGATGGTCCGCCAATGGCGGATTGCCCGTCCCCATGAAATGCAGATGCCAGGGACTCACTTCGGTGAGTCCCTTTGCATTTCGCGAGGTGACTTTCGCCAGCCACCACCTCTCGGCAGAATGTTGTCCGTCCCCGCCCCGCCTCACACCCCAGACGATCCCCCGCCTGCCTCCCGGAGACCTGATCCATGACTCCGCGATTTCAATTTCTTGCGACAGTGGTTGTCGTCGCGACATCGTTTACGCTGGCCGCCGACAAACTGCCTCCGCCGGCCGACCGCAAGATCGACTTCACGAAGGATGTCCGCCCGCTCTTGGAAAAACATTGCTGGGGCTGCCACGGCGCGAAGAAACAAGAGTCCGGATTGCGTCTGGATAGCCGCGACGCACTCTTGCGTGGAGGCGACATCGGTCAGGTGATCGCGGCTGGCGACAGCGAACGCAGCCGACTGATCGTGCTCGTGTCGGGGACGGATTCCCAAACGGTGATGCCGCCCGATGGCCCACAGCTCAAGCCGCAAGAGGTCGGCATCCTGCGCGCGTGGATCGACCAAGGCTCCGTCTGGCCAAACGACGATTCGCCAAAGAAGGAAGCCAAAAACACGCATTGGGCGTATCAGCCGATTCGTCGTGTCGCGCCTCCAGCCGTGAAGAAGGGCGACTGGGTGCGCAATCCCATCGATCAATTCGTGCTGGCCGAGTTGGAAAGATGCGGCATCGCGCCGTCTCCGGAAGCGGATCGCCACTCGCTGATCCGGAGGTTGAATCTCGATCTGCTGGGCCTGCCTCCGAGCATCGAGGAAATCGATACGTTCGTGAACGACTCGCGGCCGAATGCTGTTGAAGAACTCGTGGATCGGCTGCTCAAGTCGCCGCACTTCGGCGAACGCTGGGGCCGGCATTGGCTCGACATGGCCCGCTACGCCGACAGCGACGGCTATGAAAAGGACAACCCGCGTCCCGATGCCTATCGCTGGCGCGACTGGGTCATCGACGTGATCAACAACGACCTGCCGTTCGATCAATTCACCGTCGAACAGATCGCCGGCGACTTGCTGCCGAACGCAACGGCGATGCAAAAACTCGCGACGGCGTTTCACCGGCAGACGCTGACGAACACCGAAGGAGGCACGGACAAAGAGCAGTGGCGAGTCGAAGCCTGCTTCGACCGCACGGAAACGACCGGCGCGGTTTGGTTGGGGCTGACTGTCGGCTGTGCTCGCTGCCACTCGCACAAGTACGACGCGATCAGCCAGCGCGAGTACTACCAGCTCTTCGCCGCGTTCAACAACGGTGACGAGGAAACGAGCATCGTCCCCAAGTCACCCGAAGAGGTCGCCGCATACGCGAAAGCCAAGGCCGCTCACGATGCTGAGATCGCCGAAGTCGCTGCCAAGTTGCGAGCCGAACAAGCGAAGCTCGGCGAGGCCTTCGCGACCTGGGAATCCAAAGTGCAGGCGGCGCTCGCGGAATCAACTGCTCAGCCGTTGAAGCTCCATGTGCTGGACGAACTGAAAGTCGCGAGCGACGGCAACGTGACGTTCGCGGCTCAAAAGGACGGCTCATTTCTGGCGAATGGTGAGAACCCGAACTCTGCCACGTACACGATCACCGGTAAGACGACGGTTGCGGGAGTCACCGCGCTGCGGCTGGATGTCTTGCCGGACAACTCGTTGCCAGCGAAGGGGCCAGGCCGAGTCGCTCACGGCAACTTTGTGCTGAATGAATTGATCTGCGAAGTTTCGGCGAGTGCCGATTTCGCGAACGCTCGCAGGCTGGAGTTCGCCGGGGCGAAAGCGGACTTCGAGCAAGCCGACAAACCGTGGCGAGCTGTCGATGTCATCGACGGCAAAGAGGACACCGGCTGGGCCATCGCGCCGCAGTACGGCAAAGAACATTGGGCCATTTTCGGCCTGAAAGAGCCGCTCGTCGTGGGGCAGGTTTCCAACCTGCCCGGCAATGCGGTCGCGAATTCAAATCCGGACCGGCAGGTTAAAAACCTGCCCCACTTCTTCGTCAGGGTGCAACTCCGGCAGTTGTACGGTCAGCAGCACACGATTGGCCGGTTCAAGCTGTCGCTGCAAACGGGCATCGAGCCGTCGATCACGTTGCCAGAGAGCATTCAGAAACTGATCGTCGTCAAACTCGATCAGCGGTCGGCCGAGCAATCACAGCAATTGCTCGACTACTACTCCGGTCTCGACGCGGCCACCAAGAAATTGGTCAAGCAGCTCGACGATCTCAAAAAGAAGGAGCCGCCGAAACCGGAGCTGACCGCTCGTGTCATTACTCAGCGAGTCAAGGATCCGCGCCAGACGTTCGTGTTCAAGCGAGGCGAATTCCTGGACCCGATCAAGGAATTGGAAGTCGTCCCGGCCGCGTTTTCGACGCTCCCGCTGATGAAGCCGCGCGACGAAAAGCTGCTGGCTGACCGGCTCGATCTCGCACGCTGGCTCGTCTCGCCCGACAACCCGCTGACGCCGCGAGTCACGGTCAATCACATTTGGCGACAACTCTTCGGTCGCGGACTTGTTGCTTCAGTCAACGACTTCGGCGTGAAAGGCGAGAAGCCGTCGCATCCGGAATTGCTCGATTGGTTGGCGAGTGCGTTTGCGGGGAAATCTGAAATCTCAGATCTGAAATCTCAAATGAATTGGTCGCGCAAGGCTCTCATCAAGCTGATCGTCACGTCCGCGACATACCGGCAAGCCTCGAAGCATCGGTCGGAGTTGCTCGAAGTTGATCCGCAGAACACGCTTCTCGCGCGGCAGAATCGGTTGCGAGTCGAAGCCGAGATCGTTCGTGACCTGAGTCTCGATGTCGCCGGCTTGCTGTCGAAGAAAATCGGCGGGCCAAGCGTCTTCCCCACGATGCCTGCCGGCATCACGGACCTCAGCTACGCCGGCAACTTCAAATGGACGAACAGCACCGGCGAAGACCGCAACCGCCGCGGCATGTACACGTTCTTCAAGCGAACCGCTCCGCATCCGAACCTGACGACGTTCGACTGCCCCGACGCCAACCTGACCTGCGTCGAACGCCGAGCCTCCAACACGCCGTTGCAAGCGCTCATCACGCTCAACAACGAAACGTTTTTGGAAGCCTCGCAAGCGTTCGCGAAACGGCTACTGGCTCAACATGCGTCCGATGACAACGTGCGGCTGACTCAAGCAGTCCGTCTCTGCCTCGCCCGATCGCCGAGCGACCGCGAACTCCACCAACTGACTCAACTGCTCACCGCGAATCGCGAGTTTTATCAAGCTCATCAGGACGATGCCAAAAGGCTCATCGGTTCGGTCACGATCAGCGGTGCGTCACCCGACGAGACTGCTGCCTGGATCGCGACCGCTCGAATCCTTTTGAACCTCGACGAATTTATCACACGGGAGTAATTGGCATGACTCCGTTTCTGAATCACATCGAACGCACTCGCCGCGATTTTATGACCTCCTCCGCCAGCGGTCTGGGCGGAGCTGCGCTGAGTGCGATGCTGTCAAACGACGGACTGCTGGCGGCGAATCCGGACTCGGCACTCGCCGTGAATCCGCTGGCGATCAAACCACCGGCGTTTGCTCCGAAGGCGAAGAACTGCATTTTTCTGTTTCAGGCGGCCGCGCCTTCGCATCTGGATTTGTACGACCCAAAGCCGAAGCTCAACGAGTTGGACGGCAAGCCGTTGCCGACGTCGATGCTGGAGAAAGTCCGGTTCGCATTCATCAAGAAAGAGGGTGCGGTGCTGATGGGCTCGCCGCGCAAATGGACCAAGCACGGCGAGTGCGGCACGGAGTTCTCGGAATTCGTGCCGAACATCGCGACGCACGCGGACGACATTCTGATGATTCGCTCGATGTTCTCCGAGCAGTTCAATCATCACCCCGGCCAACTGTTGCTGAGCTGCGGCCGAGCGACATTCGGCTTGCCGAGCATCGGCTCCTGGCTGACCTACGGCTTGGGCAGCGAGTCGCAGAACTTGCCCGGCTACGTCGTTTTGACCAGCGGTCGCGGTTCCAGCGGCGGAGCGTCGCTGTGGAACAATGGCTTTCTGCCGTCGCACTACGCCGGTGTGCTGTTCCGAAATCAGGGGGAGGCGGTCTTGAACTTGTCGAATCCCAGCGGCCTGCCGGCGGAGTTGCAGCGACGCGGACTCGACACGCTCAAGTCGCTCAACGAGAGCCGGCTTTCGGAGATTCACGATCCTGAAATCGCGTCGCGCATCGCCAGCTACGAACTCGCATTTCGGATGCAGTCGGCCGCGCCGGAATTGATCGACCTCAACAGCGAGTCCAAGACGACACTTGACGCCTACGGCATCGACCGAGCGCAGCATCCGCAAGCAACCGGCCGCGGCAATGTGCTCGACGCGCATCTCTCGTTTCCACGCAACTGTTTGCTCGCGCGGCGGCTGGTTGAGCGCGGCGTCCGCTTCGTGAACATCATCTACGAGGCTTGGGATCAGCACAGCAATCTCGAAGGCGACCTGCGGTACAACTCGTGGGTCGTCGATCAGCCGATCGCCGCGCTCATCAAAGACCTCAAACAGCGCGGCCTGTTCGACAGCACGCTCATCGTTTGGGGTGCCGAGTTCGGACGAACGCCGCTCGGAGAGAATCGCACACCGGGAACTCCTCCTTCTGGCCGTGACCATCATCCGTTCTCGTTCACACTGTGGATGGCCGGCGGCGGCATCAAGGGTGGCCAAATCTACGGCGAGTCCGACGAGATCGGCTGGGGTGTCGCCAAAGATCCTGTCCATGTCAACGACTTCCATGCCACGCTGATGCACCTGTTCGGCCTCGACCACTTGAAACTGACGCACCGTTCCCAAGGCCGCGACTTCCGCCTGACCGACGTCGGCGGCAAAGTCATCGACCGTTGGCTGGCGTGATCGCTCTTGGCAGGACGACGAGATGACCGACGACAACACGTTCCGCCTGATGCTGATCATCATCGTCGCCGTTTTTGGGCCGATCGCGATGTCGTATCGCCTGCGGAGCCAGACGGATGAGAAACTCGACCGCTGGCAAGAGGGTACTCTCATTCTGTTTGGTCTGCGGTTGAGCGCTGTGCCCTGTGCCGTCAGCGGTGTCGTCTGGCTGATCGACCCGCGATGGATGGCCTGGTCAGCGCTGCCGATTCCGGTTTGGCTGCGTTGGGCAGGCGTGGCGATTGCGGGATGCACCGGCCTCCTGGTGTGGTGGACCTTTCAAAACCTCGGCAAGAATCTGACAGACACCGTCGTCACGAGACGCAATTCGTCGTTGGTCACCAGCGGCCCATATCGCTTCGTCCGGCATCCGTTCTATCTCGCGTTCCTGCTCGGCCTCATCGGCGGCGGCTTGGCAACAGCCAATTGGTTCGTTTTGTTGGTGGGTTTCGTCCCGTTCGGGTTCATCGTGGCTCGCACCCGAATTGAAGAAGCGAAACTGATCGAGCGGTTTGGCGACGAGTACCTGGATTACATGCAGCGAGTTGGCCGGTTCTTTCCGCGAATCAAGTGGTGAGCGAACGTCGTCGTCGCCAGCCGAAGCTCGTCAGTCTCGCGGCAGAAACTCCTGCACGCGTTCGAGTGGAAGATTCAGCCAAAGAGCGATTTCCTCGGGCGCAAAGCCGGTTCTCATCAGTCGCTGAATCATGCCTCGCTCGTCTTCCGAAACGCGCCGCGTGCGATGCAACGGTGTGATCGTTTCGTCCGCCGGGAGCGGTTCGGCCGCCGCAGTTTCGTGAGCTGTTTCCACCATCGGTTCGTATGGCCGATCATCTGCCGTGCGGCGTTCTTCAGCTCCGATGACTTGTGGGAAGTCTTGCAGCACCGCCTCCCATTCAGCGATGTCTTCGTCGAGATCATCTCCCAAGGCGTCGAGAATCTCTCGATAGGCCGCCGCGCGAGACTCCGGAGAGACGTTGGCGGCCGGAGCCGCATTGCTGCGATGTGGTCCATTCAGGCTGACGACATTGGCCGGGTGTTGCTCGTCACGAGCGGCCTCGCGACGCCGACACAAGTCGGCTCGAATCTGTTCCGACATGGCGATCAGCAGACCGGCGATCAAACTCGCACCGGCAATCAATCCCGCGATGAATAGCGACATTCGGTTGTATCCCATCCTTGGGTTTGGCTTTGGAGGATGGTCCGCCTTTGGCGGATTGCCCGTCCTGTGTTTCACGAAGGGGACGGGCAGGAGTGCCCATCCTCCGGCGCGATCAATGCTTTTTCTTCTTTTTCTTTTTCCCGTGGTCGTGATCATGGCTGTGATCGTGGTCATGTCCGCCGTCGTGATCGTGTGAATGATCATGATCGTGCTGATGGCCAACATCATGGTCGTGGGTGTGGTCATGATCGTGCGAAAGACCGCCATCGTGGTCATGGTCATGGCCCTGATCGTGACCACAATCATCGTCGTGTCCGCCATCATGATCGTGATCATGCTGCTCAAACACGGCTTCCAGGTGCTCGGCAAAAGCCTGTTCGGCAGTGCGATAGACTTCTCGGATGGGGATTCGGCGTTCGGCAGCGATCTTCGCGCAGGATTCGAATTCCGGCGTGAACAGCGGTCGTTCGCCGTGTCGCCAGCCGAGCTTGCCGTGCAGTTGGCCGATCGGAGTTTCAATGACGCACGACTGACGAGCACGCTTCGATCGCTGCATCAGCGAGCGGCGGATGCCGAACGTGGCGGTCTCGGTGAAGATGATGTCCTCCATTTGGTCCATGTCAGACGGTCGGCAGAGGACGCTCAGCAGCACGCCGGGGCGATTCTTTTTCATCTGGATCGGCGTCGTGAAGACTTCGACAGCGCCGGCCTCGAACAGTTTTTGCTTCGTGTAGCCGATGACCTCGGGCGTGACATCGTCCAAATTCGTTTCGAGCTGAATGACCTCGTCCGATTCCGGCAGCGTTGTGCTCTCGCCGACGAACAGCCGCAGGAGGTTGGCTCGGTCGGGGAAGTCGCGGCCACCGGCTCCGTAGCCGATCGCTTCGACGGTCATTTCCGGCAGCGCCGAGTATCGTGTGACGAGCGCTTTCAAAATCGCCGCACCGGTTGGCGTCGTCAGTTCGGCCTCGACCGGCAGATCGACCAGCGGAATGCCTTTGAGCAACTCAGCCGTGCCGGGAGCCGGCACCGGGCAGATGCCGTGAGCGATCTCGATCCGTCCACGTCCTGTCGGGACCGGACTGGAGATGACTTCATCGACTCCGAGCAAATCAAATCCAATCGCGACACCGACGATGTCCACGATCGAGTCGATCGCGCCGACCTCGTGAAAGTGAATCTTGTCGAGCGTCGTGCCATGCACGCGCGCCTCGGCCTCGGCGATGTGCTGGAAGATTTTGAGGGCGAGCTTCTTTTGCGACTTGGTCAGTTCCTCGGCACCCTCGATCAGCTTGGTGATGTCGGCGAGGTGCCGGTGAGCGTGCTGTTCCGGGTGTTCGACTTCGATCTGCAACGCTCGAAAGCCACCTTTGACGACCGTCTCAACGTGCAGTTCGACGTCCGGCAGTCCGAGCGACTCAATGCCGCGGACAATTTGTTCGAGGTCGGCTCCGGCGTCGATCAGCGCCGCCAAAGTCATGTCGCCGCTGATGCCGCAAACACAGTCGAGGTACGCGATCCGCACGGTGAAATCCTTGTCGTCAAAGGCCAATCTGAGAAGCGGCGGATTCTAGTGGTGGTCGGAATGCTGACCAATGGCAATCGGCTGCGATCTCGACGACACAAAAACGATAACACGGCTGTCGGCGATCGGCTCACGGCGTTCGGCCGGACGCTGAATGTCGACAGCCGATTGCCGTTTTACCGTTTTTGAATTCGGCGTGCGCGTGGATAGCCGCCAAGGTCGCTTCTACAATCCGGCCGTCTTGTAGCGCCGCCGGAACGGAAGCCCGATCCGACGGCGTTTTGCTTCAACGAAAGCGAGATCGTGAGCGATACCTCAGCGAATCCGACACCGGTGGACTTGCCGCGCATCGAGCGGGCGGTTCGTGAAATTCTGGCGGCAGTCGGCGAAGACCCGAACCGCGAAGGTCTGCTCGACACGCCCAGCCGAGTCGCGCGGATGTACGCCGAGTTGTTCTCCGGCCTGCATTCCGAACCGGCTCGGCACCTGCAAAAAGTGTTCACGGAAGATTACGACGAGTTAGTGCTCGTGCGCGACATCACCTTCAACAGCATGTGCGAGCACCACCTGTTGCCGTTCATCGGCAAGGCTCACGTCGGCTACTTGCCGAACGGCAAGATTGCCGGGCTGAGCAAACTGGCTCGCGTCGTCGAAGAAGTCTCGCGCCGGCCGCAGGTGCAGGAGCGGATGACGCACACGATTGCCGATCTGCTGCACAAGGAACTGGACGCGAAGGGCGTCGTCGTCGTGCTGGAGGCGGAGCACTCCTGCATGTCGATTCGAGGCGTCAAGAAGCCGGGCAGCATCACGATCACCAGTGCGGTTCGCGGCTTGTTCCTGACGAATCAATCCAGCCGCGCCGAAGTCATGTCGCTGATCAATCAGAGGTAG
>CAMDPK010000150.1 GCA_945904015.1 Candidatus Kuenenia stuttgartensis | reverse complement strand
TCGCCGACATGCTCGCGACACTCCGCCGACTCAGCATCCGGCAACAGGTTTTGACCTTGGCACTCGCAGGACCAGGGTCTCGAAAAATCCAACAACTTCTGGAAAACACGGTCGCCTTGCCCACATAAAGTGCAAAAGTCGAACTCAGTTGTGTTGAGGTTGCCTGAATGCTTCCCAATGGTGACAACGCGGTCGTCGAAATCGAAAAGCTGGCGCACTACTGCTTAAATCCCGAACATCCGCGTGGTCGGAACAAGGCTCGTGTCTTCACGGCTGCGACAGGATTCACAGCCGAAATGGCGGACCATCTTCGAGAGGCTTTGCTTCAAGCCGCGCGCACCCAGGCCGCTATTCCCACCGAAGTGGATGACTTCGGCCAACGCTTCGTGATAGATTTCTGGTTAGATGGTCCGACCGGCCGAGCGGAGGTGCGAAGCTCTTGGATCATTCGCACTGACGACGACGTTCCGCGTTTGACCAGTTGCTACGTTTTGTGATTCAGGAGCCAGCCATGACTCGTCCCATCCAACTCCTCGACGTGGTCGCACTCACGGAAGACATTCCGGCTCGCAATCTCAATCGTGGCCAGGTCGGCACGGTTGTCGAACGCCTCGACACGAATCATTTCGAGGTCGAATTCGCCGACAACCACGGTCGTACCTACGCTCAGCTCGCGGTGGCTGAAGACAAACTCATGGTTCTTCATCATCAGCCCGTTCCTGTCGCCTCGTAATTTTTCGGTGTGTCACAGGGGTAATGACCTCTTCAGGAAAGCCAATTGCCGATGCTCACGAACTTTTGCACTTTGCTTGGTTGGATCACGATCGTCTCCGGCACGACGGCCATCGCTGACGATGCCAAGCCGCAGTCGTCTCCGGGCTTCAACGCCCAGGTCGCTCCGATCTTCAAGAAGTACTGCAACGGCTGCCACAACGCCGATGAGAAGGAAGGAGGGCTGGTGCTGGAATCGTTTGACTCGGCGCTGAAAGGGGGCAAGCGCGGAGCGGTCATCGTCCCCGGCAAGAGCGATCTCAGCCGGTTGTTGTTGAGTGTCGAGAAGAAGGTCAGGCCGGTCATGCCGCCGGAGGGAAATGAGGGGCCGAAGGCCGACGAGATCGCGATTCTCAAGGCGTGGATCGACGCCGGGGCGAAAGGGCCGAGCGGAAAACCTCCCGATCCGACGTTGCTCGTCACTCCGAAGGTTGCGACCAAAGGGCAGGTGCGGCAGCCGATTCAGTCGCTCGCGTGGTCGCGAGATGGACAGCAGGTGGCGGTTGCTCGGCAAGGTGGTGTCGAATCGTTTTCCGGAAATACGGCCCTCACCCTAGCCCTCTCCCCAAAGGAGAGGGGACCGGACAAGGCCATTCGACAATTGTCTGGTTTGCGTGGTGTGATGAACGATGTCGGCTTCGCGGCGGACGCGAGCCTGGTTTTCGTAGCGGCGGGTGAGCCGGGTGTCTTCGGCGAAGTGCGACTTTTCAAGACGTCGGACGGCTCACTGATTCGCACAATTCAAGGACATCGCGATGCGATCTACGCGGCCGAGTTGAGTCCCGACGGCAAGCTGCTCGCGACGGGCAGCTACGACCAGAAGGTGAAACTCTGGAATGTCGAGACCGGCGCGGAGGTGCGGACTCTGCACGGCCACAACGACGCGGTGTACGACGTCGCGTTTCATCCGAACGGTCAGATTCTCGCGAGTGCGTCGGGCGACCGAACGGTGAAGCTGTGGAACGTCGCGACCGGCGAGCGACTCGACACGCTCAATCAGCCAGAGAAAGAACAGTACGCGGTCGCGTTCAGCCTCGACGGCAAGCGGATCGTCGCAGGCGGGGCCGACAAACGGATTCGCGTGTGGGACATCACGGCCGGCGGCAAAGAGGGGACGAACCCGATCGCTTTCGCGCGGTACGCGCACGAAGGGGGAATTCTCAAACTCGTCTTCTCGCCGGATGGAAAGATGCTGGTCTCGTCGGCCGAGGATCGGCGAATCAAGTTGTGGGAGACGCAGTCGTTCACGCAGCTAAAAGTTTTGGAAACTCAGCCGGACTGGCCGCAGGCCCTGGCGATCTCGCCGGACAATTCGACGCTGTTGGTCGGCCGCTTGGACGGATCGTTGCAGTCGTATCCGATCGCGAACGCCAGTGCGGGACTCGTCACCTCGACTCCGCTGACGGGCGATCCGATCCCACCGCCATCGAGCGACTCGGCTGCGATGCAGACCGTCGAAGAAGCCGAACCAAACGATGCGTTCGCTCAAGCACAAGCGATCTCGCTGCCGGCGGCCGTCAACGGCAAATTTGCAGCGGCGGGCGATCGCGATCTCTTCCGCTTCGAGGCCAAAGCGGGACAAGGCTGGATGCTTGAAACCAACGCGGCTCGCAACAAATCGCTCGCCGACACGAAACTTGAAGTGCTCACTCCCGATGGCCGGCCGGTTCAGCGACTCGTGCTGCAAGCGGTTCGCGAGACGTACAACGAATTTCGACCGATTGATTCCAATAGTCCCGACATGCGTCTGAAGAACTGGGAAGAGATGGACCTCAACCAATTTCTGTACATCGGCGGCGAGGTGCTCAAGACGTTCCGAATGCCGCAAGGCCCGGACTCCGGAATGCAGATGTATGCCAACGGCGGCAAGCGGATCGACTACTTCGACACGAGCGCCACCGTCCACGCGCTCGACGAAGTGTGCTACATCGTCGAACCGTATCCCGTCGGCACGAAATTGATCGACAACGGCCTGCCGGTCTTCCCGCTGAACTACGAAAACGACGACGACGGCGAACGAAAACTCGGCAACGACAGCCGACTGCGATTCACGGTTCCGACCGACGGGACGTATCTCGTCAAAGTCACCGACACTCGCGGCTTCGGCGGCGACAAGCACGACTACTCGCTGATCGTGCGATCTCCGAAGCCCGACTTCACTCCGTCACTCGCCGGTGGCAAAGACGCAACCGTCGCCGCCGCCAGCGGCACACGACTCACTTTTCAGATCGACCGCACAGACGGCTTCGACGGCGACGTCCGTTTCGATGTCGCGGGATTGCCGGAGGGCTTTTCGATTTCCACTCCGACCGTCGTTCAAGCCGGGCACTTGCAAGCTCGCGCAGCGTTGAGCACTTTGCTGGATGCCAAAGAAAAAGCTCCACCGAAGGAAGCTTGGGCGAACGTGAAGATCACCGCCACGGCGATCATCCACGGACAGACGGTGACGAAAGAGGCCGGCACGTTGGGCGAGATCAAGCTCGCGGACAAGCCGAAGTTTGTCGTCTTCCTCAATCCGGATCGGCAACCGCTCAAGGCCGAGGAAAACAAAACCGCTCCACTCGCCGATTCGCCAGCAACACCGGATGACATTCCAGAACTGGTCATCGCACCGGGCACGACCATCACGGCGATGCTGCGAATTGAGCGTGCCGACAAATTCAACAACGAACTACGCTTCGATATCGACAACTTGCCGCACGGCGTCATCGTGGACAACATCGGGCTCAGCGGCGTGATGATCCGTCAGGGAGAGACCGAACGCCAAATCTTCCTCACGGCATCAAGCTGGGTGCCGGAGTCAACGCACCTGATCTACGGCATCTCACAGCAAGAAGGGAACCAAGCGTCCAAGCCGGTGCGATTGACTGTCCGCAAACCGGGACAAGTCGCACGAGCCAACGCAAACTAGCAACGACTCAGAGAATCAATGAGTCGCCAGATAGGTCCAGGTCGCGGCAGTCGACATCGCGATCAGCGTGTAGACGAACAAGGCCGAGAGCATTTTGCAGATTTGTCGGCCAGCCAATTGATCGTCGGCGACAAACCCGGCCAACTCGCTCTTGTCGAAAAGTTCTTCAGTGGTGGCGGCAGGCTCGTGAGCGTGAGAATCGGACATCGAATTGGCTCCGGATGCGGCGATGATAGAATGCGTGGCAAGTGGCCCGTCGGGCGAATCCCCAAGCTTGGATCGGGCGGGATTCTGAGGAAATCATGGGGGGCTGTCGAGTTCACTCGCCAAGTTTCTCGGTCATTTTGGTTTGCGAGAGGTGTCTGTCATGCCGTTGTACGAATATGTGATCGTGAATGACGATGGCTCCCACGGGGAGACCTTCGAGGTTCTGCAAAGAATCGCCGATCCGCCGCTGAAGAAACACCCGCAGACCGGCCAGAAGGTCCAGAAAATCATGGCCGCTCCGAGCGTCAAGAAGAAATATTCCGGCGGCCGGATTACCGGCGACATCAGCAACAAGAGCCTCGAACGGCAGGGCTTCACCAAGTATCAGAAGTCTAAGACCGGAACCTACGAAAAAGTCCTCGGCACAGGCCCGGACCTCATCAAACGCGATGCCCAATAACCGGAAATGAAATGACCATGCTCAGGCCGAGTCGATCCTCATGGCCGCTGTTGATCTCGGCGATGGCGTGTTGGTTGGCGAGTGGATCGCAACCGATTGTCGCCGCAGACCCGGTCGATTACGCCAAACAAATCAAACCGATCTTGGCCGCGCGTTGCTTCCGGTGTCACGGAGCTACGAAGCAGGAAGGCCGCTTGCGATTGGACACGGCCGCCGCCATGCGACTCGGCGGCGAGCACGGAGCCACGATTGTCCCCGGCAAGTCCGAGGGAAGTTTGCTTCTCAAGCGAGTTCGCGCCGCAGAGGACTCCGAACGAATGCCACCCGAAGGGGATCGACTCTCGGCGGAACAGATTGAGCTTCTGCAACGCTGGATGGAATCCGGTGCCGTTGCCCCTGCCGATGAAGCCCCTCAAAAAGACCCGAAAGCTCACTGGGCGTTTCAGACTCCTCGCCGATCGGCCGTCCCAAAGAACGAAGCGGCTCGAGCGGGAGCGAATCCGATTGACCAGTTCCTCTCGGCGACGAGAACTGCGAAAGGACTCGTCGCGTTGCCCGCCGCGTCGAAGGGAGTTCTGTTGCGGCGAGTCTACGTCAATTTGATTGGCATCCCACCCTCTGCGGATGAACTGCGTGAATTCTTGACCGACGATTCTCCCGAAGGCTACGAAAAGATCGTCGATCGTTTGCTGACTGATTCACGATACGGCGAGCGTTGGGCTCGGCATTGGATGGACGTCTGGCGGTACAGCGATTGGGACGGGTACGCCGCCGAAGTTCGCGAGAGCAAGCCGCACATCTGGCGCTGGCGTGATTGGATTGTCGAGTCACTGAACTCCGGCAAGCCATACGACCGAATGCTCGTCGAGATGTTGGCGGCGGATGAAGTCGCGCCGGAGGATCCCGAGACGCTGCGAGCCACCGGGTTCCTCGTGCGGCATTGGTTTCGGCACAACCGAAACGTCTGGCTCGACAACGCCGTCGAACACACGGGCAAGGCGTTTCTCGGTCTGACGTTCAATTGTGCGAAGTGCCACGACCACATGTACGACCCGCTGTCGCAGCCGGAGTATTTTCAGTTGCGAGCCTTCTTCGAACCGTATGACGTCCGCACGGATCGACTGCCGGGCGAGCCAGACCGCGACAAGCTCGGCCTCGTCCGAGTGTTCGACGCGAACGCCGCTCAACCGACCTTCTTGTTCGTTCGCGGAGACGAAGCTCAACCGGTCAATGACAAACCGCTCCCCCCTGCCCTGCCGAGCCTGTTCAACATTCCAACCGACATTCAACCAGTCTCGCTGCCGACGAAAGCCTACTACCCCGGCCTGCAATCGTTCGTTCAAGAAGAAGAACAACAGAAGGCTCGGCAGCAGTTGGCTCGCGCAGCGCAAGAACTTGCGGCGGCTCGCACAAAATTTGCCGAGGCCGAGAAGCAAGCCGAGGCCGCGATTAAGTCTGATCACGCGAAAGTCGAACCGGAGACGCTGCTCGCCGAAGCACGACAGGCGCTCAACCAAGCCGAACGGCTGCAACATTCCGAACTGGCCAACGTTCGCTTCATCGAAGCCGTGATCGCGGCGGACTCGGCCAAGTTCGGAACCCCTCCCGCCGAAGACGCGAAACAAAAGGATCTGGCTCAAGTCGCCTCGCGTGCTGAACGCGAGCAGGCACTCGCTTTGTCGGAAGTCAAACTCGGCAGCGCTGAGCAAACTCTCGCCAAAGCCAAACTGTCCGCGAAACCGGACGATGCGAAGACTCAGAAGGCCGTCACCGATGCGGAGGCCGACCTGACGAAGAAGCAACAGGCTCGCGACGCAGCGGCAAAAGCCCTCGAAACGGCCAGCGATCAGTACAAGGGTTTGAGCGAAAACTATCCGACAACCAGCACCGGCCGGCGCTCGACGCTCGCCCGGTGGATCGCATCGCGCGACAACCCGCTGACGGCTCGTGTGGCCGTCAATCATATTTGGATGCGGCATTTCGGTGCACCGCAGGTCGCCAGCGTGTTCGACTTCGGCATCAACGGCAAAGCCCCGACGCACCCGGAACTGTTCGATTGGCTCGCCGTCGAGTTCGTGGAATCCGGTTGGGATCAGAGACACCTGCATCGGCTGATCGTCCTGAGCGACGCTTACCGGCTCGCGTCTTCGGGGCCAGAGACGAGCGAACTGACCAAACAGAATTCCGCCATCGATCCGGAGAATCTGACGCTGTGGCGATTCAACCCGCGACGGCTCGAAGCCGAAGCGGTGCGGGACGCGACACTGCACGTCGCCGGCTCGTTGGAGCATCAGCCGGGCGGACCCGATCTCGATCCGAAACTCGGCCTGACAAGCAGTCGCCGTACTTTGTACTTCCGCAACAGCAAAGAAAAGCGAATGACGTTCACGTCGTTGTTTGACGGCCCCAACGTCTCCGAGTGCTATCGCCGCTCGGAGAGCATTGCTCCGCAGCAAGCCCTCGCGATGGCCAACAGCGGACTGACGCTCGCTCAGTCGCGCATCCTCGCCGGGAAGTTGGCCGAGCGTGCTTTGAGCGAATCGCGAAACTCCGACCGTGTCTGGCTAAACTCATCTCCTGGCCGGCGAGCGTTCGTGTCGCTTGCCTTCGAGCACTTGCTGAATAGGTTCGCCACCGACGCCGAACTCACCGAGTGCGAGACGTTTCTCGAACAACAATCACAGTCGCACGCCGAGGTCGGCAAGCTGACTCCGTTCAAGACATCGACGACCAGCAGCGTCCCGCCATCAACCGACGCGACTCAGCGAGCACGTGAGAATCTGATACATGTGCTGTTCAACCATCACGAGTTCGTGACGGTGCGCTAGTGCTGTGTCAGGGCAAAGAATTGGGGTTGGGCGCATCAGCCGCAGGGCGCTAGCCCCGGTTCTCTTCACGCAAACCGGGGCTAGCGCCCTGCGGCTAATTTGGAGAACCCCATTGCTTATACGGATCGCAGAAAATAACTACGCGTTATCCTGCTCGGCTCGTCACGCGGAGCGGTGACGGCTACGTAGCCATCACGCTCCTGCGTGATGAGCCGAACGCGTTTACAACGCGCGGATTTTTTCTGTGACCGGGATTAGTCGTGACACAGCACTAGCCATTTCTCGCGTCTCGCGAATTTTGCCGAAGTCGAATTGACACGATTTTGCGTTTCGGTTTATCAATCGCCTGCTTGCTTTGCCGCACGGCAAAACAAGCATCCCTTCTGGTGCCTCCCCTCCGCCCATTCTGGGCCACTCCCCTCCGCAGCGTCGCGAACTTCGCCCCACTGCATCCTGTCTGAATTCGCTTTCCCCTCCTTGAGTCAGCTTCTTGCATCCCCTCGTGACGGCATTCGTCCGTCGGAACCCCTGTCTGACTTTCATGGATCACGCCATGCACTCAAGCCCATTTCGTCCCGACTTTTCTTCGACGGCATCGGTCGCCGGTCGACTGCCCACCACCGCTCGCGTTTTGACGTGCATCTCGCACGCGACAATTCGCGCTGCACTCGAAAACTCCGCGGGAGGCTGCGTTTCGGCCGAACCGAATCGGTCGCTGGACCAAGCGACTGCACTGTTGCTTCGCGAACCAACGCCGTTGGTGATCGTCGATGAGGCAACATTGGTTGCCGCCAGCAATACCGACAACGGTTCGCGGCCGATTCGAGATTTCGCGTCTGCACTCCTCGGCAATAGCGGCTGCACGCAGTTGATTGTGATTTCCGCATCCGGCGACGCACACACGCTGCCAAACGGTCTGCGTTCCGACGAGATTGCCGCGCGACTGACCGTGCTCACCGAACGGGAACTCTCTGGAGCCGCGTTGAACTCGATCATTGCGATGTCGATCCGACACGCCGATTCGCAACAGACGCAACGACAGTCGGCGAGCCCGCAGTCGCAGACTCATTCGCTTCGCGAAGTCCTCGGCGAAAGTCCACGCATGGAAAAACTGTTCGAGGCGATCGACTCCGCCTCCGCTTGCGACACCCCAATTCTGATCTGCGGCGAAGCCGGCACAGGCACCAGCCTGCTGGCGAATGCGATTCATGACAGCAGCTCGCGATCAGCTCAGCCGTTCGTCCGAATTCACAGCCGGTCGCTGACGTTGGAGCAACTCAACGATTTGCTGTGCGTTGATGTTCCCGATTCCGAAGTCGCCACGCTGCCCATCGACACACCGACGCGCCCCGCGGGCGGCACGTTGTTCCTCGACGAGTTCGACGAATTCCCGGTCGCGTTGCAGAAGCCGCTGTGCCGATTCGTCGCTCGCCAACAGGAACTGTCGGACGGCTCGCAAGGCCGGCATCGCTCGATTGTCCGCATCATCGCGTCGACGCATCAGAATCTTGATCTGCCGACTCGGCAAACGCTCGGATTGGAGATCCTCGTTCGCGGATTGAACGCCGAACGGCTGCTCGTGCCGCCGGTTCGCGAACGCCCTGAAGACATCGCACCTCTGGCCGAGCAATTCTTCATCCGCTGGGCGTTGCAGGAAGATCAACCCCGTCCGCGACTGACTCGCAACGCGCTGGAATGCCTGAAGGCGCATTTCTGGACCGGCAACCTCCGCGAGCTTTACACGGTGTTGCGAAATACCGCGATCGTCGCCAATGGCAACGACATCACCGCCGACATGCTACAACCGTGGCTTGCGAAGACTGAGACTCCGGACGGTACCGAAGTTCCGCGCATGACGCTGGCCGACATGGAGCGGCAGCTCATCGAAACCACGTTCACTCGCTGCGGCGGCAATCGCGAGAAGACCGCCAGCTCGCTCGACATCGGCCTCCGCACACTCTCCGGAAAACTCCGCGAATACGGCTATCCCCCGCGCGGCGGGCCGGGATCAAATCTCAAAGCAGCGTAGGATGGGCACTCTTGCCCGTCCGCGATTCCAAGACGGGCAAGAGTGCCCGTCCTACCAAATGGCTGTCACGGACGACGGCTTCACCCGACCAGCCCGCAGGGCAGCGCGTTCATGGACGAATTGCGACGACACGCGGCCCCACTCGTTGATCGTTGGCAGCGACTCGCTCGCGGCCAACGCATCGCGATGGTCGCCGTGGTCATCGCCAGCGCGGTTGGGTCTTTCTTTCTATTGAGCCGCCCGGCCGAAAACTGGCAGCCGATCGCCGAGGGCCGTGAGTTCTCCACATCGGAGCTCGCCGCCATTCGATCCGCTTGGCAACAAGCTGGCCTGAATTCGTTTCGCCGTGACGCTCGCAAATTACTCGTTCGGTCGGCGGACATGGCCCGCTACACCGCCGCGCTTCCAAAATCTCAACGTGACGACGGCGACTCCGGCAACGAGCGAGGTCAGTCAATTGCAAAGACCAACCTCTTCACCAGCCACGAACAGTTTGAGCAACTCAAGGACAACGCGCTGCGAAACACGGTGGAACGACAGTTGAAGGCGATCCCTGCCATCGCCGACGCCGAGGTGAACTGGGCTCGCGGCAAGAGCCGCTCCGCGTTCTCGGGACGCTCGAAAGTGACTGCCACCATCAGCGTCCTGCCGCGAGACGGACACGACCTCACGCCGGAACTCGCACAATCGCTGCGTACCGCAGTCGCCGGCATGATTCCCGATCTCAGTGCGGAAGACATCGTCGTGCTCGACCAATCAACCGGCTTCGCAATGACCGGCGATTCCGAGCCATTGATCGTCGAACAACAACGCCGCCGCCAACAAGAACGACTCGCTCGGCAACTCGAAACGCGGATCGCCGCGGCTCTCGCACACATCCCGAATGCGACCGTGCAGGCGAGTCTTGTGGAAGTGCCACGCTCGACGAACCGCCACATCGCCGCGAAACCAATCTTCGGCTCGGCGGTCGTCTGGATGACGGATGCTCCGGACAATCTTGTGGAGTTCTCGCCGCTGGCCTTCACGGACGGCAGCAATCTGCCGCTGTCGATGGCGGCTGACTCCGCCAATTCCGTCGCGTGGCACATCGCCGTTCAGATTCCGCAAATCTATTTTGACGCCCACATCGCCCAGCAGTCCTTGTCCGCTGAGCATCGCACCACGCAACTCGACGACCTCTGCGATGCGGAATACGCTCGCCTGCAACTCGTCGTGCGAAACCTTCTGCCGCCCGAGACGACGCTCGCCGAGTTGTCGATCGTTCCGAGTGTCGCTCACGCGAACGTGACTCCGCCAGCGGTCTCTTTCGCTGCCTGGCCACACGTCGCGTGCGGTTTTTTCGCCGTGCTGTGTCTCACGGTCGTCGCAACTCGCCGGCGAGCGGAGGGTGTTCACCCTCCGAGTGATCGTTCGTCATTGGATTCCGAATCCCTCGGAGGGTTAACACCCTCCGCTCGCCAAGACCAAGACACGATCATCACACCGCCAACTTCGACCGAACCGCTGACCGACCTCGCTCGTCTGCAACAACTCGATCCGCAACCGCTCGCTGATGTGCTTCGGCACGAACGTCCGCAAGCCATCGCAGTCTTGCTGACTCGCTTTCCGACGCGGCTCGCCTCGGCTTGCTTGTCGCGATTCACGTCGACCCTGCAGACCGACGTGATCCGCCGCCTCAAGTCACTCGGCGAAGTCCCCGACGAACTCGTTGTGGAAATCGCTCACTCCGTCTGCCAACGGATGGCCCCTTCCACTGCGACGATCAGCCACGAACCGACCAACCGCATCGCCCATCTGCTGCCAGAAACCGTGACGCAGAGGGCCATCGCATGACGACCGCCATACGCATCCCCAAAGCCGATCCCCGCAACAACGCCGCACGACGAGTCTGTTTGTCCGACTTGTCAGAGACGGCCTCTTCGCGTTTCGGCTCCGCCATTTTCGAGCCGCTGGCGCTACCGGCTGCTCCCTCGCCGCGACGAGAGTCGCATGCCGACACCCGTTTGCAATCCGCTCTCGCCGCTCTGCAAACCGCCGCCGACCAATTGCACGCTCAACGAGACCATTGGCTCGATCAGAGCCAACACGAGGCCGTCCGACTCGGAATTACCATCGCCGAACGCCTGTTGCGCCGCACGCTCGCCGTGCAGCCTGATGCCGTTCTCGATTTGATTCGTTCCGCCCTCGATTGGTCCGTCAGTGCGGATCGCCTGCGAGTCCGCCTGCACCCCGCCGATGCGGAGTTGGTCGCGTCCGCGGCACAACCACTCGATGCGAACCGCGAAATCGAATTTCTCTCAGACGACTCGCTCACGCGCGGCGATTGCGTCGTCGAAACCCCGAACGGACAAACGGACGCACGGCTCGAAGTCATTCTGCAACGCATCGCCGACGAACTGCTCGCGGAGTGAACTCAACAATGCTCACCTTCACCGAACGAGTTTCGGAAATCATCCCCGTCGGACTGTCCGGCCGAGTGACTCGGCTGAGCGGCCTGACCATCGCCGCCGCTGATTTTCCCGTACCGGTTGGTGCGTTGTGTCGTGTCCATCGCGGTCCACAACGGCTCGCCGAAGCCGAGGTTGTCGGCTTTCGCGATCAGGAAACTTTGCTCCTCCCGCTCGGCGACATTGCCGGACTGCGCCGAGGCGATTCGGTTTCGCTGAGAAACTCCGCTCCGCAAGTTCGCGTCGGCGAGCAAATGCTCGGTCGAGTCTTCAACGCTCGCGGCGAAATCCTCGATGGCGGCGACAAGCCCGCGCTGCCACATCGCCGTTCGCTGTACGGCGCACCGCCCGCATCGATGAGTCGGCAACGAATCACCGAACCGCTCGGCACCGGCATCCGAGCGATCGACGCCCTGCTGACTTGCGGCAAAGGTCAGCGCGTCGGTCTCTTCGCCGGCAGCGGTGTCGGCAAGAGCACGCTGCTCGGCCAAATCGCTCGCGGTAGCCAGGCGGACGTCAACGTCGTCGTGCTCGTCGGTGAACGCGGCCGTGAAGTGCGCGAGTTTCTCGAAAAGTCTCTCGGTCCAGACGGTCTGAGCCGCAGTGTTGTCATCGTCGCAACAGGCGATGAAGCTCCGACACTCCGCCTGCGAGCCGCTCACTTCGGAACGACGGTCGCCGAGTTCTTCCGCGATCAAGGCCGCGATGTGCTGCTGCTCGTCGATTCGCTGACTCGATTCGCGCACGCTCAACGCGAGGTCGGCTTCGCCGCCGGAGAACCTCCCGCCGCTCGCGGATTTCCCCCCAGCGTTTTCAGCGTGTTGCCGAAGCTCGTGGAACGGACCGGCCACTCGCAGGCCGGCAGCATCACCGGCCTGTACACGGTCCTCGTCGATGGCGACGACTTCAACGAACCGATCGCCGACGCGGTGCGTGGCCTGCTTGATGGTCACTGGGTTCTGTCGCGCCGACTCGCCGAGCAAGCTCATTGGCCGGCCCTCGATGTTCTCGCCAGCATCAGCCGCGTGATGCCCGATGTCACTTCGCCTCAGCATCGTGCCACTGCTGACCAGTTGAAACGAGTCCTCGCTTCGTACCGCCATCACGAAGACCTGATCTCAGTGGGAGCCTACCAACCCGGTTCGCACCCGTTGGTCGATGCCGCCATCCGCGAGCGGCTTCACTGGACCGAGTTTCTCCAGCAACCGCTCGATCATGTGACCGAATTTCCAGACACACTTACTTGGCTGCGTCAGCTTGCCGGCCAACTCTCTTGAAAACACCCCTCGGAAACTCCGCGATGTCGTCGTCCTCGTCTTGGTTGGACACATTGCTGCGCTTTCGCGAGCATCGCCGTGACGCCGCGCTGCGATCGCTTGCTCAAAGCCTGCAAGTGGCTACGAAGATTCGAGACACGAACAACAGCGTTGAGTCCATGCACTCAACCCTGGGACAAGCTCAGCAGCAAATCAGCCACGCCGGACGACTGGACTCGGAGCGACTGCGGCAAATTCGCCAAGACCGTGACGATTTGCGATCGCGATTGACTGATCTCCGCAGAGAGCAAAAGTCAGCCGAGGCCGAAGTACAAGTGGCTCAGACCCACGCAGCCGCCAAAGACGCAGAGGCCGAAGTCCTGCGGCGTCTGCAAGACCGGCTGGATTCCGCTCACCGGCAGGCCCAACGACGACGGGACGAACAATCTCCGCTGGAGGCTGCCGCCTCGCTTTGCAACGGGGGGCTTTCCGGCTAAATTCCCGCCCCCATTCAACAACAACGAATTCCGAATCGAGGAAATGACATGGCCAAGAACAATCGCAAGATCACGAAGGCGAACCACGGTAAGCGCCCGTGTAGCGGTCACACTCGCCGTAAACTGCGCGGCAAGCCGAAGCTGTAAGCGGCTGCGTTCGCACAAACAACTGACGAAAAAACCCGGTCCAGAAATCTGGACCGGGTTTTTGTTTTGCTGGCGGTGCTCTGCGAGAGCCACACCCGCTCAAATTTCTGCTGAAAACTGTCGCGACAGACTGTCAGTTTCCAGCGAAGTTCGTCAACGCTTAACGGTGACCGTGATGGTGACTGCTGTGACCATGATGGTAGCTGCGGCCTCCACCGAATCCGCCAGAACTGTAGCCTCGGTAGCCAGAGCCGATCGAGATGCTCAGGCCGGGACGACCGTAGGAGAATCCAGACGACGGATAGCCGTACCCGTAGTTGGAACCGTAGCTGTAGACCGGAGCGTAGTAGCTGCGAGAGTAATAGCTGGGCTGATAGCTGTAGCCACCGTAGTAACTCCCGCCGTAGCTGGGACCGCAGCTATTCCAATGGTCCGCCTTCGCTTCCGAGGTCATGCTCATGGTCAACGCACCGACCGCCAACATCGCAAGAAGAATCAACTTTTTCATGGCCTGGCTCCTTTTTCCTTCTGGTGAACGACGGAGGGAAGTGGTTTGGGGCTTCCGGGAAGTCCGTTCGTTCGTGTCTGTTCTTGAGGGACCATTTCGCAGACGCAGTGCCAACTCTGCAAATTCTTTCGACGATTCCGAAACATCCCTCAATGAGTGGCCATTACCGCCAGAAATCGCGAAATGGACCGATCAGACCCATGAGCCACGCCCCCAACGACGCGCGGCGACAACCAACCCTGTCATCCGAGAGCGTCAACGGTCGTCGGCCTGACGACGACTTCGACGGCAACCCGAACAAGAAGCTGCTGGACTCAACGAATCACTCGCCGTTCGCGTAGACTTTGCTGCACGTCTCCAAGAACTCACCGCCAAGAAACCGAGCAATCGGGACGTGATAAACCATAAAGACTGAGGACTAGCCATGTTTTTTGATCCGCGCTATTTGGTGTTTCTCGCCCCCGCGATGATTCTGATGCTGTGGGCACAGTGGCGAGTCAAATCCGCCTACCACCACGGCATGCAAGTCCCCGCGCCGCTCAGCGGAGCTGCCGCCGCGCGCTACATCCTCGACAACTCCGGCTGCCACGAAGTCGGAGTCGAAGTCGCCAGCGGTTGGCTGTCGGACCACTACGACCCCAGCTCGCGAGTCCTGCGGCTCAGCCCAGAGGTTTATGAAAGCCACACCGCCACGGCCGTCGGCATCGCCGCCCACGAAGCGGGTCACGCACTGCAACACGCCGCACATTATGCCCCTCTGATGGTGCGGAACGCAGCGGTCCCGGCGGCACAAGTCGGCCCCACCTTGTCGATCATCCTGTTCATGTTGGGAGCATTCCTCGGAAAGCCGTCGCTGATCATCCTGGGCTTGCTGGCATTCTCGATGATCGTGGTCTTTCAAGTGGTCAACCTGCCGGTCGAGTTTGACGCCAGCAACCGTGCCAAGCGGCTGCTCGGTCAGCTCAACATCGTGGACGAGGAAGGCGCGCTGGCCGTTCGCAGCGTGCTCAACGCAGCCGGATGGACTTACGTTGCCGCGACGCTGCAATCCATTCTCACGCTGGCCTATTACCTGTTTCGATTCAGCGGCGTGCTGAATTCGCGAGACGACTGATCGCTGTCCTGCCGTGACGCCAGCGAGTCATTTGCAACCGGCGACGACAGCACAATGCACCAGTGTCGGGACGATCGGCAACAAAGTCAGTCCAGCCTCGGTCAGCCACGACTGGAACTCGCGAGCCGAATACGCTCGGCCTTCGGTCAACGTGAACAACGCGGCCGAGTACAACGCGATCGGCAGTGGCCCGCTGTAATCGTCGTTGAGCAGCACGTCGTGGATCAGCAGCCGACCGCCCGACGGCAACGCCGCCGCGCATCGCGTCACCAACGCTTGGCAATCCATTTCGTCCCAGTCGTGGAGGATGTTCGACACGAGAACGACATCCGCCTCCGGAACCGAATCGACGAACATGTCGCCGGGAACACACTCCAGTCGATCCGCGACACCGAATTGCTCGGCCATCTCGCGAGCGACCTTCAACACCTCCGGCCGATCCCACACGATCGCCCGCAGCGTCGAATGCCGACACAGCCACGCGATGCTGTAGATGCCCGATCCGCCGCCGACATCCAGCAATGTTCGCGCGCCGTCCAGAGGCACTCGCTCGGCCAAAACCGGCGCGACGTTCTTCGCTCGCCCCGCCAACGACAGCGTGAGGAACCGCGCGGAGGCTTCGGCCTCCATCGCCGACTCGGTCCCCTCGCGGTAGATGAACGCCGTCCCCTCATCGGGATCGGACGCTCCGGCCGGACGATCGGTCTTCAGCCGCTCGATCATCTCGCGCACTCCGGGGCTGTCACCGGCCAGCGCGATGTAGCCGCTCACGTCAAATTCGGTTCCCGGCACAAGATGCTCACGACTCAGAGCCGTCAGACTCAAACGCTCTCGCGAATCCGTCGTCAGCAAGCCCATCGCTCGGAGCGCCGTGAACAGCACGACCATCGGACGCCGCTGCAACCCGATCTCGGTACGCAGTTCGTCGAACGATTTCGGCTGCTCAACGAGCCGGCGAAACAGATCGAATTCAACGACGGCCGCCGTCAGCAACTCGGTGCCGTAGCTGCCGCGAAAGAACTCGAAGATCGAAGTCGGATCGGTTGTCGGCGGAATCAACGGTACGGCAGACATCAGGCGTCCTTCGCAAGTGGGTGTCACTTCGCCGACAAGTATTTCGCGACCATCTCCGCACGCAGCCGGCTCATCAACTGCGGCGTGAGCAGACTGCCGTGATCGTGGCCGGGGAGCATCTCGACGACCGCGTCGCTGTCGAGTTTCTTCAAGCTCTCGCCGAGCAATCGCGTCGCACCTTCGAGATAAAACGTGTCGGCGTCTCCCATGACGACGTGCAACTTGCCTCGCAGCTTCGGGCCGAGCGTCGGCCAATTGCGTTCGAGCACCAGCCGAATGTCATAAGCCTCCCAAGCCTTCGCTGCTTCGGTGTTGACCGCTCCCGTCTGGCGATTCCAAACGCGGATCGGTTTGCCGTCAGGACCACGCGGACTGAAAACGGCCTCAAAGCTGTGAAGCTGACCTCCGGTGCCGAGGGCTTCTTCCATCACGTCGAAGTCGCGATACCACAAGAGCACTTGTGGCCCGCGTCGCGCGATCGGGCGACGTTCACCCGCTAGATTCGAGTACATGTTATCGACACCGTCGTAGAGATTGATCTGCTGGAAGTCGCGGAAGTCGACCGGATCGGGCGAGGTGCTCCATGTCCCAGCGAAGTCGTCGGGATGCGAGACCATCACCCACAGACTTGACCAACCGCCGGAGGAATGTCCCGTCAGGAATCGTGCTGCCGGACGAGCGTCCGTCCGAAACGCCTTGTCAAGTTGAGGAATGAACTCCTGCACGAGTGCCGTGCCGAACGGCCCGTTGTTGGCTGAATCCGCGAAGACGTGATGTCCTAGCGGGCAACTTGGATCAAGCATCAGCCGGATGAACTCAACGCCCCCCTCGTTCTGCTCGCTGATCGGCTGTGGCCGCGCACCGTCAAAGTGAGTGCCACCGAATCCGGGGATCGTGAAGATGACCGGATACTTTCGCTCCGGCTGCTTGTGATAGCTAGCCGGCAGTGACACGGCGACTTGCAGGAAGACCTCTTGTTTGTGGAATTCGCTGAGCAACTTCGACCGGACGCGGAGCAGCTTGCACCACTCGTTCTCCGGGAACTTGCGGTCGGGGATGAGTTCCGAGATCGGCAGCTCGATCGTCGCCGCGTCTTGCGGAACGACAACGGTCGGTGAGAAGCCATTGCCCGCTCCGTCGCCAACCTTTCGTTCCCACGCATTGAATCGCGCCACGGCCTGCACTTTCCAACCGGCCAGATTGAGTTGATCGACTGGCTTCGGACACGTCGTCACGTCGTCCGGCTGGTGGCTGTCGATGATGAGTGGCTCGCCCGGCTTCCAGTCCGTCACGTCGCGACCAACGAGTATCTCTGGGTTAAACCAACTCAGTCGCTCGCGCGGCTGCGGCCGAGTCTGACTGAAGTACAACACGACTCGACCAGAGTACGGCTCGGCCCGGACCTCCTTCGGAAAGCTCAGCCGAAACTGCCAGCGAGGAAGTTTCTCGTCGGCGTGACTCACGCTCACGACCAGCCACATCACACAGCACGCACGAATCAGCGACCGGCAAACACGCATTTGAAGTCTCCTGGGAAAACGGGGCCGCGAGCGTATCGCAACCGCCGCTTGAGTTTCCACGCGCGCGGCCTACCATGCCCGGCCGAAAGCTGATCGCCGAATGCTGACCCGCCTCGGCGGGTGATCCCCTTTTCAATGATCTGAGATTTGAGATCTGAAATTTGAGATTCCATGCCCGCTCCCAACACCGACGACCGAGTCACCAACGTCGAATTGCTGATGACTCATCTGCAACACGACCTCGAACAGCTCAGCCAAGTCGTCTTCCGGCAACAGGCAGAATTGGACGCCTTGCGGAAGGAACTTGTTCTGTTGGACACACGAGTCGTCACGCTTTCCACCGAAGGCCCCGAAGTCCGCGACCCGCAGGCCGAGAAGCCGCCGCATTATTGAGCTGATCGTTGGGCAGGTTTTCAACCTGCCAATCCGCTCGCCCCTCTTCGAGACGGGCAGGTTGAAAACCTGCCTCACGTTCCATGAAAAAATCAGCCGCCGGATTAGACGGACTCATCGCGGGCGAGACGGCCATCAGCACGCTCGACCACGGCCTGCATTATCGCGGCTATGCCCTCGAAGACCTTGTCCAAGACGCGACTTTCACTGAGGTCGCCTACCTGCTGCTGCACGGCGAACTCCCCACCCAAGAAGCACTTGCCGACTTTCGAGCAATCCTCGCCGAGACTGCCGAAGTCCCGCCGGCTGTAATCCAATTGCTGCAAGAACTCCCGCTGCACATCGCCCCGATCGACACGTTCCGTACCGCGATCAGCGCTCTGGCCCACTTCGACGAGCAAGCCAACGAGACCGACGACACCGCCAATCTCGGCAAGGCAATTCGATTGCTCGGCCAGGTGCCGGTGCTGATCGCGGCGCGGTACCGACTGACGCGCGGAGAGGAGTTGGTCGACTCCGATCCGGAACTCAGCTTCGCCGGCAACTTCCTATCGATGCTCACCGGCCAAATCCCAACAGCGAGCAACGAGCGGGCGCTCGAGCAATCGTTGATCTGCTACGCCGATCTCGAATTCAACGCCTCGACATTCACTGCACGGATCGTCGCATCGACCGGCTCCGATTTGCATTCGGCAATCACCGCCGCCGTCGGAGCGTTGAAAGGCCCGCTGCACGGCGGAGCCAACGAAGACGTACTCGATCTGCTGCTGTCCGTCGAATCGCCCTCGCAAGCCGAGAAGTTCGTGCGCGACGCGATCGCCAAAAAACGCCGACTCGCCGGCTTCGGACATCGCATCTACCGCGACCGTCCCGACCCGCGAGCCGTTGTCCTGAAAGACATCTGCCGCGATCTCGCCGCAACCGCCGAGCAACGCCGCCTCGAAGAAATCGCCGACGCGATCGAGGCAACGATGTGGTCGCACAAGCAACTCCGTCCGAACGTCGATTGGCCAACCGCGCGGCTGTATCGGCTGCTCGGCCTCGACGCGGAACTCTTCACGCCGATGTTCGCCGCCGCGCGAGTCGCCGGCTGGTCAGCGCACGTCCTCGAACAACAACGCGACAACCGGTTGATTACGCCACGAGCCAGATACACCGGCCCACCGCCGCGAGCATTCGTACCGCTGCGCGAGCGAGGCTGACGTGGGGCAGGTTTTCAACCGGCCCGCCACTCACGGGCAGGTTGAAAAC
>CAMDPK010000149.1 GCA_945904015.1 Candidatus Kuenenia stuttgartensis | reverse complement strand
TCCCCCGCACCATCACCGCCGCCGGACACCGCTCAATGAACTTGTCCAAGACGCCACTCGGCAACATCCCTGTGCCCTCCCGGTTCGTGACAAATCCCTGTCATCGAAATGGTTGTAGCAATTATCAAAGACCTTGAAAGGGGTGGGTGTCGGGTACGACGACGGAGAAGTTCCAGGTTTTCGACGACACATTGTTCGACGTGTCTTTGGCAAAGAACGTCGCGGTGTAGTTGCCGGCTACGCCGGCATAGCTGGTGTTACTTGTATTGATGCTGTACGAGGACAGCGACCGGCTAGTGCCGCTGACCGTGCTCGTGACCACAGTCAGGTCGTTCCCCTTTGGACCGCTGATGTTGACCGTGAGCTTGGCCAGCGCCACGTTGTCGGACACAGATCCTGCGAAACTCAGCGTCTGGCCTAGGCTGACTTGTGAACTGTTGCCAGGGTTTTTGCCGTTCAACTGCGCATTCGAAAAGGAGGGCAGCGTTGTGTCGGCTGCGGCGAGCAGTTTGCGGATCTCTAAACACTCCGCAGCCACGGAAATGGTCAACGACTGGCGTCGTCTCGATCTACGACCGTGATTGGTCAACTGACGCAGCGAACGAAACGACGCCAACAGGTTTTTGAACGGTTTCATGGGGTGTCCTTTTGGGTGATACCAAACTATTGAGCAACCGGATCGGTCTAAGCCAACCTCAAGAGGGGAATGGGCGCGACGTCAAGAAATGCGACACGGGATCGGCAACTTTCCAGGAATTTTTTCCGGGTGTTGGCGTGATCCGAGGGAAGGCCCGTCGTAGGATCACCTTCCGTTCAACGTTGGGAGTGCCTTCATGGCTCACGATGGTTCGGTGACGAAATTGATTGGTCGCGCAATTGGCGGGGACGACGACGCCTTTAGCGAGCTGTTTCGGCGGTATTTCCCGCGTCTGGTCGGGCTAGCTCGGAAGCGGCTGGCGGGGATTCCAGATCCAGACGCCAATGAAGAAGACGCCGCACTTGCGGCGATGGCCAGCTTTTGCCGACTTGCTCCGAAGGGGCAGTTCGCTCAACTCACGGATCGCAACACGCTCTGGAGCCTGCTGGCGACGATGACGGCTTACAAGGTTTCCGAGCAGATCAAACATCGTACGCGAGCGAAGCGTGACGCAAGACTCGGCGTTCGCTCGCTCCAAGAAGCGAACAATTCCGATGAGAAATCGCGGGCGGACGAGGTTTTCAGCCGCGAACCGACTCCCGAAGACGCGGCCATGTTTTCTGAGGACTTGGATCGGCTCTTGCGGCTGCTGAATGATCCCACGCTTCAGCAAGTCGCGCTGCGGACATTGGAAGGCGATTCGACCACCGAAATCGCCGAGAAGCTCGACCGCAGCAAACGGACGGTTGAACGCAAGCTGGAAAGCATTCGTCAGATCTGGTCCGGGGAGCCGCCGCGATGAACGAGCCGTCGCCATCGTCTGCGAGCCATCTCCTTCGCGATGCCGTGTTACGCAAGGAGGAGTTATTCGATCAATTCTCCGGGCTGTGGCGTTCCGGATCGGGAACGTCCGTTGCAGACTTTTTGCGAGACGTCGGTGCGACTGATGTCTCTGACGATGTGTTGTCTGAACTGCTGGCCATTGAACACGACCATCGTCGTGAACGTGGCGAGCCAATGACTCGCCACGAATTGACCGACCGATTATCCGGACAGGTCAGCGATCGAGAAACCTCTCAACTCGGGTTGGGAGATGAGGCCACGACCGCAATTTCACTGGGACCATCCGACCGAGTTAAGTCGCATGAGACTGTCCAGAACTGGGAAGGTCGTCTCTTTGGAGACTATGAACTCATCGAAGAAATCGCTCGTGGTGGGATGGGAATCGTCTTCAAAGCCCGCCAACGGAGTTTGAACCGTATCGTCGCGGTCAAGATGATCCTCGCCGGCCAGTTGGCTAGCTCAGACGATGTCAAACGTTTTCGCACTGAAGCGGAAGCGGCGGCGAATCTGGATCATCCGGGGATCGTCCCCATCTTTGAAGTTGGTGAGCACGACGGTCAGCATTATTTCTCGATGGGTTTCGTCGATGGCATGAGCCTCGCCAAATGTGTTGCCGATGGTCCGCTGCCGCCGCGTGCCGCCGCTCACTTGGTACGCCAAGTGGCCTTGGCCGTGCAGTACGCACACGACAAAGGGGTGATCCATCGAGACCTCAAGCCAGCGAACATTCTGTTGGCGAACGGGGGGCGTGAGCCCCCTGGTTTGAAACCGGCATCGGACACATCACCAGAGGTCTCACGCCCTCCGTTCGCCGATGTGATTCCGAAGATCACCGATTTTGGATTGGCCAAGCGAGTTCAAGGCGGAAGCGAGCTGACGGCGTCCGGGCAAGTCCTGGGCACTCCCAGCTACATGCCGCCCGAACAGGCGGAGGGCAAGGTGACTGAGATCGGTCCCGCTGCGGATGTGTACTCGCTGGGGGCGGTGTTGTACTGCCTGCTGACCGGCCGCCCGCCCTTCCAATCGGCAAATCCCCTGGACACGCTGCTGCAAGTGCTGGAACGCGAGCCGGTCCCGCTGCGGCAGTTGAATGCCGAAGTCCCGCTCGATCTGGAAACGATCACGCTCAAGTGTTTGCAGAAAGACCCCACCCGCCGCTACCAGTCCGCCGCCGCCCTCTCCGCCGATCTCCGCCGCTGGCTGACCGGCCATCCCATCGAAGCCCGCCCGGTCAGCCGCACGGAACGCGCATGGCGCTGGTGCCATCGCAACCCAGCGATCGCGTCATTGAGTGCGATCGTGGTGCTCGTGCTGCTGACAGGCATGGCCGTGTCTTCGTTCTTCGCACTGCAGTCCGCAGCCCGCAATCGCGATCTGCTGAAGGAAACTGCGCGCGCGAACCGAAAGACACTCGAAGCCCAGGCAAAGGCAGACGAGGCGCTGACCAACGCCAAGAAGACGCAAATTGAAAAGGACCGCGCCGATGCCAAGGCGGATGAGGCTCGGCGGCATCTGTATTCGGTTCACATGAATCTCGCGCAGCGCAACTCGGAGATTCCGCTAGTTGGCCTTGTACTCGATTCCTTGGAAAAGACTCACCCTCAGTCGGGTGAAACAGACTTACGCGGCTTCGAGTGGTATTACTGGGACCGGCTCTGTCATTCGTCGCTGCTGGACCTAAAAGGACACACCGGCTCGGTTATTAGTGTGGCGTTTAGCGCGGACGGGAAACGGTTGGCGTCGGCCAGTTCCGATCAGACGGTGAAGGTGTGGGATGTCACGAGCGGTCAGGAGACGCTCACGTTGGAGGGGCACACCGGCTCGGTTATGAGCGTGGTGTTTAGCGCAGACGGGAAACGGTTGGCGTCGGCCAGCGACGATCAAACGGTGAAAGTTTGGGACGCCACGAGCGGCGAAGAGACACTCACGTTGAAAGGGCATACCAGGCAGGTTGAGAGCGTGGCGTTTCGCCCGGACGGGAAGCAGTTGGCATCAGCAAGCCACGATCAGACAGTGAAGGTGTGGGACGCCATCAGCGGTCAGGAGACACTCACATTGAATGGGCACAATGGGCAGGTCATTAGCGTTGCATTCAGCCCGGACGGGAAGCGGCTAGCATCGGCAAGCTGGGATAAGACGGTGAAGGTGTGGGATGCCACGAGCGGTCAGGAGACGCTCACGTTGAAAGGGCACACCGACACGGTCACGAGCGTAGCGTTTAGCCCAGATGGAAAGCGGCTGGTATCGGGAAGCTGGGATAAGACGATGAAAGTGTGGGATGCTACGGGAGGTCAGGAGACGCTCACATTGAAAGGGCACACCGACTGGGTCACGAACGTGGCGTTTAGCGCAGACGGGAAACGGCTGGCGTCGGCAAGTCACGATCTGACGGTGAAGGTGTGGGATGCCACGAGCGGTCAAGAGACGCTCACGTTGAATGAGCATATCCAAATTGTGAAGTGCGTGGCGTTTAGCGCGGACGGTAAGCGTCTGGCGTCGGCGAGCGACGATCAAACGGTGAAAGTGTGGGACGCGACGGGCCGTAAAGAGATGCTCACGTTGAAAGGGCACACCAATTTTGTCACGAGCGTAGCGTTTAGCGCGGACGGGACACGACTGGCGTCAGCAAGCCTCGATCAAACAATGAAGTTATGGAACACCACGAACGGTCATGAGGCGCTCACGTTGAAAGGGCATAACGGCGGAGTTAGGGGCGTGGCGTTTAACGCGGACGGGACACGGCTGGCATCAGCCAGCGACGATCAGACATTGAAGATGTGGGACGCCACGAGTGGAGAGGAGTTGCTCACGTTGAAAGGACACACCGGCTCGGTCATGGGTGTGGCGTTTAGCCCGGACGGGGAACGGCTGGCGTCGGCAAGCTGGGATCACACGGTGAAGGTGTGGGACGTCACGAGTGGTCAGGAGACACTCACGTTGACAGGGCACACCTACGGCGTCACGAGCGTGGCATTTAGCGCGGACGGGAAACGGCTGGCGTCGGGAAGCCCTGATCGGACGGTGAAGGTGTGGGACGCCACGAGCGGTCAGGAGACACTCACGTTGAAAGGGCACACCGACTGGGTCACGAGCGCGACGTTTAGCGCGGACGGGAAACGGCTGGTGTCGGCAAGCCACGATCGGAGGGTGAAGGTGTGGGACGCTGTGAGTGGTCAGGAGACACTCACGTTGAAAGGGCACACCGACCGGGTCATGAGCGTGACCTTTAGCGCGGACGGGCAACGGCTGGCGTCGGCAAGCGGGGATCACACGGTGAAGGTGTGGGACGCTCGGCCGTGGACGCCGGAACTGCGGGCGGAGCAGGAGGCACTGAGTCTGATCCACTGGCTGCGTGACCAAGGCCAAGCCCAGACCGCATGGCTCGACACCATTGCAGCGGACCAGACTCTCAGCCCGCCAGTCCGTGACCGCGCCCTGCAGTTCGCTCGCGAATGGAAGTAGTCCGGGGCTGGCACTTCAGAATTGAGAATTAGTCGCTCACAGCAGTCCGCGAATTGGCTCGGCATGATAGATGTGGTGCGGGCGGTCGAGGTCGTCGTGCCAGGCGGCGGTGTCGGGGATGCCGAGCGCGGAGTAAATCGTTGCGGCCATGTTCTCTGGTTTCTGCGGATCGCTGGCGGGATAGCCGCCGATCTTGTCGGACGTGCCGATGACTCGGCCGCCTTGGATGCCGCCGCCGGCGAAGAAGACGGTTTGTACCGCGCCCCAATGGTCTCGACCGGGGAGCTTGTAGTGCTGCGGCAGATGCGTGATCTTCGGCGTGCGACCGAACTCGCCCGCCATCACGATCAGCGTGCTGTCGAGCAGGCCGCTCCGCGACAGATCATCAAGCAACGCGGACAACGCCTTGTCGGTCGGCGGGAAGAGGAGATCTTTGAGATGCGGGAACGCCTCGCCGTGTGTGTCCCAGGTTTCGTTGTTGCCGAGGTTGACTTGAATGAGATTGACTCCGACTTCGACCAGTCGCTTGGCCATCAATAGCGACCAGCCGAATGAGTTGCGGCCGTAGCGGTCTTGTTCGACATCGGGAGCTTTCGTGACGTCGAAGGCTTGCCGCACCTTCGCGTCGGTCAGCAGCGACAACACGGTTTGACGATTTCGATCGAACGCTCCGGTCGAGCCACCTCGGTCGAGTTCGATCCGCTGCTCGTCGATCAGGCGGACCAAATCCACACGTCGGTCGAGCCGACCAAAGCTGACCCCTTCGGGCAGCGACAGATTCGGCGCTTCAAACGTGAAGCGACGCGGCATCTTGGGCCGCTCTTGGTGATCGAATTCGTATTCCGGATACGCTCCGTAACCGAGCGCGCTGAACGGCGAGAGTTCGATGAACCAAGGATCGCGCCGCGAACCCATGATCCCGGCGAACTGGCCAGGAAGGACTCGCCGCGAGTAATGCACCAACCGATCAGGCAGCACGACCGCCGGAGGCAAGTTGTTGCGCGATCGAGTGACGGCTCCGGCGACGGAGGCGATCGACGGATGATCGAGCGGTCCAGGCTGATTCGGACTGAAACCCGGAGGCGCTTCCGATCGCCCGGTCAGCATGATGTGATGGCCGAGTGAGTGATCATTCGACGGATGTGTCAGCGAACGGCACAACGACCACAAATGGCTGCGTTGAGCAAGCTGCGGCAGGTGCTCGCAAATCTGGAGGCCGGGCGAGCGAGTCGAGATCGGATTGAACTCACCACGGATGTTGTCCGGCGCGTCGGGCTTCAAATCGAAGCTGTCTTGTTGAGCCAAGCCGCCCGACAGGAAGACGTAGATCACCGACTTCGCAGTTGCGATTCGCTCATGTCCCGGAGCTGCGGCGGCTTGCAATGCGGCCACATGGTTGGTTCCCAATCCCAACAGCCCGATTGATCCGGCCTGCAATGCGGTTCGGCGACTGAGTGGCGGGTGGCTCCAAGACGGCTTCGTGGACATGGGCGTCCTCCCGAGTTCCGATTCCTCTCCGACAACGCATCCGAACAGGCTGATAGCTCACCGATTTGGAGGGCTTTCGGCAAGTTCAAAGCTCGATCTTTGCCTCGGACAATAAAAAAGGCGGGAATGAATCCCGCCTTGGCTGTGCGAATCGTGCGAACCAATCAGGCCGGAGCGGCCTCCGGCAGTCGGACGTTGATGCGGCGACCTTCTTGGTCGAAGAAGACCGTGCCGGCTTTCAAAGCGAAGATCGTGTAATCGGTGCCGAGTCCGACATTCTTGCCCGGACGCCATTTGGTGCCGCATTGGCGGACCAGAATGTTACCGGCAATGACGGCTTGGCCGCCGAATTTCTTGATGCCCAGCCGTTGCGAATTCGAATCGCGACCGTTGCGGCTGGAGCCTTGTCCCTTCTTATGAGCCATGTTGCAGTACCCTCAAAATCATCAAGCCAATGAGCTATCCAAAATCGGTTCCCGACGAAGGGGCGGGAGTTTACTGGTGCCGTCGAGAGGAGGCAACTACCACGGCGTTTCCATCAGATTGACGACCTGCCGGGCGAGCTGATTGATCGACTGCTGCATGGCGGTGGCCAGCGATTGGCCGACTTCCGGAGCGAATTCGGCCTGTGACCGCAGCGAAAGCAGTTCTGGACCGACGGGGACTTGCTGCTCGGCGAGGATGCGACCGGAGCGCAGGTCTTCCCAGACGACCTCGACGACGAGGTTCACTTGCAGCTCGCGCGGGTCGTCCTGGCGAGTCTCACCCAGCACGCTTTTGCGGAGATCGACGACCCGACCGGAGAGTCGGGTGTCCGCGTCGCACTTGACGACTCGGAACGGTGTGCGAAGTTGGATTTGCTTTTGGACCGCTTCGGTCAGTTGAACTTCGATGCCGCGACGCAGCGAACCAGTCTCGAACATCGGCACCTCGACCGAGCGGACCTGCGGATCGAACCCGCCGCCGACCATGTAGCCGCAACCCGCCAGCGCGGTCAGCGTGGCTGTGGCACAGCACGACAGAAATTCTCGTCGAGGAAGGGCGCGGCTCATCGCGGCATCCCCAACAATTCGGGGTCGTTCTTCCCTGGCTTGCGATCGTTGACGCCGGGCAAATCATCGTTGACGCGCGCACTCCCGCCAGAATCGACATCAACACCTTCATCGGGCGGCTTTCGCAATCGCGGCAGACTGTCGAGGACACGCGTGCCAATCGACGGCTTTTCAACATGGGGGGCACGCTGCTTGGCAAGCAACTCTCGCGCCTGTGGGGCGTAGCTGCTCTTCGGATACGTTTGCAGCAGTTCCTCGGCGTAGATGATCTGCGCCTTGGGCTTCCGCTTGCGGCCGTACAATTCCACAAGCTCCCAGAGCCGTTGCGCTCGAGCCTCTTCGATCTTCAAAAGCTCATCTTTGAGACGGTCCTTTTCCGGCAGGTTCGGGAACAGACGCAGCGTGCTCTCTTTGAGTTGCCGAGCGTCTTCGAGTTGCTTCTCGTCGTAGCCGGCTCCTTGGTAGCTCATCAACTTGACGTGCGAGCCGAGCACGAACGACGTCTGCAAATGCGGGCTGTTGGGATACTCCTCGCGGAGCATCGAGAAGTAACGGTCGGCCTCTGAAAAGTTGCCGACGCGGACGTAGTGGCTGGCGGTCATCATGATCGCGTCGTCGGCGAGCGGCCCGCGCGGATCGTACATCCAGATCGACTTGAGCGCGTCGAGCGCATTGCCCGGAGTATCAAACGTCGGCCGATGCTTGTCCGTGACGTTGGGGATGAGAACCCACGAATGCGGCGGCTTTTGTTTCTTGGGAATCGGCGTCGCTCGCGGATCCTCCAGGTTCACCGGGGTGACATCGTCCGACGTCGCGAATTCCGGAAAGCCCAGCCATGTGCGACCGACGACGAACAGCCGCTTCGTCGAAGCGTTGAGATGGCGGGTCGAAGGATATTCCTTCAGCAGCACCTCGTAGTAATCCTTGGCCTCCGAAAAACGTTCCTGCTTGAAATAGCTCTCCGCCAGCAGAAACATCGAGTCCTCACGGACGCGATTGTGGTCCTCGCGGTATTCGGGTTCGACGTTCCAGAAGCGAGCCTTCTGGAAAAACGACTGCTTCTTTTTCGTGAGTGGCTTCAGCAACTTCGACGCTTCGGCATAGTGCTGATCTTGGAAAAGCCGCTCAGCTTCGTCGTAGATTTTTCGTTGGCGACGTTGTTCCGCCTCGTCATTCACGATCGACTTCGGCTGTGAAGCACGCGAGGTCGCGAATCTGTCGTACCAATGCCCCTCGGACGCGACGTCACCTCGCTCGATCTTGGGAACGACGCGGCTGTCGTGATGCGTTCGGTCGCTCTTGATTTCCTCTTCCGATTTTCGGCTCCCGCCGAAGCCAAACAGCCTGCGCGGCTCTTTCGGTTCGGGAGGTTTTTCGGCACCGTCTTTGGGATCGACGGCCGTCATGTCCTCGTCATCGCTTGACTCGAATGAGGGAGCCTCTTCTTTGTCTCGCGACAAGCTCAGGCTGCGTCCCCAACTCCACTGAGTCAGCGAGATCGGTGAGTCACTCGTCGCGCAACCCGTTGTCAGCACGCAGAGCGCGAGCGTCAGGCACGCAGCCGATCGAACAGCGGCAGTCGGGCGGTCAGGCATGGGGATTTCAAATTTCAAATTTGAGATTTCAAATCTGAAATTTCAGAAGGGCAGGTAGCCGAGCATCTTGGGCCGGCGGTCGAGTGGCTGGCAGATGGCGGCCGTGAGGAGATGACGAAGTTCTTGAAGTGATTTGGCAGGCACAGGCGAGATCGGAACGGGAGGAGCTTGTTCGCCAGAGAGCCGTTCAAAGAGAGCCAGCGTCGTTCCGTGAATCGGATGCGACGCGAATTCTGGTTGGCGGCAGTTCGGGCAGAGCAATCCTCCTTGAGACACCCAGAAGACAAAGTTCGTGTGATCGGCCACCGTCCGTCCGCAGGCGAGGCACGCTCGAAAGTCCGGCAGTAGGCCGATCTCTCGCAACGTCATGACTTCAAACCGCAGCACCGGCCAACGGAAATCAGATTCCTCGGTCAGTCGCCGCAGAGCCGTCACCGCCTCGTCGTACAGCACAGGATGTGGGTCGTATTCCTCGGTCAGTCCAGCCAACAACTCGGCGACGTAGTACCCGCCGTACAAGCAATTCAGATTGCCCGCCGGCGGACGAAACCGAGTCCTCAACTGGCATTCGGTCAGAATGTCCAGACCTCCCGAAGATTTACGCAGGAACACTAGGTCAGATTCCGCGAGCAGATCAAGAGCGGTTTCAAACGGTCCCTTGAGTCGCTTGGCCCCCTTCGCGATGCACGAAATTTTGCCGAAATCCCGTGTGAAAAGCGTGACCACTCGGCTGGACTCGCTGAAGTCCGCCAAGCGAATGACGAGGCCGGTGGTTTTCTCAGCGGACATGCGAACGCTCACTCACCCAACGAGGACTTTCGACGCAGCAGATGATGATAGTGCTGAGCGAAGCGATGCGCCTCATCGCGGACGTACTGCAACAGTCTCAAAGCGTAAGCGTGCTTGCTTAACCGGATCGGTTCGGACTCACCCGGCAGAAAGATTTCTTCGTCCCGTTTGGCCAGCGAGAGGATTGGCGGCGGCGTGATTTCCAGCAACCGAAACGCGTCGAGCGCGGCGCTGAGCTGTCCTTTGCCGCCGTCGATCAACAGGAGGTCGGGAAACGATTCCCCCTCTTCGCGCAGCCGGCTGAAGCGGCGGCTGACGACTTCGCGGATCGAGCCGAAGTCATCGACGCCGTCCACTGACTTGATTTTGAACCGCTTGTAACCGTGCTTGAACGGCAGGCCATCGAGAAACGACACGAGGCTCGCGACCGTCTCGCCTCCCTGTAAATGCGCGATGTCGATCCCTTCGATCCGTCGCGGCAGCTTGTCGAGGTTGAGCGTTTTCATCAGCCCGCGCATCCCCTTCTTCGGGTCGATCGGGAAAACTTCTGGCTGCTCGTGATCCTTCAGATTGCCTCGCAGGTTGAGCGTTTCGAGCGCGGTCATCTCGTCACGAATGCGGGCCGCGCGCTCGAACCGCAACTCTTGCGACGCAGTCAGCATCTCAGCCTTCAACTCTTCGAGCAGCTTGCCCTTCTTGCCTGCCAGGACCATGCGCAGTCGGCGAATGTCGCGGCGGTAGTCCTCTTTGCTGATTCGCAAATTGCACGGAGCTGTGCATTGCCCGATGCTCGCCAGCAGGCAGGGCCGGAACCAACGCCAGCGTTCTTCCCCCTCGGCGATGTCCAGCGAACAGGTGCGGAACCGAAAGATGCGCTGCAACACGCTGATCGCTCCGCGCAGACGCTTCGCGCTCGTGAACGGCCCGTACAACTTCACGCCGCGCGAACGGGGCTTGCGCGTGAACTCGATCCGAGGAAAATCTTCCCGCGTCGTGATCTGCAAGTACGGAAAGGTCTTGTCGTCTTTCAGCTCAGAGTTGAACCGCGGGCGAATGTCTTTGATGAGTCGCGCTTCGAGCAGCAATGCTTCGACTTCGCTGTCGCAACCGATGTGATCGACGTCTCGAATCTCCGGGACCAGATCGCAAATCCGCCGATCAAACGCGGATTTCGAGTTGAAATAGCTCGATACGCGGCTGCGCAGATTGACCGCTTTGCCGACGTAGATGACTCGGCCGAGGGCATCCTTCATCAAGTACACGCCGGCTGTTGTCGGCAGCGACCGGACTTTGTCCCGGACATCGACGGGCGCAGACCCAGGAACAGCGGGAAGATCGGCCATGACAGATCGTTCAGTAGCCCTGTCGCTCCGCGACAGGAAGCCGGTGAGGAACAGAACTTTGAGTGCCGAAAATGCTCGTGAGTCTCGCGACGTTCGGCAATCCTGTCGCAGAGCGACAGGGCTACAGCCCGTCGGACAGCACGAACAGGATCGCGAAGATCGTCCCCATGAACAGCACAATTTGCAAAAACAGTCGCGTGGCGCGGTGGAGAATCCGCTCCGGCAATTCAAACCGACTCGCGCTGTAAACCAGACTGATCGCCACCGCCAGCGGCAGCAGATACCACAACACGTTTTGAACGGCGAGCAGCATGGTAAGTCCAGAGTTGAGAGACGAGAGTGAAAGACCAGTCACACGACCAAGCCGTGATCGTCACGAGCTTGGCGCGGGAGTCGCCGTCGTAGCGACGACGGGAGTTGGCACAACCGTCGCTGCCGGTGCGGTCGCGAGTTGTCCCTCTGGTTGATCGACCTCGTCGCCGTAGCCGTAGGCCGGACCTTCGTAGGCATCCCAAATCGCCAGCAAGTTCAACAGTCCGGCAACCCAGGTGAACAACAACGCGATCTCGTATTGCTTGCCACCAAGCTTGCGAGTCATCTCGTTCACGGCGTCATCTTCGAGCGGAACTTGATACCAGTCCGTGAACGCTCTCGGGATTGTCCCCTCAAGTTCGCCGATCGGAGCATCGAACTCACCGCGTTCTGTCATGATGCGACAACGGAGAATGCGTTTCGAACTTGAATATTCTTTCGGTCGATTTTTTCCATCAATCGTGATGGTGACGTTGCCATTGCCCAACAACTTGGGAGCAATCATCTGCAGCCCGGCAACATCAAATTCGACATCGCGCGGCGCGTCTCCGGTCAACTTGCCACGAAAGTGCCCGCGAACTTCTTGTCCGAAGCCTCGTGCTCCGGAATCGTCCGGCGACAATTGGATTTGGCCGGTGACCGGCCCCTCCCAGGCATCATTCACAGAGTCCGATTTCGCATACCCTTCAAACATTGCGTCGATGGGACCGTCCAGCTTCGTGAAGTCGCGTCCATCCGCGTCGTCGCTGGCGTACCTCCGCCACTGAATGATGGCCGGTAGTGACGGCAATCCCACTAAGACTTGGGACAGGTATCCGATGGTGCGGTCCTTCGAGCGAAAGCGATTTTGGCCTTCGAGATCCTGCCAGCGGAAGTAGACCCCCTTCCATTCCGCCATCGCCTGCCCCCAGCAAAACGTCCCCAAGACGCAGACCGAATAGATCGCCGCTTTGAAGCGACGCCCTTGATACCAATGGCCGGCTCCGGGAATCAGAAACGCCAACAAGGCCGCCACATTGGGGTTCTTCAGATTGATGCGCGGGTCAGCCATGCGGGATTGCTACCAGTCAAATCGTTCGTTCGGAAGGAAATTGGTCGCGCAGGCAACTCGGCCGTCGCGGAAGGGGGCGGATTCTAGGAGCGGTCTCGGTGACGGACCAGACCACCCTGTTTGGTCGCGTGATCGCATCACCATCGGAAGTCCACTGTTTGAAAAGTAGTGCCACGAACTAAGGCCGAAGTCGCCTGCCGCGTCTACTTCTTTGGAAGATTCTGCCAAGTTTTCGGAATCCGAATGGTCACGTCGCGCGTCGAACGGACTTCTGAAATCGAGGATTTTGCGACCGCGAGAATCCCCAGTCTTCCCGGACTTGCCAATTGGCAAGGCTTGTCCGAGTTGCCTAAACTCCGAATTCGACTGGTTTTGAATTCGTTATTGCCTCAAGGACTTCCGCTCATGAGCGTTCGGAACTCACGTTTTCTCGCCACTTTCCATCTCCGAGGCACTTCGATCCGAGCGATTTTGTTTTTGCTGCTGGGCTGGTCTGCGGTTAGCTCAATCCTGCCCGGACTTTCGAGCGTTCCTCCGACGTCACCAGCGTTCGCCCAGGAAGCCGCTGAACCTGCGAAGCTCAAGGACGAACCGCAGGTCACTTGGGAACAGCTCATTTATGTGCCGTACAAGCAACTCAGCACGGTCTTCGAGAAACAGAAGGCGACCGTGTTCATGTCGTATGCCGAGTATCTCAAGCTCTGGAACAAGTCCGCAGAGCAGCCCGGCCAACCGCCCGTAGCGGCCGTGATTTCTGCCGCCAGCTACCGTGCCAAGATTGATCAGGATGTCGCGAGGATCGAAGCGGAATACTCGGTCCGAGTGCTCGGCAAAGCGTGGTCGGAGTTGCCGCTGAAGTTCGGCGACGCGGCGGTCGGCGACGTGACCAGCGAAGGCGGGGCCGACCCGAAGGAGAAAGTCTTGCTGCGAGCGACCGGCGACGGAGTTTATTCACTGCTGTTCCCGACGCCGGGCGAGCACAAAGTGAAGATTCAACTCGCCGCGCGAGTTCGGTCATCTCCGGATGGCAAGAGTTTTGATCTCGAAGTTCCGGCCGTCGGCGTCACGAAGTTTGAACTGCTGATCCCGGAGGCCGATCAAGCGGTCGAGGTCACTCCGCTGCTCGTCCGACAACCGGTCGAAGCGAAGGGAAAAGAGACCAAGATCGCCGGCAACCTCGGCGCGGCCAGCCGCATCGGCGTGCGGTGGCATCCGAAGGCAAGCATCAAGCCGGAAATGGATTTACTCGCCAGCGTCACGAATCACACGCAGGTCTCCGTCGCCGATGGCCTGATTCACACAGATGCGTTCTTGCGGTACGACGTGTTGCGCGGCGAGCTAACTCAGTTGCGAGTCGCCGTGCCGAAGGGAGACCGAATCCTGGGTGTGTCGTCGAACGATGCAAACGTCAAAGGTTGGAAAGCGGCCGACGAGGCGACTCGGCAAGTCGTCACGATTGAGTTGCTCAGCGGTGCGAAGAAAGCGTTGACGCTCGAAGTCCACACTGAGCGGCCTGCTCCGGCCGAAGCGTTCGATGTCGTCGGTTTGAACGACAATGCTCCGGCAGCGGGCATTCATGCGTTGGACGTCGTCCGTGAAGGCGGACAGTTAGTCGTCGCAAAGGGGGCCGATCTGCTGCTCAACGTCGAGAAGCTCACTGGGCTGACTCGCATCGAAGAGGCCGAAGTCGCCGAGCACATTCGTCGGCCCGGTTCGCTGGCGTACAAGTTTTATTCGCCAAAGGTCGAACTCAAGCTGACCGCGAAGGCGGTGGAACCGAGAGTGTTGGTCAATCATGTCGCGAGACTGCAGTTCCTCGACGACGAACTGCGGTCGCTGACGCAGTTGAATTACACGGTCGAACGTGCCGGGTTGTTTGAGCTGCCATTGCGTGTGCCCCCTGGGTTGAAGATCGACAGCGTTGTCGGGCCGTTTGTCAAAGAGCACACGACCGAGATCAAAGACGACGGCATCGTGCTGCGAGTCGTGCTCGACATGAAGCGCGAGGGGGCGATCGGAATCAACATCGTCGGGCATGTGACGCTCGACGCGATGGCGAAAGAGCAGAACCTGACGCTGCCGTTGCTCGAACCGCTGAATGTCGAGCGCGAAACCGGGCAAGCCACGATCTTCGCGGCACCCGCCAATGAAGTGCTCACCGACGAGAAGGCGATCAAGGGCGTGCAACCGGAACGCAACGCCGATCCGAACCCACCGTTCGTCGCGGGTGGAACGCTCGCGTCGGCGTGGTCGTTCACTCGGCGGCCGGTCGAGATTCCGGTGAAGACGATTCGGCGGCCGACTCGACTGACGGCATCGGTCGCGACGCTGCTCAATGCGAAGCCGGAGACGGCGGACGTCCGCTCGACGGTGACGTATCACGTCCAGTTCGCGGGACTCGACACGTTTCAAATCGCAGTCCCTGAAGCTCTGGCCGATGTCGTGCAGATTCGGACGGCTCAGGGTGCGACCGTCCCCGCGATCAAAGAAAAGAAGAAAGCCGAGAAGGCGGTCGAGGGCTGGGTCACATGGACGATCATCCTGCAACGCGAGGCGGTCGGCGATGTACCGTTTGAAATCACCTACGACTTGAAGCCTGGTGAGGGGCAAGGGGCGAGGGGCGAGGGGCGTGAAAAGAACGGCAACGCAACACTCTCGTGGCAACAAGAACTCAAGCCAGTGAAGGCAGCGGGACTGCCGGGCGACGGGGAATCGAAGGCTGGCAAAGTCGAACTGTCGGATGTGTACGGCGAGATCACGGTCCAGAAGGACAAAGCGTTGACGGTCTCGGCCGACGCGACGGGGGATAATCTCGAAGCGATTGATCCGCGCGAGTTGTCGTTGCTCTCGCAGGATGGCTCGCTGGCGTATCGGTATTACTCGCAGCCGGTGTCGCTGAAGGTGACCGCTGCGAAGCACGAGATTCAAGAAGTGGTCGAGACGGTCGTGTCGCGCGGGCTGATCGAGGTCGTCGTCGATCAAGACGACAAGGCGTCGTACCGCTGCCGCTTCAAGCTGAAGACCAGCGAGCGGCAACGGCTCCGCATCGACTTGCCGAAGGGAGCGGAAATTCTCGGCGTGCTGGTCGATAACAAATCGGTCTCGCCGGAGAAAGCGGGCAAAGGCTCGGACGATGCGTTCGACAGTTATTTTGTCAGCGTCGCTCGCAGCGGGAAGTCGGACGAGCCGTTCTCGGTGACGCTGCAATTCCTGTGGCCGATCAACCCGCGTCCGTTCGACGGCTGGAACGGCAAACTGCGAGTTTCCCTGCCGCGCATTGGCGGACCGAAGGGATCAGCGGTTGCCGTTCAACAACTGCGAACCGTCGTGTGGGTGCCGGAAAAGTTTTCGCTGGTCGGCACGCCGGATCTCTTCGTTCGCGAGCAGCACTTGACGCTCGAACGTGCGATCAACGGCCACGTCACTTCAACAGTCAATCAAGGCGAGCTCGATCAATGGATCGGCACGTCATCGGTTGGAGTGGCTGACTTCGCGACGCAGGGGCAGGCGTACTCGTTCCACAACCTCGGAGGCGCGGAGCATCTCGAAGTGACGTGGTGGAAAGTCAGCTTCGCCGCGATCGTCGCGACGTTCTCGCTGTTCGTGCTCGGCGTCGTGTTGATCCCAACGACGTGGCGCAACCGGCTCGGCTGGGTTCTGGCCGGAGTGTTGATCGCCGTCTGTGCCGGACTCAACGAAGCCGACACGGTGTTGCACGGAGTCGCCGCCGCTCGCTGGGGAATTGTCTTGATGTTCGCATTGTGGATCGTGCAGTCGCTGTTCGGAGCGGCCCGACGCTCGAACGGCAACCGCTTCGATTGGTCGCAACCGTTCCCAGCCACCGTCAGTCCGCCACCCGAATCCGGTTCGTAGTCCCGTGTCTGAGAAGCGAGTGAGTCCATGATTGGAACCCCGAACGAGTTTTCGTCCCTTGCCCGGCCGATCGCCGACAGCCGACAGCCGACAGCCGTGATACCGTTTTTCAGCGGTTCAAAAAACGGTATTTCGGCGATCGGCAAACGGCCATCGGCTTTCGGCCAAGCCATGAGCACTCTGTTTTTGGCACTGATCTGTTGGTTCCCGGTCGCGGCCCAGGAAGTCGAAGCTCGTCGCGTGTTCGTGCCGGTGGAAGACCTCGACACGATCATCGCCAAGGATCAGCGCGGCGTGCTGTTGCCTCGCAATGAGTTTCTCAAGCTGTATCGCGACGCACAGAAGAACGCGCCGACCAGGACGACTGCTTCGGTCGGTGCGGTGATTTCGGGAGCGACATACTCAGCGAAGTTTGAAGGTGAGCAACTGGTCGTCGATGCCACCGTCAAGATTCGTCAGCTTGCCGATTCGTGGCAGGCGATGTCGTTACCGCTCGGTGGGATGGCGGTCGAGAGCGCGAAACTCAACGGGCAGCCGGCGAAGCTCGGTCGCAACGAGCAGACGTTGTTTTTGCTCAGCGAGACGCGCGGCGAGCACACGTTGACACTCGAACTTTCAACGCCGTTGTCAGCGGTCGGTGCGGACAAGGTTGCGTCGGTCGGAGTGCTGCCGGGAATCGCAGGGACGTTGAAGGTCGCGGTGCCGGCGGGGAAGCATTTGCAGCTCGATGGGCTGAGCGTTGACCGTCCGGCGGCGAACGATCAGCCGGCGAATTATGAACTCGCGGTCGGCGGGAAGCGGAACGCGGTGGCGATTCAGCTCACCGATCGGCAGCGAGAGCGTGCGACCGATTCGTTGCTGTTTGCGACGACCGGGTTCGGGTTGCGAGTCGCTCCGGGTGAGATCACTTGGCACGCGGTTACGGCGTTGCAGGTGCATGGCACGCCGCTTGACCGGCTGGTCTGCGTTGTGCCGAAGACGCTGGAGATCACCGATGTCGATTCCAACGGACTCGAAGCGTGGGAGTTGTCCGATCATCCCGATGATGCAAACTCGACGCGGATCACGTTGAATTATCGGCAGCCGTTCGACGGTTCGCGGCGAATCGACTTTCGCGGCGTGATGGCGGTGCCGGCGGGTGAGTCGTGGCGCGTGCCGACGTTGAAGATCAATCAAGTGACGTCGCACATCGGGCGAGCACTCGTGCAACACGCTCCGGCCGTGCGGCTGCGGACGGTCGAATCGGTTGGCGTGCGCACTGCGACGGTCAACGATGCCGATCTGAAATCCATCGGCACTGCGGGGGCGACCGACGCTGGGCAAGTCGCGTTGCTGTTCGATGTCTGGAAGGAAGATTTCTCGCTCGGCTTCGTCGCTCAGCCGAAAGAGCAGGACGTGCAAGCGAGCATCTCGTCGATCTTCGATCTGACCGCGACGGGTCTCGACCTGATCACGGCCGCGACGATGGAGACGTCATTCGCCCCGCTGTTTGAATTGGAAGTCGCGTTGCCGGCCGAGTGGTTGCTGACGGCGGTCTCGGTCAACGGCCAGCCGTTGCCGTGGCAAGTCCGCACGAAAGAGGACGAGCCGGGGATCAATCACATTCGCATCCCGTTGCCGCAGCCGTTGCAGCCGGGCCAGCAGGCGAAGCTCGAAGTCCGAGCACACCGCGACCCCGACGGCTGGCCGGTCGAGGACAAGCCGGTCGATGTGACTCTGCCCGAACTGCGTCTGCCGCAGTCGTCGGTCTCCGAAGGGACGTACGTCATCAAGGCCGACGCCGATCTCGATGTCGTACCCGGCGAGATCAACGGACTCGATCCGACGAACGTGCCGGTCCCCGGAACACGGCTGGGCTTCGCGTATCAAGACACGCGCTTCGGCGGCACGCTGAAGATCGAACGCAAACCGTCGCGAGTCTCCTCTCGCACGCTGACCTTCGCGCGGCTCGACAAGCAAACGCTGCACGCGCACTTCGAGTCCGAACTGACCATAACCGGCGGCGGCCTGCGAGTGCTGGAAGTGGCATTGGCGTCATCGGCCGGAAAGGATTTGCGATTTCAATTTTCAGATTCTGCCGCCCGCATCGTCGAACAAACGTCACGCCCTGGCGAGAACGGCGAGTTGATTTGGACGCTGCGCCTGGACCGGCATTTGGTCGGCACGACGACGCTCGTGGTGACGAGCGTTGCGACTCGGAGGTTGGGCACTCCTGCCCGACCCGACGCGGTGCCGAATGCCGAAGACAAGACGGGCAAGAGTGCCCATCCTCCGGAACAACTCCCACACCTGCGCATCCTCCAAGCCGACCGCCAAAACGGTTTCATCTCCATCGAAGCCGAGGGCGATCAACGACTCGCGATCACCGCACTCGACGACAACAAAACAAATCTCCCCGAAGTCGATCCGATCGACCTGCCCGCTCCGCTGGCGTACGCGCCGAGCCAACGCATCGTCGCCGCGTATCGCTATTTCGCCGGCACTCCGAACATCACGATCGCCGACGAACGCTTCGACCGTCTGCCGGTCCCGACCGCAATTTGTCGAGTGGCCTCGATCCACAGCGTGCTCAGCCCCGCCGGCGAGTTCCAGCATCAAGCGACGTTCCACTTCACCGCAGTCGGAGTGCAAAGTTTGAGGGTTCAGCTCGGAGTGAGGAGTGGGGAGTTGGGAGTGAAGAAAGATGACTCCTCCGCACTCCCCACTCCGCACTCCCCACTCCCCACTTCCCTCTGGGCCGCGCTCGTCGATGGCCAACCGGTCGAAGTTCGCCGAGCCGATGGCGCGTTCCTCATCCCGCTGCGGCCGAGCGATGATCCGGCGGCCGAACGGTCGTTGCAGTTGTTCTATCGGACGAACGTGCCGGCGCTGCGCGGCACGGGCGAGTTGCGTCAGCCGCCGCCGGAGTTGACGGTGCTCAACGGAGCCGGCGTGTCGCAGCCGATGCAGGTGCTCGACCAACAATGGGAACTGCGTTA
>CAMDPK010000148.1 GCA_945904015.1 Candidatus Kuenenia stuttgartensis | reverse complement strand
GACTCAGCGGACAACGCTGACGCGAAGCCGAAGCCGACGAACAGGGTCATTCGGTTGCAGCCGGGACGAATGGTTTCGGGGACGGTGCTGGATGCGACCACTCAAAAGCCAATTGCGGACGCGAAGGTTTTTTCCCACGACGGGCAGATCGCGTCGACGGATGCTCGTGGCCGTTTCCTGTTTCGAGGTCTGGCAGCGGACATCGCGGAGTTCATCGTGACCAGTCCGGGATTGCTGCGGACTCGAATGGACGTCGATGTGTCGGAGCGGACTGAAGCGGACGTTGAGATTGCTCTCGCGCGAGGCGGCACCGTTCGCGGCCGAGTGATTGATCCGCAAGGGCGACCGGTCGCGAACGCCGCCGTCAGTCGTGCGACCGATAGTGCGATCCTGTCAGCAGCGATGACCGTGATCTCCGATGCCGATGGCCGATTCACGTTCGACGGCTTCCCGGTCAACAAACTGGTTTATCCGTTTTTTGTCAGCGCGGTTGGGTTCTGTTGCACGGACGCCGAGATGGTGGCACTGAATGGCTTCGGCGACACAAAAGAGATCACGCTCCGAATCTCAAAGATGGACTCCGATGGAATCAGGTTGCTCAACAACCTGGCAGGCGACAACACACCTCCCACCGGAGCGATTCGCGGTCGAGCCATCTATCGCGGACAGCCCGTGCGGAATTTCACCGTGCGGCTGCTGAGTCCCACACAGGTCGAGCCACGCGACACCGGAAGTTTTGCAGCGTCGTTTCGCCGCTTCACGACCGCTGACGGTCGCTTCGTGATTGGTCGGCTGGATGCCGACAAGCGCTACCGTGTCGCGGTGACGGCCGACGATGAAGCGTGTGCGATCGTCGAGCCGATTTATGCTCGCGTCGCGTCAACCTTGGCGGACAAGGACGAATTCGACTTTCATCTCCGGACGCCGCATCGGTTGCGAGTCCGCGTCCTCGACGCCGAATCCAAACAGCCGATTCCCAACGTGAGAGTCGGACTGAAGGCTGATGAACCGCAGCGCGAGGAATTCGAGTGGAACCTGCGGCTGTCGGGATCACGCACCGAATGGACCTCACCCGGCGGCACTGCGCTGTTCAACAACCTTTCCGCCGAGACCGGCCCGATCTTCGTCGAACATCCGGGAAATGCTCGGCAACAGACATTCTGGACTCGGCCGCCAAACGCCGAGGCCGACTCCATCAAGAAATCCGAGCCGGATGAAATCGTGATCACCCTCCGCAAAGAAGCTCGGCTGCGCCTCCGAGTTGGCGGCCTCGACGGTCGCGATTTCAACAACATCTACGCCCAACTGAAGTCCTCGACGAAAGAGTCCTTCAACACCGACGGAGCTCTTCACCCCGCACCACGAACGCTGGAAATTCGGATGCTCCCGCCCGGCATCCATTCATTGACGATTTACGACGCGGCGAGTGACGAACCGTGGACACCGCTCGTGACTCGCCAAGTCGAACTCAAGCCGGGCGACAACGAATTAGACGTTGAACTGCCATCTGCAAAGCCGAAACCAAATCCGTTGAACGAGGCTCTCAAAGAATTCGGTGCCACGCTGAACCGGATCCTCCCACAAGCCGAGAAACCGACGGCTCTGCGAACGGACGACGTTCGGGATAAGGAAGCAACTCCTCGACCACCCTTGAAGACAATCGCCGGGCGGATCGTCGATGACCAGGATCGGCCAATCGCTGAGGCACGGTTGTGGTGGGTGGTGTCTCATGCGATTCCAGACGGAGTGATCGTCAACGCGGCGAGCGACGAACAGGGACGATTTTCGATCTCGACACCCGATGTGCCGCTGCCGAGACCTTCGGCAGGGAATGACACACTGTGGATTTTGAAAGAGGGCAAACAATTAGCGGCCGTACCGGCCAGGAGCAGTTTGGTGGTCGATGGCAAAACCTCTGACATCCTCATTCGACTGGAACCGGCGACGGACACGTCATTCAAAGTGGTCTTCTCCGATCAACAGCCGGTCGCTGGCGTCGAGGTCGAACCGTGGCATTTTCGGACTCACATGGCCTACGACATCATCCCGGCCCAAGCTCGAAAGATCATGAGCGCGACGACGGATGCCGAGGGACGAGTCCGAATGCCGAGCATGCCTCGCAAGGGCTTTCACACGGCTCGCGCCACCTCCGATCTGTTCGGAACTCAAGAACTCCGACTCGACGGCAATCTGAATCCACCGGCCGAACGAACGATCGAACTGCGTGCGACGGGACGCATTGAAGGACAGCTCAAAGCCGACAACCCGGAATGGATTCGCGGCGTGGAATTGTTGTTCGGAACCCGAGGTGACCGGTCCCGGTCGAGCTGGGAAGCAGAGGGCTTTGCGAGCGTCATCACCGACGATCAAGGCCGCTTTACAGTGCCGGTGATCGCTGCTGGACCTCTAACGATCTATGACCGTCCGAAGAAAGAAGCACCCGTTCTGGCTCGGTTACCCGACTCGCGAATCATCGCCGCAGGCACCACCGAGAAACTGGAGATCACGCTCGAATCGCCAGTCTTGGTCCGAGGTACAATCCGCACCCAAGACACCGACAAGCCGGTGCCGGGAGCTGAAATCTCCGTTCGATACGGAGTTGTGCGTCAGGGGGAGCATGTCCTTTCCGATGCCGACGGCCGCTACGAAGCACGAGTCTTGTCAGGCCCGGTCTACACGCAGGTCATCGCAAGCCCGAAAGAGTTCAACAACTACCAACAAACCGGCGCGCCGTGGTCCGAGAAGGTTGACGTTCGCGCGGACGCTCAGCCGTTCGATCTGCCGCCCATTAAGCTGACTCCGACGATTCCGCTGAAAGGCAAGCTCATCGATCAAGACGGTCGCCCCGTCGCCAAAGTGCAGATCAATGGCCTCAATGGAGGCCGACGTTATGGCTTTGCGACAACCAATGAGTTGGGCGAATTCTCAGCCCAGATTCCGAAGACCATCACGCTAGAGGGCTATCAAGTCTGGCTCGAAGACGGCGAAAGCGGTCCTGTCGCACCGACCATCGAGCAACGCGATCCGCTAATCCTCCGCCTCACTGTCCCGCAACGCACCGAAAACAAAACTCCGGAATCGAAATCCAAGTAGGCTGCGAATGGCTCGTGATCGAAACTGGATCGCAATACGTCGGCGATTGACTGGAGGGGTGAAGCACCCAGTGAGCCATTCGAGTGTTAGTCAGAGGCATCTTTTGCGTGGCGTCATCGACTAAAACTCGCCGAGGGCTTCGCCTCCATTGCGAGTGAATAGCGCCTTGAGAATGTCCAGGTTGATGCTGTCGCTGACGAAGCGGACGGAACCATCGCAAAACAGCGCGTGGAAGCCGCCGACGCGAGCTGACTTCACGCCCTTCGTGGGGTTCTTGAAATCGATCACCAAATCATCAGGCTTCGTCCAGATCACTGCCGCATCGCGGTGAGCTTCGACGGCCATGATCGTGTTGCTCGTACCGTCGGTGATATCGGCGATGCCTAATCCTTCTTGGCCTTCAAAGGCGGTGCTCTTCCCCGTCGGAACGAGGTACACGGTCTTGCCCTCTCTGGCTAAGTCCTCGTGATTCGGAGAACTGTAGGCCGGCGGCATGTTCTTGATGAGTTCTTTGTTGTGCTCGCTGTCCCACGGTTCGTCGAGATGGAATTGTTGGTAAAGCGGGGCTTGCTCGACGAACGGCAGAACGTGGACTCGCCAACTCAGCAGTTGTTTGCCTTTCTGATCGACGTTGGCCGCAGCGGGAAATTTCTTATTCACGTCGTGAAAGTTGTGCATCGCGAGACCAATCTGCTTCAGATTGTTCTTACCCTGCGATCGCCGAGCAGCCTCTCTCGCTTGTGCCACGGCGGGCAGGAGCAATCCGATGGCGACAGCAACTCCTGCGGGACCAACTTGAGTCACGCTGGGGATCACGCCGTGACTTTCGGTTCGCCAGCCGTTCTCGGTACGAGCAATTGTCGAGACAGAGGGAGCGAGATGTTGCTCGATATCCGCGAACGGCGGCAGTGGCGGGAGATTGAAGTTGATTCCCTGTTGAGCCAATTGGCCTGTCAGCAACGGGCCGAACGATCCCACCAACGTGTAGATCGTTTGCACCGAGGGCTTCGGGTCGGAGTAGCTAACAACGGTCGGCTTCGGAGCCCATTTGAAGGCGGCTTTGATCTGTTCGTTGTCGGCCATTGAGGCTTTCGCGGTGGCGGTCAGATGCGCGGTGACCAACTGCGGCGTGAGGCCAATGATGAGTTCGTCTTTGGTCAGCACCCATGTCGGCGCGACGGGGATCGGCAGGTTGTTGATTTGGATGCGATAGCCCTTCTCACCTTTCGCCGTGAACTCCTGAAGCGAGAACGGAGCTTGCGGGCCGGCATTGGCCAGAGCCGCTTGTGCCGCAGCGACGAAGACCTGCAAGGCTTTCGCAACGCCCTCTGGCTTGCGAACGCTCGCTGAGATGACGAGGCCCGGAATGAACGGAGCACCCGGCTCGCTGGCGGAAACATAGACCGACCATGTGTCTCCCAATCCGGCCAACAAATCCTCTTTGATCGAGAAGCCGAGTTGCGGCTCGATCTGAGCGATTTGACCTTCGATCAATTGGGGAACGCTCGGATTGACCTGCCCGATCCCCGCCAAGACTTTGTCGTACAGGTACGCGAGATCAAATCGCGCGACGGTCGCATTCACCGCACTGGCCGGAATCTTTTTGAAGTCGTTGATCGTGAGCGGCTTGTCCGGCACGAGGTCAAACAACCCCGTCGGTGTTCCCTCTGTGATCAGGACCGAATTCGAGTGCATGCCGGTTTTGTCGAGACCGCTCACGCTCGACCAATGCTTGAGTTTCGTCACGCCGAGTGCGTTCAAAGTGGATCCAAGTGCGCCCAAAAGGGAAGCGACTTCTTTCGGTGTCGCTTCGACGATGATGACGGGCTGCAGCGTTTTGATGATCAACTCCACGTTGACGTGCGACAGCAGAGATGGCCGATCGACGGCGAGATCCGACAATAGCTGCGTCACCCACGCAGCGGGTTTGCCCGGCTTGGCCAACTTGTCGACCAGCGTCTTGGGCGATTCTTTGCCGACTGCGGCGATCAACTGCGAGCCGCGAAATCCGACGCGAAACACGGGGTCATTCGGCTTGGGGCTGATTTCGCGGTAGAAAGTCGCGTCACCAATTTTCTCTTCCACGAGGGAATTCGGGCCTACTTTGGGGCTCAAGGCGATCAACTTCTTGAGCGTCTCAATGGCTTGCGGGCCATCGGTCCCCAGATCGAGAACGAGTGCTCCTTCGACCTCCGCATCGTCGGACATTTCGAAGCTGGAAACGAATTTGAATTTGGAAATGTAGATCGCTCCCGGATGAGTCAGCGCCATCTTCAACAGCATCGGAGCGGCCTGTGCCACAACCTTGCCTTCTGCCCCTTTCTGTGATGCGGCGTTGTCGAGGGACTTCGTGATCTCGGCATCAAGCTGCTTGAAGAAATCTTGGACCGACTCTTCCGCGAAGAGCTTTTCTGTGCGGTTCGTGCTCTTCGAGTCCGGCGTCGTCCAGCCGTTCCAGGTCACGAACAACATGCACTCCTCCGGAGCGACATGGGCGAGAGCCAGCTTGCTTGCGGATTGAGCATGCACCGGCGTGACGCTCCACGCCGCACACATCGTCAAGATCCACGCCACCACAGATCGAAATCGAGGCCGAAACATGAACGAGCTCCTGTTGAAAATTCATTACGACTCAGATCGCCTCAGACGGAACGGCGACATTCGATCAAGTTGCTCGCACGAGTCAATAGACAGAATGTCTTAACTTATCGAGTAACCTACCGCTGGCCGAAGCGAGAGATCACTCTGGATCGCGAATTTGTCTGAGCACTTCTGCGACACAAGCTGGAGCAGATCGATCGCGAACGAAGGGAGCTCCGCGTACTGCGAAGACGAGCCTTCGTCGGCGATACTCACTGTCCCCGGCTCACGGACACGCGGAAGAAACGGCACTCGCCAGGCGACATTGACGATGCTCTTCGAACTCGCCGAGTCCGCCGCTCACCACTGGCGAACTCTCGACGGTGACACACGAAACTTCGAAGTCGCCAAAGAAACCATGTTCCAAGACGGCCAAATCCTCACCCAAGTCTGCGCCTGATTCACGACCGCATCCACAGCCTTTGAGAATATTACGGATAGAATCAATGAGCGCAGTGAAACAAAGGTGTTACCGGGAAACTGAAGGTCGCGTGAGCTATTCTCTGAGTAATTGACGCCGGATACGATCCCTGTGGCTAAGTGGACCCGCATCGTGGGATAGGCTTCCAGCCTGTCAAAGTTGCCGAGAAATGACAGGCTGGAAGCCTATCCCACTGCCTACCGATCTCTGCGGGTCCACTTAGATTTCACTCCGTGAAGAGTGGCGTCGAACTACGTTGTGAACACCATCGCGGTGAAATTCGCCCGCGAAGGAGACGTTGATGAACCCATCCCGCCCAGAGTTGAGTCGCCGCGATCTCTTGCAGCTCGGCGGATTGGGGATGCTGGGAATCACTCTGCCCCAACTCTTGCAGGCTGAATCGCCGCCCAAGTCTCGTCCGCGATCCTGCATCTTCGTGGTCCAATACGGCGGAGCCAGTCATCTCGACAGTCTGGATCTGAAGCCGGAAGCTCCTGCCGAGATCCGCGGGCCGTACAGTCCGATTGCTTCCACGGTCTCCGGCATTCAGATGTGCGAGCTGTTGCCGCGGCTGTCTCGCATCGCCGACCAGTTCACTCTCATCCGCTCGATGACACACGGAAATCCCGGTCATGACGGAGGCATGCACGTTTGCATGACGGGGCATTCGCAGCCCACCGAAGCCACGCCGTACTTTGGATCGGTGCTCAGCAAACTGAAACCGGCCACCGTCAACATGCCGAGCTACGTCTGGCTGCAGAACCTGGCTGGAGATGTTCAACCGCGTTACCTGTCCGGCGGGTTTTTAGGTTCGGCATTTGGGCCGTTGCGAGTCGGGACGGACGAAGACACCCCAGCGGCCCAAGGGTTTCGGATGAAGTCCTTTGATCCCCCGGCGGAAGTTTCTGGCCAGCGACTCGTTACTCGACAGGATTTGTTGAACGGCATCGAGTCGGGCCAGGAATTGTCTCGTCGCCCGATCGCCAATTCGTTCGGCGAATTTCAAACCAAGGCGTTCGATCTCATCACCGGTCCCGCCGCGCGGCAGGCCTTCGATTTGGAACAGGAACCCGCAACTGTTCGCGACCATTACGGTCGCCATCCTCTGGGCCAGAATCTCTTGATGGCTCGACGGCTGATCGAAGCGGGCGTGCGACTCGTGAGCGTCACGGCCTGGGCGGGAACTCCGCCCGGTGAAAAGTTTCGGAACGTGCAAACGTGGGACATGCACGGTGAAGGATCGGGACTGGGCAGCAGTTTCGGCACGGGAGCCTATGGGCTGAGTTGGGCGTTACCGCGCGTCGATGAAGCCGTTTCGGCCTTGCTGGAAGACCTGCGTCAACGTGGTCTGTTGGAAGACACGTTGGTGGTCATGGTCGGCGAGTTCGGCCGCAGTCCGCGAATTTCCTACAACGGGCGCGATCACTGGCCCGCCTGCTACTCGGCCCTCATGGCCGGTGCCGGAATCCGCGGCGGTGCGGTTTACGGAGCTTCCGACAAGCAGGGAGCCTACGTGAAAGATCATCCCGTCTCACCAGAAATGTTCGGGGCCACTCTGTTTCACGCTCTGGGAGTTCCACCCGACACTCGGTTCGGTCCGGACGGCTTCAGCTTCCGTGTCAGCGACGGCGAGCCGGTCCAAGAATTGTTTGCGTGAAAAAAAGTTGATCGCGAGACCGATCGAAGATGACTCTCTCCAACAAGGATTTGCCACATGAAACACTTCTTCTATCTGCTGATGTCCTTCGCCCTGCTGTCCGAAACGCAGGCACAGGAAGCCAATCGCAACATCCCCTACGCCGATCCGGCACACGAGCGCCAGGTGCTCGACGTTTATTCGCCCGCCGGAGCGAAAAGCTTGCCCGTGGTCTTCTGGATTCACGGCGGCGGCTGGCAGGCCGGCGATAAGACCAGCGTGCAGCTCAAACCGCAGGTCTTCGTCGACAAGGGCTTCGTCTTTGTCTCCACGAACTATCGCCTACTGCCGAGCGTGGAGATGGAGTCGATCATTCGTGACATCGCAAAGTCACTCGGCTGGGTCCACAAGCACATCGCCGAACATGGTGGCGATCCAAAGCGGATTCTGGTCATGGGTCATTCCGCCGGAGCACAGCTCGCCGCATTGGTCTGCACCGATGATCGCTATTTGAAGGCCGAAGGTGTGCCGTTCAACGTCCTCAAAGGTTGCGTCCCGGTCGATGGCGACACCTACGACGTGCCGGCCATCATCGAGACCGCCGAGACGCGACGCCGAGTGCATGGTCAGCCGCAACCAAAACTTGGTCACCGTGAAAAGTTCGGCAACGATCCGAAGAAGCACATCGACTTCTCCGCCGTCACGCACGTGGCGAAGGGCAAGAACATCCCTGCGTTTCTGATCCTCCACGTCGCCGATCATCCGGACAACGCGGCGCAGGCGCAACGACTCGGAGCCGTGCTGAAAGACGCGGGCCTGCCCGTTACCGTGTTCGGTGCCAAAGAGACCAACCACACGCGGATCAACGCGGAGTTGGGACAGCCCGAAGATCCCCCCACAAAAGCGTTGTTTGATTTCGTCGGCGAAGCTCTGAAGAAGTGATGGCGAATGTAGGATGGCCGCCCTCGGCCGTCCGTGTTTGAGCACGAATCGATGCAGGACGGCCGAGGGCGGCCATCCTACATTCGCGCACAGAGGGTTCGTGATGATGACCAAGCCGTGGATCTGGGTCGTGGCAATGATGCTGGGCATCACTCCGTCACTTTGCGCCGGCAACGCTGACGCGGAAGCCAAGCACTTCGCCGAGCAGATCAAGCCGTTGTTCGCGAAGCACTGTCAGAGTTGCCATCGCGGAGAAAAACCCAAAGGGGACTTCCTCGTGGAGAGTCTCTCGCAAGACTTCTCCGACAACGCGAATCGCAAGCGGTGGTTGTCCGTGTTGGAACAGGTCAAAGCGGGCACGATGCCCCCGAAGGCAAAACCGCGTCCTCCTGCGGAAGAAGTCAAACTCTTGACGGATTGGATCAGCAAACAGGCTGCCGCTGCGGAGGCTGCTCGCAGTGCCGCGCAGGGGCGAGTGGTTTTGCGACGCCTGAACCGCGCCGAGTACGCGAACACCGTGCGCGACCTGCTTGGTGTGAGCGTCGATTTGGAAGACTTGCTCCCTCTGGACACTTCAACCAGCGGCTTCGACAACAGCGCCGAGGCGCTGCACGTTTCCTCGTACTTAATGGAGACCTACCTGGAAGCGGCCGACAGGGTTTTGGACGCGGCCATCGTCAACGGGCCTAAGCCCTGGACAATCGACAAGCGATTCGACATCAAGGACGAAAAATCGGTCAAACCCACCGGCAGTGTCTATCGCCACACGGACGATGGCGTCGCGATCTTCAGCTCTTGGGTCTCCGCCAATATCCAGGTCACGCTGTGGAACTTTCGAACTCGCTTTCGGGGCAAGTATCGATTCCGCATTTCGGCCCACGGTCTTCAAACGGACAAGCCGGTCAATTTTCACGTGACGGCCGGCACGCTGACCGCCGTGACCGAAGAGCGAATCCTCGACTACTACTCGGTCCCCGCCGACAAGCCGACCGTGATCGAATTTGTCGAACAACTGGAGCCGAATAACTGCATTCGGATCGTCGCGGATGGGCTGGGAGCGCTCCCGCCCGAAGTCGAGAAGGTGGGCGCGGAGAACTACAAAGGACCGGGACTGGTCGTGCAGTGGGTCGAAATCGAAGGACCGCTGATGGACTCGTGGCCGCCCGCCAGCCATCGGCTGATCTTCGGCGACATGAAGCAAGAGACCGCTCCACTCCCCGACAATCCCAACCGCCGAGAGGTCGTGTCGCAGCAGCCGCTGGTCGATGCCGAGCGGATCCTCCGCGACTTCACGCGCCGGGCGTTTCGGCGGACGGTGACGGACGACGACATCAAACCGTTCCTCGCCCGCGTCCAAGCTAAGCTCGATCAAAAATACTCATTCGAGCAGGCGATGCGCGTCGGCCTGAAAGCCGTGTTGGTCTCACCGCATTTCCTGTTTCTCCGCGAGAAGACTGGTACTGAGAATCGAGCTCTCGACGACTTCGCTCTGGCCAGCCGGCTGTCGTACTTCTTGTGGAGTTCGATGCCCGACGAAGAGTTGTTGCAGCTTGCCGAACGAGAAGCGTTGACGGGAAAAGGAGCAACGGGCCATCAGCCGCCGGGCGCTAGCCCTCGGTTCAGCGATTCTCAACCGGTGGCTAGCGCCCGCCGGCTAATCTCACCCTCTGCGACGCTCCGCGAGCAAGTCGAGCGCATGCTGCGCGATCCCAAAGCAAAAGCCTTCACCGAGAACTTCGCCGGCCAATGGCTGAGCCTTCGCGCGATCGACTCCACAATGCCCGAACGGATGCTGTATCCGGAGTACGATGACATCCTGAAGGTCTCGATGGTGAAGGAGACACTGCTGTTCTTTGACGAAGTGTTGAAGAATGACCTGAGCCTGACGAACTTCGTGGCCTCCGACTTCTCCATGCTCAATGCGCGGCTGGCCAAGCACTACGGCATCCCGGACGTGGAGGGACTGGACTTCCGCAAGGTGTCGCTCCCGCCGGAGAGCCACCGCGGCGGAGTCATGACGATGGCCGCAGTGCTCAAGGTGACCGCCAACGGCACCACCACCTCGCCAATCCTGCGCGGAGCGTGGGTGCTGGATCGCATCCTGGGAACGCCTCCTCCAAAGCCGACCGTGGATGTGGAGGCCGTCGAACCCGACATTCGTGGAGCCACGACGATCCGCAATCAACTCGCCAAGCACCGGCAGAACGCCGAGTGCGCAAGCTGCCACGTCAAAATCGATCCACCGGGATTCGCCCTGGAGAACTTCGACGTCATCGGCGGTTGGCGGGACCATTACCGAAAAATCAACGAGGGAGAACCGGTCACCATCAACGGCCGCAGGGTGCGCTATTTGAACGGCCCGCCGGTGGACGCCGCCGACGTGCTGCCGGACGGCCGACGATTTCAAAACATCGACGAATACAAGCAACTGTTGCTGAACGACAAGGACCAGTTGGCCCGCGCTCTGGCCGATAAGCTGCTCAGCTACGCGACGGGCGCGGCCCCGACATCCGCTGATGACCCACAGATCGACGCCATCGTCGCGAAAGCCCGCGAAAAGAACTACGGCTTTCGCTCGCTCATCCACGAGATCGTGCAGAGCGCTCTGTTTCAAAATAAGTAAGCGGCAGAACAATGGGCGCAGGACGATGAAGACAAACGCAATGACTCATTCAATTTCCTCCCATCATTCTGCCCCCATCGTTCTGCCATTCCGCAAGCTGGGCCTTCCAACCGATTGACAAACCAAAGCCGGAATGAGACGTTGATTCACCAAGCGAGCGGTGAACCCATTTCAGTCAGCGCGTGATTGCTCGCACGCGGCTGGTTTCACTGTGATGCGTTTTCCTAGTCTGTTCTAAAATGTCAGATTCTTCCGCATTACAGCAACGCGCCCAACTCACGGCCTCACGCTGCGAGCGTCTCGCACTTCGCATTTCCAAGCAAGCCACCAAAATTGCCCGCACCGAAAAGATCCTTCGGATTATCAACATCGTGGTGGGCGCGATAGCAGCTCTCGTTACCATCAGCAGCCCGATTGCTTCCCTTATAGGGGCGAGCGTCACCCAAGCCATTTCTGTCTTCGCTGCCACTGTCCTCATCCTTTGACGGCCTCATTCCTTACTTCCGCCACGGGCCAAGCCCTGACCGACTTGGGGATTACGCTTTTTACATTCACGGTTACTCGGGCTCCATCCAGAACACACTTGTTGACAACGGGCTTACCGATCCGCAACGTCGTGCTCGCGTCCTTGCGCTTCTCGAACTTGCAGAAAAGAACCTTTCCGATGTTTGCCGTCAGTTTGAGTCCCTTTACCACGACGCAATCACGAAACATGAAGCCTCTCTGCAGCCACAGAGTCGAGATGTTACGAGTGGAAACACTTAACTGAACCCATCCATCACGATGGCGTTGCCCGTGGCGACTTCTCGGAATGCTAGCGCAGCATGAACACGACCGAGACGGTCGAGACGAGAATCGGCGTGGCAAAAGGGACGTTGATTTGGCCATAATCGCAGCGACAGAAAGTGAGGCGGATGATGACAACGGTGACTCTTGAACTTCCCGATCAGGTCGTGCGATCCGTCGAACGACGGGCACTGACGCGCGGATTGACACTCAGCCAGCAAGTCTCGGAGTTGCTCGCGGAATCGACCAACGCCAACCAGGACAGCCTCCGAACGGACGCGATTCGTCGCATGAACGAACTCTTCGAGCAGGTCAGCGGCTTTCAAATCGAACCACGCATCTCCCGCGAGGAACTGTATGAACGCGGAAGTCTTCGTTGACACCAACATCTTTCTGTACTCGATCGACGACAGCCCTGCCGCTGTGGAGAAACGGGAAGTCGCTCGCGAGATTCTGCGAGTGGAACCGTGGGGCTGGTCGGTCCAAGTCGCTGCCGAATTTTTCGTGAATGCGACATCACCAAAACGCAGCTTTCGTTTGGCGACCGATCTCGCCAACTCACTGGTCGAGACTTGGTTGTGTTTCCCGACGGCCGAGATCACCGCAGACATTGTCCGTGATGCGATCGCCCTGCACCGACGATTTCAGACCAGTTATTGGGACTCGGCAATTCTCGCGGCAGCGAAGCAACTCGGTTGCCGCACGGTCTACAGCGAAGACATGAACGACCAGCAAGACTACAACGGCGTGACCGTCATCAATCCCTTCCTTCGAATTCGAGCAACGAAGTGATCGACACGACTTCGCGGACATCCAAACTCATGGCCCGATGACACGACAAGAGGTGGTCGAGAGAGCGTTGACCAAACTCTTGTCGGAAGTCTGACAGAAAGAAATTCGTCATGAAGCTTGAACGCAGAACTTTCCTCCGGGCCGCCGGTGTTTCGCTGGCTCTTCCGTTGCTCGATTATTTTTCGCCGCGAGCGCGAGCCGGCGAAAAAGCAGCCGCGGTGCCGCGACGCATGGTCTGCATCTGCACGCCGCTGGGGTTGCATCCCACCAATTTCTTTCCCGAACAAGCCGGCAAGGACTACGCGCTCACGCCCTACCTGGAATTGCTCAAAGACTACCGGGACGATTTCACGGTCATCTCCGGGTTGTCGCATGCGGGAATGAGTCCGGGGTTTGCTCACCAGGCTTCGGTCAGCTTCCTGACCGGCGTGCCGGGTGCGGGGAGGCCCGGGTTTCGCAATGCGATCTCGCTGGACCAATTCGCGGCCGACCATATTGGCAGCCAGACGCGCTTCCCCAGTCTGGCCTTATCGGGCGAGGGGGCCGGGATCTCCTGGACTCGAACCGGGGCGCTCGTGCCGGCGGCCACCTCGCCATCGCGGGTGTTCGCACGGATGTTCCTCGAAGGTCGTGCCGACGAAGTGCAGGCCCAGGTGCGTCGTCTCGAAGATGGGCGGAGCATCCTTGACGACGTCCGTGATCAAGCCAATGTGCTGCGGTCCGACCTCGGCACCGATGATCGCGACAAGCTCGATGAGTACCTCACCAGCGTCCGCGAGTTGGAGCAGCGGCTCGTCAAGGATGAAGGCTGGGCCAAGACACCCAAGCCCAAGGTGGATGTCGAGCCGCCGAAGGACATTCCCAATGCGGCCGACCTGATCGGTCGCACGCGGCTGCTGTTCGACCTCACTCATTTGGCCCTGCAGACCGATTCGACCCGGCTCATCACGATCATGCTGGCCGGCTCGACCTACGCTCCGCCGATTCCAGGCGTGACCCTGGGCCATCACGACCTGTCACACCACGGCAAGGATCCGGGCAAGCTCGACCAGCTCAAGATCGTGGAGTTGGAAACCATGAAGACCCTGCGCGACCTGCTCGCCAAGCTGCACCAGACGAAAGAGGACGATGCCAGTTTGCTCGACCGGACCACCGTATTTTTGGGGAGCAACCTGGGCGACGGCAGCAGCCATTCCGTCAAGAACCTGCCAGTCCTGCTGGCCGGAGGCGGCTTCCGGCATGGGCAGCATCTCGCCTTCGATCCGGGCAATCCGCCGCCGTTGTGCAATCTGTACGTCAGCATGCTCCAACGTCTCGGCATCGAAACCGACAAGTTCGCCACGAGCACGAGCACGCTGACCGGCCTGGAACTCAAACAGAGCTGAAGTGATTGCGATGCACGATCCGAAAGCCGACAATCACTCCGCAAGTCTCCGTTGAGGAGAATTGGTTTGATCGCATGTCGGTTGACCGGAGAGATGCTATGGCCAAATCGGGTCGGTGGATGGGGTTGAAGTCCGGTGTCGCGTTGACGCTGCTGGGAGTGACGGCCGTTGGCCAAGCCGACGACGCCAAGCAATTCGAGGACCAATTCCGGCCGTTGTTGGCTCGGCATTGCGTCGAGTGTCATCGCGGAGAAAAGCCGAAGGGAAAACTCCGGCTCGACAACCTGACGCTGGACTTGGCGGATGCCGCGACTCGCAAGCATTGGTCCGCGGTGGTCGAGCGACTTCGGGCGGGGGAAATGCCTCCCAAGGACTATGAAAAACCGCGGCCGCCGGAGAAGGAAGTTCAGGCGCTGACCGATTGGCTGGCCCCGCGCGTAGCCGCCGCCGATGACGCGGCTCGCGCCGCTCAAGGCCGCGTCGTTCTCCGCCGGTTGAATCGGGTCGAGTACGAGAACACCGTCAACGATCTGCTTGGAATCAAAGTCAGCTTGAAAGAGCAGTTGCCCGCGGATGGCTCGGCCAACGGTTTTGATAATGCCGGAGCGGCGCATCACACGTCGTCGTTCTTGATGGAGAAATATCTCGAAGCGGCCGACACGGCGTTGAACATGGCGATTGCCAACCGGCCCAAGCCGCCAACGCGGGTCGATAAGCGGTACAGCATGAAGGACACGCATGGGGTCAAATCGACGACCGAGGACGTGTATCGCTTTCTGGAGGACGGCGAGGTTGTGTGCTTCTGCTCCTCCGAATGGCACAACGTCGGGGTGACACATTTTTATCCGCCGGACGCCGGCAACTATCGGTTCCGCATTTCCGCATCCACGATTCAAGGGGATGGCAAGCCGGTCACGTTTCGAGTGACATCCAGCGACACGCGACTGACGGGAACACACGGCTTGATCAGCTACTTCGATGCCCCGCCCGACAAGCCGACGGTCTTCGAGTTCGTCCGTTACATGGAGCCGCGCACCACCATTCGGATGCTGCCGTATGGATTGGCCGGGGCGAACACCGTGAAGCAAACCGGCGGCGAAGATTGGAACGGACCCGGTTTGGCGATCCAGTTCGTCGAAGTCGAAGGACCACTGAACGAGACTTGGCCGCCGGAAAGTCATCGCCGTATCTTCGGCGACATGGCGCAAAAGAAGTTTCCGATCTACAACTTCTCTGATCGCGTCGAAGTGGTCTCGGACGAACCGCTCGCCGATGCCGAACGCGTCCTGACGAAGTTCACGCGCCGAGCGTTTCGGCGAACTGTGACCGCAGACGACGTCGCACCGTTCGTGGCCATTGTGAAATCCAAAATGGACGGCGGTTACACGTTCGAGCTTGCAGTGCGAGCCGCTCTGAAAGGCGTGCTGATCTCGCCCGAGTTCCTGTTCCTTCGCGAGCGACCGGGCAAGCTCGACGACTTTTCGTTGGCCTGCCGATTGTCCTACTTCCTCTGGAGCACGATGCCCGACGATGAACTCTCCAAGCTCGCCGAACAGCAGAAGCTGAGTCAGCCGGAAGTGCTCCGCCAGCAGGTCGAACGTTTGCTTGCGCATCCCAGAGCTGCAACTTTCACGGAGAGTTTCGTCGGCCAGTGGCTGGGGCTGCGCGAAATCGACGCGACCGAGCCGAGCCACCTCGTGTACCCCGAATTCGACCACCTGTTGAAAGTGTCGATGATCCGCGAGACCGAACTGTTCTTCAACGAAGTCCTCAAACACGATTTGCCCCTGACCAACTTCGTGGCCTCCGACTTCGCGATGCTCAACGGGCGCTTGGGCAAGCACTACGGCATCCCCGGTCTGACGGGCTGGGAGTTTCACAAGACGCCGCTGCCGGCGGACAGTCATCGCGGCGGAGTCTTGACGATGGCCAGCGTCATGAAGGTGACGGCCAACGGCACCACGACCTCGCCGGTCACGCGCGGAGCCTGGGTGCTCGATCGCATTTTGGGAACGCCGCCGTCCCCGCCGCCCGAAGGTGTTTCGGCGATCGACCCCGACATTCGCGGCGCGACGACGATCCGCGAGCAACTAGCCAAGCACCGCACAGACCCCGCCTGCGCCAGTTGTCACTCGAAGATCGACCCGCCGGGTTTTGCCCTGGAGAGTTTTGACTGCATCGGCGGCTGGCGCGACTGGTATCGAGTCACCGGAAATGGTGGCGAGGTCAAAGTCGATGGCCGCCGCATGCCATATCACAAAGGCAAGCCGGTCGATCCCTCCAACGTGACCGAAGACGGCCAGCCGTTCCAGAACATCGACGAGTTCCGCCAGTTGCTGCTGCGTGACAAGGACCAACTCGCCCGATCTCTGACCACGAAGCTGTTGACCTACTCCACGGGTGGAGCACCCACCAAGGCCGATCGCCCAGAGATCGAAGCCATCGTGGCCCGCGTACGGGACAAAAATTACGGCTTCCGCTCGCTCGTCCACGCAGTCGTACAGAGCGAGCTATTTCAGAACAAATAAATAAATTGGCAGAACGATGGGGGCAGAACGATGAAGACTTTTCTTTTGAGAAGAATCTCTTTTGATTTGTCTCCCCATCGTCCTGCCCCCATCGTTCTGCCAAATCTTCAGTGAGTGACCCATGCCCATCGAAGTGGACTCTGAAATCCGCATCTTCGATCGCGATGAATTTCACTCGCTGGCCCATCGCGTTCTGGGGATCGCCTTCGATGTTCACAACGAGTTCGGCCGGTTGCTGGATGAGTCCATCTACAAGCGGGCGATCATGCTGCGGTGCGAGGCGGCGGGTATTTTGCCAGCGCGGCAAGAGGTGCAGGTCACCGTTCGCTTTGAAGGATTTGTGAAAACGTACTTCATGGACCTGCTCTTCGCATCTGGCCTGATGGTCGAAGCGAAAACAATCGAGTCGCTGACGAAGGCTCATTTTGCGCAGACGCTGCACTACTTGATGCTGACTGGAATGCCGAACGGCCTGCTGGTGAATCTGCGACCGGAGCGAGTTGAGCATCAGTTTGTGTCCACGACCTTGGATCTCGCGGAACGTCGGCGGTTTACGATCCATGACGCGGACTTCCGACCAATCAACGAGCCGAGCCGATGGCTCCGAGAGACGGTCGCGAGGCTGCTCGCTGACTGGGGTGCGTTTCTGCAAGTGGCCCTGTATCGCGAGGCGATCATTCACTTTCTGGGCGGTCCCGAAGTCGCCCTGCGAAAGATTCCCATCCTGGATGGCGACCAATCGCTCGGATTCGACGAAGTTTGTCTGCTCTGCGATGACACCGCGTTGGCCTTCACAGCCCTGACCGATGGCCAACAGCGGATGCGAGACCACTTGCAGCGATTCCTCGGCCACACGCGACTGGCCTGTATCCAGTGGATCAACCTGAATCACCACGACATCGAGTTCACGACTCTGCTGGGAAGTGGCAGAACAATGGGGGCAGGACGATGAAGACAGGAGCGATGACTCATTCCATTTCTTTTCTTTTGATCGTTCTGCCCCCATCGTTCTGCCAATCCGCAAGCGGGGCCTTCCAGCCGATTGACAAACCACTGCCGGAATGAGACGTTGATTCACCAAGCGAGCGGTGAACCCATTTCAGTCAGTCCGTGATCGCTCGCTCGCGGCTGACTTCACTGCTGGGACTCATGATCGCGCTGGAGGGTCTGGTGTCGCATCAGAAGCAAAGGCTAGTGCCCATTAGGGTTCCCTGGACGCACGCCATGGGCGTTCTTCAGGTATGTTGGAAGTCGAGCGACACGCTTAATGTTGCCCGTGTAGCGATCGGTGCTGGTCGCCTGGATTCGTCCAGACAGGAGGAATGCCCAGGCGGGTTGGACTCGCGCCGCGTGGATTTGGTGTTTGCCGGGGCAGCGTGGCTTCGTACCGGTCGTTTTTCGGATGCGAGGGACGACGATTTCGACAGAACACTAATTGGTATTCCTGAAGACTGGAGAGATTATTTTACCTGGCGACAGCAGACGTGGCTCGCACAGGACCGCTGTCCTAACCCTGGCGTTTACGAGGTTGAGGAATCTCATTGGCTGCCTCGCGTCGATCCGGACAAGCGATGGGTGTGCAAGCACTATCTCATCGAGTCCTCGGATGATTTCGTTGAGATCCTTGCGCTAGCTTTTCACTGGACTGAGCGAATTTGGCCATGCTCAACAGAATTTGGCTCAATGAAATTTGAGGATGTCCCCGGACAGAATCCTGTCGTCGCTGAAGGTGCCTCCGACGATTGGAACAAGTACCGCGACAGTGTTGCCTTGGAGATTGCAGGTCCAAGTTAGCGGGCCGAGCCGAACTGGGAGCTGCACCTTGCCCAAGCCCGCATTACGGTTTTTCAGGATTCGATGTCTCACCAACGGCCCCCGGTAGGTTACCTTAATCGTTAGCCGGACTCCCGATCTTTGCGCAACAAGGAATCGACCATGAAGCTTGATCGCCGAACTTTCCTCCGCGGTGCGGGTGTCGCGATGGCGCTGCCTCTGTTGGATGTCATGTCGCGACGCGCGGTCGCCACTGCGCCGGCGGTCAAGCGACGCATGGTCTGCATCAACACGCCGCTCGGAGTGCATCCGGAGTATTTCTTCCCGGAGAAGGCGGGGCGGGACTATGAGCTGTCTCCGTACTTGGAAGTCCTCAAGGATTTTCGCGACGACTTCACGGTAATCTCCGGGCTGTCGCATCCGGACGTCGGACCCAGCCACGATTCCAACTACAGCTTTCTGACCGCCGCACCGCATCCGGAGCAACGGGCCGGATTTCGCAACAGCATTTCGCTGGATCAGTTCGCGGCCGAACACCTGCACGGGGAGACGCGATTCGCCGCCCTGCCGCTGTCGTGCGAGGGTTTTGGTTTGTCGTGGACGCGCAGCGGGGCGTCGGTGCCGACGGAGAGCTGGCCGTCGAGCGTGTTCGCCAAACTGTTTCTGGAGGGGCGGCCGGACGAGGTCCAGGCTCAGGCTCGGCGATTGGAAGATGGTCAGAGCGTGCTCGACGCGGTTCGCGATCAGGCGAAGCGGCTGCAAACGAACGTCGGAGTCGGCGACCGCGAAAAGCTCGACGAGTATTTCACCAGCGTCCGCGAATTGGAGCAGCGTCTGACCCAGTCCGCGGCCTGGGCCAAGAAGCCCAAGCCCAAGGTCGAAGCGAAACCGCCTCAGAACATCCAAAACAGCACCGACCTGATTGGCAAGACTCGGCTGTGGTTCGACCTGATTCACCTGGCGCTGCAAACCGACTCCAGCCGGCTGGTCACGCTGCAACTGATCGGGACCAGCGGCGTGCCGCC
>CAMDPK010000147.1 GCA_945904015.1 Candidatus Kuenenia stuttgartensis | reverse complement strand
CCCCCCCCCCCCCCCCCCCCAGGATTTTTATGTTCACTCATCGCGTGACTTTCTTTCTGAGTCTGGCAAAATATCGGAACTGGGTTGAGGCATCGCCCGTAAAGCGGCAGCGGGGAACAGTGACGTGAGCCGAACAGTAAAGTGAGCCGCTCGCGCGCAAGAACGACTGCTGTCGGCGATGACAGTTGCAACTGTCGATCATTATGACCCGGCTTGCTCAGAAATAGTAGCGGCCCTCCAGAATCCCCAATCCGCCTGCTCGTCGCGCGTGATCGTGCCGCCGATCCCCTCGGCGCTGGCGAACTGCGCGAGGAAGTCTTTGTAGTCGCGGCTCAGCGATCCGCTAGGCGAGAACGATCTTGGCAATGGCGTCTGCGAATGCGGTCGCTGCGGGGGGATGGTTTCGCAGCCAGAGTTCGGGTTCGATCAGCTCCAACTCCATGACCGCGAGGTTGCCGTGATTGTCACGGACCAGGTCCACGCGGCCGTAGGCCGGTGCGGGCTGACACGCGGCCATCACTCGTTGGGCGAATTCGATTTGAGCGGCCGACGGTTCATGCGGATGAGCAGTTCCGCCGTGATCATCCTGGACGCGAAAGTCGCCGGGCTTGGGGACTTTCCGTACCGCGTGAGTCACGCAGCCGTTGAAGAACATGAGCGTGTCCTCGCCGTCACGCAGCACGCTCTGTTGGAGCGGTTGCAGGATGAGCGATTCGTCGGTCAGCAATTGCCGCACAACAGGCTCCAGTTGCGTGACACTCTCGCGATTGACGCGATAGGTGTGACGGGCCGCCCCGGAAATGCACGGCTTGAGAATGGCCTCATCCCAGCCGGATTCATCGAGCAGTTCGCGCAGCGTGACCGTGCTGCCGCGTTCGATGAACTTCGACGGCACGATCGGAATGCCCTTCGCCTCCAGGTCGGCGAGGTAGTGCTTATCCATGTTCCAGTCGATGAGCGCCGCATCGTTGCAGAGTCGTGTTTGCCCACGGATGCGGTTCAGCCAGGCGGTGAACTCGGACTGCCGCTCGAAGTAGTCCCACGTCGTTCGGAAGACGGCGCAGCGGAATTGCGACCAATCGACATCGGGGCTGGCCCAGTCGATCCGCACCGAGGCAATTCCGTGACGCATCAAGGCCGCTTGCAGCAACTGGTCATCGCGCAGGATGTTGCCCAGATACCAATCCCCCTCGGCAGCGACGGAAGCCGTGTAGCGCTGCTCGGTGAGGAGTGCCACGTCGGCGTTGATGTCGGTCATCATCAGCGGCTCTGTTCCTTCAGCATCGCGAGGTTCGCCTCAGCGAACGCCTTGCCCATCAGGGCGAACGTCTTCGCGCAGCCGAGGTAGTGGTAGCCGGCGTTCGAGGCTCCGCGTTTCCAAAGAACGGCTTCGGCGGGCGAGATGAGTTCCGCTTCGTACTTCTTGACGTACTCACGCTTCTGCTCGGGAGTCATCTTGCCGTCGGCATTGGCGTGATCCTTGTGCTTCGAGTCGAGGAAGTAATTCATCTGCCGGACCTTCCCGTACTTGTCGTCAATGACTCCGAGTTCCTCGGACCAGAACGGCGCAGTCGGCACGGCGGTCACGTTCCCATTGAATTCCGGCAGCGATGACGGAGCAGTCATCGCGGATCGGAACGCGACGACTTCCGGGCTGGCCTTCACGCCTCCGACACCCATGACGCCAATCACAAAGGGCATCTTCGGAGCGGACAAATCTCGACGCACATCGCGAATGAAGTGCGAGAGCAACTCGCTGTAGAGGTCAAAGCGGTCGGGCTTGCCGTGATTGGGATAAACGTGACCATCGACCATGTCGTTCCAACCTTGCAGCCACACAAAGCCCGCCAGCTCATAGCCCTGATCTGCGTAAGCTGGACAGACTCGTTTGATGTCCTTCAACACATGCCGCACATGCTCGACCATCAGCCGGTAATACACGCCGGTCTCTTTGATCTTGTCGGCCTTCCATTTTTCAAAATCCTTCGGGATGCCGTGCCCATCTTGTTTGGGATAGTTCAGCTTTTGCCAATCGCTGAGCACATACGGTCCGGCGCTCGGCGAGCGGAAATCGGTGTGCAGGCTCTTGCCGCCCCAGGCGGTCTTGATGATGAGGACCGGTTCGTCGAGCGCCGCGTCCATTGTGAGGCCGAACGTGAACTCCGGCCCAATCTTGCCGCCGTCTTCTTGGGGGTTCCGACGCGAGCCATACCCAGCCGTTAGCTTGCCGTGCCCTTCGCCGTTCTCTTCTCCCGATCCGGTGAAGTACGAAATCCAAACACCATCGCAAACTCGCGGCTGGACATCGTCGCCGCGCATCTGCTTTAACAGCGGAGCCGTCGCGGGATCGTCGCCGATGTAATCAAAGGTCTCGACCTTCGCATGACCCTCCATGTTGGACTGCCCGGCCAGGATGAAGACTCGCAACGGCCTCTTCGATTCGGCTGGCTCACCCCACAGCGTCTTCAACAGTGCGAACATGTTGGGGTCATGCTTCGCCAGTTGCTCGCGAGTGAACGGGAAGAAGTCGTTCGTGGAGAAGTACGCCTCGCTGCACTCGGCAAAGTACTCCATCGGATTCGTGATCGCGTAGGCGCGGACGTTGGCCGAGCGACCGTCGCCGAAGCGTTGCTCGACGCGCTCGTACAGACCCTTTGTTTTGGCATTCTCAAACGCGGCTTTGACGGCCTCGTTGCCGTACCCTTTGGAAAGAACTCGGTCGTGATACGCATGAGCCAATTCGTGCAGCGCGAAGTTCGGCATCCGTTTGGTCTCACGCTCGAAGATGCGGACGTTGGTGAATTCGACCGCCTTCTCCATCGCCGGGTCGCGTTTGTTGTCACGCAACCAACCGGCACCGGGGTGATACTCCGCGCGCGGCGGCACGCCGGAGTATTCGGGAGAAAACCAGAGCGGCACCTTCTTCAGTTCCGTCACGGCCGACGCGGGAACAACGCGCGTGATCTCTTGAAGCTGTGCTTTCAGGAGTTCCAATGCCCGCTCAGTCGCGGCCTTGTCCCGCTCCAGCAACTCGTCGCTAATGAGCAGCGTCCAGCCTTCGACAGTCTTCGTCTGGCGTCCGGCCACTTTGGATGGCTCGGCGGAATAGACCAGATTCGCTCCCGCGAGAAAGATCAGGCAGAGAAAGGAAATGCAGGGCTTCATGTGATTCCTCTGGTAGAAATGATCGGTCATGCGGCTGCAATTTTAGCTTCAGCGACCGCCTCTCTCTTGGCTCAGAATCGCATCGAACCGTGAGTCCGCGCACAAAACATCTCGAATCTGAGAGACTTCGCACGCTTCACCATTGCCGGTCAGGCGCGAGCGATCTTGGTGACCGCGTCAGCGAATGCGGTCACTGCGGGGAGATGGTTTCGCAGCCAGAGTTCGTGTTCGATCAGCTCCAACTCCATCAATCGTCCATTCGAGTAGGCTCGGCGGCGCGCTGACTCGAAAAGGAAAATAGAATCAGCCAGATCAAAACGTGACATCGCATGGATCACCTTGGCTTTCGTGGAGGTCCGGGGAAGAAGGCATTCGTTCGCTGTTGATACTCAACGTACTCGGGACGACGGCTGGTAATCGTCTTTTCAAGCAGCGTCACCCCGGAGACTTTGAGCAGCAGGAACGACATCAGCAACGGACTGAAGAGAGTCCAAGCCACACCGCCGTTGGCAGCGATCAGAAACAACCCCCACCAGACACAAAAGTCCCCAAAGTAATTCGGATGCCGAGTGAATCTCCACAAGCCGCGATCCATGATTCGACCGGCGTTCGCGGGATCGGCTTGGAATCGAGCCATTTGAAAATCGCCGACCGCTTCAAAGTACAAACCGACGCTCCACAAGGCCGCGCCCACGAAATCCAACCAGCCGAGCGGCTTAGATTCTGCATTGGCCATCACGGCTTGAATCGGCATCGACACGATCCACAGGATGACTCCCTGCAACAAGAACACCGTCAGGAAGCTGACCCACCAGAACCGTGCCCCGTGATGTTCGCGCATGGCTCGATAACGTCGGTCTTCGCCGTGACCGTGGTTTCGCCACAGCAAATATAGCGACAGACGCAATCCCCAAACCGTGGTCAGCCCGGCGAGCAACCACGCACGAGTGCTCGATTGCACCGGCGGCGTAGACAGCAACGCGAACCACGTCACCAGGACGAAGCCTGTTCCCCAAAATGGATCGACGATGCTGGCATCTCGGCGAGCAAGGCTGAGCAACCACAAGGCAGTCATCGTGGCCAAGACGACCAACAGCGAACTCAGCAACATCCCAGTCAGCGGCGTCATGGATGCGACCTCTCGTTCGGCTGCAACAGCGAATGTGACACGAACCATTCCGTGCCGTTCGCGTAACCAAACAACTCGGACACGGCGAGGAAGAATAAACGCCAGCGATGAAACCAGCGTCGCGCCTCATCACGCCCGTAGGTCGCTGCGAGAATCGGCAGCACCTTGTGGCGATTGGCGTCCAGGTTCGCGAGCCATGCCTCGGACGTGCGTTGATAGTGCGTGCCATCCCATCGCCACTGCTCGACGACGGTCAAGTGGCGGTTGAAATGCCGCAGCATGTGTTCGCTGGGCATCAGGCCGCCGGTGAAGAAGTAGCGGCCCATCCAGTTCGCGTCGCCTTCGGTTTCATAGGGATACGCGAGTCGCGCATGGCAAAAATGATGGACGAACAGCTTGCCAGTCGGCCGCAGCCAGAACGCGATTCGTTCCAGAAGCCGTTCGTAATTCCGCATGTGCTCAAACATTTCCACCGAGATGACACGGTCGAAGCGATGTGACTCGGCGGTGAACTGATTCATGTCGGCGGTGATGACATGCAGGTTCGTCAGTCCGAGCGAGGTGGCGGTGGCTTCGATGAATCGCCGTTGCGGAGCGGAGTTCGAGACCGCGGTGATGCGGCTGCCTCGGTACCGCTCGGCCATCCACAGCGACAGTGAACCCCAGCCGCATCCGAGTTCCAACACCTCTTGACCGTCGGCAAGGTCCGCTCGCTCGCAAGTGATTTCGAGAGCCGCCGCTTCGGATTCCGCCAGCGAAGTGTTTGCCGTTGGCCAGAAGCACGAACTGTATTTGTGGTGAGGGCCGACGACCGCTGCAAAGAACTCCGGCGGCAGTTCGTAGTGCTGCTCGTTCGCCTTTTCAGGAACCAGCGCGATCGGGCCCGCTCGCATCGACTCGACGAACGCTTGAAACTCCGGTGAATCGCCAGTGAGTATGTCACGGTCGCGATTGGATTCGCGCAGGCGTTGCGCACACAGTCGCCGAATCGCCACGCGCGTCATCGCATCCGGAATCAATCCCCGTTCCACGGCATCAAGGCCGACAGACATGAGGTTCATGACGACCTCCCTGCGGCTGCTCGTTGTCCAATGTCGATCGGATCGCGCTGGCAAAATGGTTTGTCGAACTGGATCTGCACGACGCCGGTGAAGCGTTCGTCAAACGCGGCCTCGCAGTAGCTGAGGTAATAGTTCCACATGCGAATGAAACGGTCGGGAAAGCCGAGTGTTCGGACGTCGTCGAGCCGCGCGTGAAACCGCTGCCGCCACTCGCGCAGCGTTTGGGCGTAGTGCGTGCCGAAGTCTTCGGCGTGAACGAATCGCAGGTCGGTCGCACGAGCAGTTGATTCCAGCATCGCACTCATCGACGGCAAACAACCGCCGGGGAAGACGTATTTCTGTATGAAGTCCACCGATTTCAAATACTGGGCATACCGCCGATCGGGCATCACGATCCCTTGCAGCAGAAACGTGCCGTCGGGCTTGAGCAGTTCGCTGCATTTGCGGAAGTACGTGTCGTAGTACCGATGCCCGACCGCTTCGATCATCTCGACGGAAACGAGCTTGTCGAACTGGCCCGTCAGGTCGCGATAGTCCTGCAACAGCAACGTGACTCGGTCCGACAATCCCGCTTCGGCGATTCGCTCTTGAGCGACTTCAAATTGCTGCTGCGAAATCGTTGTCGTCGTGACGCGGCAGCCGAATTGTGTCGCCGCGTGAATCGCCAGCCCGCCCCAGCCGGTGCCGATCTCCAGCAGATGATCGCTCGGCCGCAGATCGAGCTTGCGGCAGATGCGATCCATCTTCTCCAGCGAGGCGTCGCGCAGCGTGCTCGTCGGCGTGAGAAAGATGCCGCTCGAATAGGCCAGCGTGTCGTCGAGCATCAGCCGAAAAAAGTCGTTGCTGAGATCGTAATGAGCGTGAATGTTTCGACGGCTACCGGACTTGCTGTTCGCGTGCCAGTCGTGATACAGCCGGTTGGCCCACTTGGCGATTTGCGACAGCCCGCGATCAAGCTGATCCGTTGTCTCGATGTTCCGCACGAAAATCCGAAAGAACGCCGTCAGGTCGTCGCAGTCCCAATCGCCGCGCAGGTACGACTCGGCCACCGACAGGCTTCCGCCCAACACGGCATGGCGGAAGAACGCCGGATTGTGGACGTGCATCTTCGACTGCAAGTCGCCGCCGTATCCGAGCGTCGTTGAGCCGGACGAATCCGTCAACTGAATGGTCCCGCCGTTCAATTCTTTCAGTCTCTGCAACAGCAGTCGCCGCGCGAGCCGATCTCCCCAGCCCAATTTCGTTGGATCGGCAGCGGAGTCGTCATCGTTCGACGGCGAGTTCGTGGGATGGTTCGATAATCTGGACGCGAACGCAGTGCTCATGATGTCGGTTGTTTCGAGGAGGAAAGTTGTGGCCCGGTTGCCGTCGCCACCGGAACGGCATGGCGTGGATGAGGCACATACGGGACTCGCTTCAGCCACAGCCGCAGCGCCTGCCAGTAGATGCCGAGAAATATCTGCAGCGTCATCAAGGGATATCGCAGCAACGCGCGAGCGAGCTGCCAGGACGTCATCGGTCGCCGTTGCAACGACAATGTCGCATCGAATCGTTTGGTGTCATTCGAGTAATTCTCGATGGTGACCGCCAGCCGTTCGCGCGGTTCGGTCACGCGCCAGCGATAGGTCATCTCCATCGGCATGAACGGCGAAACGTGAAATTCTTTCGGATGTTCAAAGCACAGCGGCTTTGATTGAGACTCCGCGCTCGCGGTAGCCACACTCGCCAAGAGTGTGGGAGCGACGGACTCACCCACGCTCTTGGCGAGCGTGGCTACAGGGAAACGGCCGTCAAACGATTGACGGTTCGTCGCGAAGTTCAGCACATAACAGTGCCTCTCGTTCCACGGCGTGTTGCTGACTTCTGCGACAACGGTTTCCACCCGCTCACCCGTCGCATCGAAGCAGTAGTAAAAGCTGACCGGATTCATGCCGAAGCCGAAGTACCGAAAGCTGGTCAGCAAGCCGACCGGCCCCGTCGGACGAGACCCAGTTCGCTGTTCAACCAAGTCGCGGACGCAGTCGTCCAGCGGGCTAGCCGGATTGCCCAAGTAGTCGGCGCGCCGGAACCGCGCCAGTGCCGGCCAACGCGTGGACCAGACACCACGTCGCCCGAACAACGAGTCCAATTCCGCCAAGTCCACGAAGACCAGGAACAACCGATATCGAAACGAATGCTCGACCGGATCAATCCGTCGATGCTGCACGACACCTTCGTAAAGACAGCTTCTCATGCCCGAGACTCCTTCGGCACGAGAGCCTCGCAAACGCGCCAGGCACTGACGACACCGTCTTCATGGAATCCGTTGCCCCAATACGCGCCGCAGAAGGAAGTCCGATTGACGTTGATTAGTTCGCGATGCCGCGCCTGCGCGGCGGCTCGCCGAACGGTGAAGATTGGGTGGTGATACTCAAATCGCCGAAGCACTTTCGCGGGGTCAATCCGCTCGTCGCTGTTGAGCGTCACGTTGAAGACATGCGTCGATCGCAGATGTTGCAGCAGGTTCATCTGGTAGGTCACCGTGGCCGATTGCTCGGCGTTGCTCGCTGACGAACCGGTGAGGCGGTAATTCCAACTCGCCCAAGCTCGCCGCCGCTTCGGCAGGACGGTGTGATCGGTGTGCAGCACGGCGATGTTGCGTCCGTAAGGAAACTCCGACAACACGTCTCGCTCTGTCACAGTCGGATCAGCCAGCATTCGCAAAGCCTGATCGCTGTGACAAGCGAAAACCACATGATCGAAGGTTCCCGGCGAGCCGTTGCGGGGAGCAACGACGACCTGATTGGCCGAGCGACGGACGCTTTCAACCGGCGTGCTGAGCCGAATCCGACCACGAAACCGCTCCGCCATCTTGGCGACATACGTCTGCGAGCCACCGTCGATCACGCGCCACGTCGGACGATGACGCACGCTGAGCAATCCGTGATTCTTGTAAAACTCAACGATGAACCGAATCGGGAAGTTCGCAAACGTCCCGACTGGGCACGACCAGATCGCCGCCCCCATCGGCAACAGGTAATGCTCTGCAAACTCGCGCGAGTACCGCTGCCGCGCGAGAAACTCGCCCACCGTTGTTTCATCGGTCGCGGTGCGACCCAGCACCAGTTCGGGAGCGTCGCGATTGAACCGCATGATGTCTCGCAGCATCCGATAAAAGCTCGGCCGCAATAAATTCCGGCGCTGAGCAAACAGCCCGTTCAACGACGAGCCGTTGTATTCCAAGTTCGCCGCATCGCAGCGCACGCTGAAACTCATCGAAGTCGCTTGCGACGCGACACCCAATTCGTCCAGCAGCGAGATGAACTTCGGGTACGTCCAATCGTTGAAGACGATGAATCCCGTGTCGATCGCGTGCCGCTCGCCATCGATCTCAACGTCCACTGTATTCGTGTGCCCGCCCAGATAATCGTTGGCCTCGAACAAAGTGACCTCATGCGCCGCGCTCAGCCGATACGCCGCCGTCAGCCCGGAAATCCCGGCTCCAATAATCGCGATCTTCATGACGGCTTCGTCCTCGACTATTTCACGGCGGACCAGCGAAAGACCGACAGTCCTTTGAGGTCTCGGACGAAGACCTCGTCGCCGCAGACGGCCAGGTGCGCCCAAGTGGGCGATTCGCTGACATGGCGCTGGCCGAGCAACTCGAACTTCTCTGGATTCGCTTTCACGAGCAGCAGGTCGCCGCGCTCGTCGAGAGCCAGAATCTTCTGGCCTTGAGCGACGAGGCTCCAATACTTGCCGAACGGCGGAGTAACCCATCGTTCCTTGCCGGTCGCGAGATCGATGCAGGCGAAACGCTGGTTTTTCAGATGCGTGTAAACGTGGCCGTCGATCACGACCGGAGTGGACATGTAGCCTTGAGTCTTGTTCTGCCAACGCTCGGTCACGGACAACTTCTTATCGGCGGACGTGGCATCTCCGCTCCTGGTGAGATCGAACAGCCAAGATTTGCCGCCGTAGGTGCTCGTGAAGATGGCATCGCCGAAGACGACCGGCGTGAGAATGTTCATGCCACGAAACGCTTCGATCTTCTGCGTCCAAAGTTCGCTGCCGGTGGAATCGTCGATGCCGGCCAGCCGTTCGCGAGTCTGCACCAGAAACTGCGGTTGCCCGGCAATCGTGGCTTTGAACGGCGATGAGAACGCGCTGCCATTCATGCCGCCGCCGTCTTGCAGCGTTCGCCAAACCGACTCGCCGTTTCGTTTATTGAGCTTCACGAACGAGGCTCCCGCTTGAACGTAAACGTGCTCGCCATCCACCAGCGGCGACGAGACGAATCCAAAAGTCGGCAGCGGCGACTTGAACCGCTCAACGAAATCGACTCGCCATCGCTCCTGGCCATTCGCGGCATCGAGACAGACCAGCACATCGCGCATCCCCGCGACGAACAGCGATTCGCCGTCAAACGCCGGAGTCGCACGAATCCATTCGCCGTTCTCCCACGCGAAGAACGGAACCGACGTCGCTCCCGGCCACTCGGCAGTCCACAAGACTTTGCCGTCGGCTCGCGACAACGCCTGCACGACTTCCGTCTTCTTGCCGCGAGTCTCCGTGACGAAAACTCGATCTTCGCCGACGATCGGACCGGAATAGCTCGGCCCCAACTCGGCTCGCCAAGTCTTCGCGAGCACCGCTTCATCAACGCGATCCGGCCAAACAGGCGTCACGGCCGCTTGCCCATCGCGCGACGGGCCACGCCACTGCGGCCAAGTCGCGGCCGAATCGGCGGCTAACAAAGTCGTAGCCACGTTCGCCAGAACGTGGGCCACGCACACAAAAACCCACGTTCTGGCAGGCTTGTCGAAAAAGGAACGTAGGGTGGGACCAGCGGCGCTTCGCCGCGCCGGTCCACCATGAATCAAAGCGATTGAAGATGGTGGGCCGGCGCTCGAAGCAAGCTTGTCCCACCCTACGTGAGATTTGCGACCCGTTCTGGCGAACGTGGCTACGGCGAGATCGAATCGAGCGACTGTCATGATGTCCTCAGGAATTCTTGCGTGGTTTACGTGACTTCTTGGGTACGACCTCGGCTTGCCGACGCAGTGTTTTGGCGAAGTCTTCGAGATGCCGCATCGTGTCGCAGAAGGCGGAATAGCGGAGCCGTGTCCGAATCTCGGCCGTCAACGCGCGCCCGCCGACAACCATCGCAGTGTTGGTTTTCGACGCGGCCTCAAACAGGCGATTGAATCCGGAGATGAACGCCGACTCGTCCGGAATGAACGAAACGCTCAGCCAGAACATTTCCGGTTTGTGCCGCTGAATGGCCTTCGTCATCGAATCAAACGGGATCGAAGAGCCGAGCAACTGCGCGGACCAGCCAACCGAGCGGAGCACAATCTCGGACATCGTCACCGGCAGCGAGTACTGATCCCCCTCAATGGTCGCTCCGATGGCGACCAGATCAGAGTTCGGTTCTGTCTGCTTCGACCGCAACTCGTGGAGGATCCGCAAAGCAATCTGACACGAGCACCGTTCTTGATAGACCTCCGCGTCGTGACACTCCCATTTCTCGCCGATCGTCCGAAATGCCACAGCGATGACTTCGTCAAAGATCTGACTCAGCGGTTGACCCTTCAGAAACAAATCAAGCACGATGGCGTGGCAGGCCTGCTCGTTGTTTGCGAGCAATCCCGTTGCCAGCCGCTCGGCGCAGCCCTCAATCCGCCGCGACTTGCGATCGTCAGTGGCCGGCATCGCCAGAATCAGTGGTGCGACTACAGAATGATTTTGCTCACGCGCGAACCGCAGCGCCTCTTGAGCGGCAATCCGCCTGTGCCCGCCCGCCGTCTTCACGGTTGCCAACAATCCCTGATCGCACCAACGCTTCAGCGACGACTCGCTGGCTCCCAGCGCAACGGCAACTTGTTTAGGTGAGAGAAGCTGCGGCATGACGATCGTTCGCAGTGTGAGTGGTTCAACGGAAATTACCGAGCTGTCGGCGCAATGTTACGGGTTTTGGAATTGCGGTGCGCCCGACTGCACTAGCGACGACGAACCGGCCACCTTATTCGAAAACTCTTGTCGGCAATCTGGAACTTCGGTTCGTCGGACGCTGACTTCCTTCGGGGCCACGATCCCCAGTCGCACCTGATTGCCACGGACTTCGAGCACCTTCACTCGAATACTGTCAGAGATCACGATTTCCTGGTCGGTCTTACGGGTCAACACAAGCATCACACGTCCTCCTTGAAAGAAACTCGATGCGGTCTAGTCGCCATGACAATCGAAACTTGCTGGAGTGAAAGAAGCTGATTGATGAAGTCCATTCTCAAGCCCGGGCGGCGTGCCGGCGGGGTCAATCGACACAAACAGTACCGCAAATCGCACGCTCACTCAACTGACAAAACGGCCAATACGTCCATTTTGAACGATTTCAGAGAGGCTTCACGATCGGCATGCTTCGCGACTATTTTCGGAAAACTTGTGGAATAGTGCTTTTTGACGGTTTGATTCTGGGATACAAAACGGTCAAATCGTCCATCAGAGGCGACCGAGTCACACGTTGACGCCTAGCGACACAACCACAAGTATTTCGAGGAACTGACGATGCCCGCAGTATTGGAACGACCACTTGAAATCGAATCCAAACAGGCTTGGAAGAACAGCCCCCCGGTTTTGTCACGTTCGCGCCAAACTCGCATGGCTCAAACGGTGGACTTGGCGGCCATTGAACAAGCCGTGCGAACGATTCTGACGGCGGTAGGCGAAGACCCGGATCGGGATGGCCTGCTGGAGACGCCCAGACGAGTGGCTCGGATGTATGCCGAGATGTTCTCCGGGCTGACTCAGGATCCGGCCCGGCACCTGAGGGTCACGTTCCCGGAAGACTACGACGAGATGGTTCTGGTTCGAGACATCCGCTTCACCAGCATGTGCGAGCATCACTTGTTGCCGTTCTCCGGAGTCGCGCATGTCGCGTACATCCCGAACGGCCGCGTGACGGGACTGAGCAAACTGGCTCGCGTCGTCGAAGAGGTTGCTCGCCGTCCACAGGTTCAGGAGCGATTGACTCAGCAGGTTGCCGATCTGATCGAGTCGGAACTGGAGAGCAAGGGAGTCGCCGTGATTATCAGCGCGGAGCACTCGTGCATGAGCATTCGGGGCGTTCGCAAGCCCGGCAGTCGGACCATCACCAGCGCGGTGCGCGGTCTGTTCAAAACGAATCCGGCCAGTCGAGCCGAAGTGATGTCGCTCATCAAGAACTGAACACGACCTGCCAACCGTTCGCTGGCGGGGGCCGATGCCTGGGTCACGAGAGAGGCCCTGCTGATCCCGACGCATGGCTCCCGCCAGCCATTTTCAAAGTGATCTAGCACAATTCGGACTGGAACAGCTCGATGATCATTCAAAAGGACTACAAGTTTTACGCGGCTCATCGCAACGAAGAGTTGGATGACAAATGCCGCAATCTACACGGGCATCGTTACGGCGTCCGATGCTTCTTTGAAGTCGAACGGGCGGGAGCGATCAGCACGCTGTTTGGTGAATTCGACCAGAAAATCGAGCCGTTTCTGAAAGCGGAATACGACCACGCGATGCTGATCCACATCGCCGACCCGCTCTATGAAACGCTCTGTGGTCACACCGAGCGAACCGGCGAATCGCTGCGGATGAAATTGTTTGATGCTCCGACCAGTGTGGAGAACCTGGCTTACCAACTCTTCTCCGAGATCACCGAACTCGGCTTCCGATTGAATCGCTTGGAAGTTCGCGAAACTGACACGTCGGTGGTGATCTACACCCGTGAAGACTGGGTGGAAGACAGTCGGCATCCACACCGCCGCCATGCCGTCTCCGTTTGTCCGGGCCACCTCGCTGGCAATTCGATCCGAGAGTCGGAGATGCCGGCTCTCGCGATGACCTCACCCCGTTGATTTTCTGAAAGGAATCCCATGTCGCGCCGATCGAAGTCCAAGGCGTTGTATGTCCTCGCCGCTGGAGTGTCGTTTCTGCTGTCGGTTTACCTCTGGTTCACCGGCAACAAAGAGCAAGGTTTGTACGTTGGCCTGTGGGTGCCGTCGATTTTTTCGTTCGGCTCGCTCATGTTGAAAGGAACGCCCAATGAGTGAAATGACACTCTTCATCGTGGGTTTGTTCGTTTCCGGCGTTGCGATCGCAGCCACAGTGATTTCGGCCATTGCCTCGGACTACCCAGAGGATCGGAAATGAAAACTCCATGAATTCGTCCGACACGGACCAACCATTCAATCCGCCAAACATCAGGAGATTTGTCATGCACTCGACCAAGAACGATTTGCCAGAATTGAAACGCATTCCATTAGTTGTGCTTCTCAATCAAGCGCTCTCTGAATTGATTGACTTGCAGCTTCAGGCGAAGCAGGCACATTGGAACGTGAAGGGGCCGAACTTCATCGCACTGCACGAATTGTTTGACACGGTCGCCGCAGATGCAGCGAACTTCGCAGACAGCGTGGCCGAGCGACTCGCGGCACTCGGCGGTCAGGCCGAGGGGACCATCAATGTCGTGGGACGTCGCACCACACTGCCGGCCTACCCGGTGGAAGTCGTCTCCGGGCCGGATCACGTTGACGCGCTCTCGACCTCAATGGCGGTCGTTGGCAAAACGATCCGTGGCTCAATCGACCGAGCGGCCGAACTTGATGACGCCGACACCGCTGACCTGTTCACCGAGGTCTCACGAGGGTTGGATAAGAAACTGTGGTTCGTCGAGTCGCACTTGCACGGGAATGCGTGAACCAACACAGCAGTTTGCCAGACGGGATGAGAGCGGAAGCCGTTCGGAATGAGCAATGACATGAGCACCTATCAACTGATCCGTGAGCAAACGATTGACCGGCCGCTCGACGAAGTCTTTGCGTTCTTCGCCGACGCCCGAAATCTCGAAACGCTGACACCGCCGCTGCTGCGCTTTGAAATCCTCACGCCCGGTGACATCGATATGCGAGTCGGCACGATCATTCAATACGCCTTGCGGATTCACGGCCTGCCGATTCATTGGACAACCGCAATCACGGTCTGGAACCCGCCGTTTGAATTCGTCGATGTCCAGTTGCGCGGCCCGTATGTCCTGTGGCATCACCGACACACTTTTGAAGTGATCGGCCACTCAACGCGAATGATCGACGAAGTGAATTACCGTTTGCCGCTCGGCTGGATTGGCCGAGCGATGCACTCGCTGATGGTCCGACGCGATTTGAGAGCGGTCTTCGACTATCGCGAGCAGACGGTCAAGCGGTTGCTGGAATCGGAGTCGAGCACGACCGCGAAAGACTCGGCCATGCGGCAAGAAGTCGCCTGTTCGCGCTAGCTTTGGATTGGTTCTGTGCGAGCCGTGGGCGAACGCTCAGCGACGCATCTTCTGAATGCAGAATTTCGGAAATCTCAAAAATGTGAGTTAAGACGCCGGAAGCTTTCCGGTCTGATTGGAGTGAACGGTTTGAACGCTTTGAGAAATGACCAATCGAGGGTCGATTGGCGTTCGCAAGTCAAAAACCCCAGCGAGGAGAGAGTGTCATGTTGAATCGAAGGTTTTTCTTGAGTGTCGCGGCGATGGCCGCGATGGGTGTGGTCCAAGGATCGGTCTCGACCGCGAATGCGGCCGAGAAGGACATCGTCAAGACGGCGGTCGAAGCCGGTTCGTTCAAGACGTTGGCGGCGGCTTTGAAAGCCGGTGGATTGGTCGAGACGTTGCAAGGCAAAGGGCCGTTCACGGTCTTTGCTCCGACGGATGAGGCGTTTGCCAAGCTGCCGGCGGGAACGGTCGAGACGTTGCTGAAGCCGGAGAATAAACCTCAGCTCGTGTCAGTGCTGACGTATCATGTCGTGGCCGGCAAAGTGGCGGCGGCTCAAGTTGTGAAGCTGGATGCTGCGGCCACGGTGAATGGTCAGCGAGTGAACATCAAGGTCGAAGAGGGCAATGTGCGAGTCGATCAGGCGACCGTTGTGAAGGCCGACATCCATTGTTCGAACGGGATCATCCACGTCGTCGATCAAGTACTGTTGCCATCGGGCGACAACATTCCGGCGACGGCTGCGAAGGCGGGGACGTTCAAGACGTTGCTCGCGGCTGCGAAGGCGGCCGGGTTGGTTGAAGTGCTGTCTGGTGACAAGCCGCTGACCGTGTTCGCTCCGACGGATGAAGCATTTGCGAAGCTGCCGGCAGGTACGGTCGAGAGTCTGCTCAAGCCAGAGAACAAAGAGAAGCTGGCAGCAATCCTGACGTTTCACGTTGTTCCCGGTCGAGTGTTCTCGAACGACGTGTTGAGCCAGAAGCAGTTGAAGACGGTTCAAGGCGGTATGTTGAGTGCCGCCATGAAGAACGGTGCCCCGACGATCAACGGTGCCGGGTTGGTAGCGACTGACATCGACGCTTCGAACGGAGTCATTCATGTGATTGACAGCGTGATGTTGCCCCCCGCCGCGGCGGCCAAGACATCCCACGTCGCTCCGGCGAAAGCCCAATATGTCGCTCACGTCTGCCCGACCACAGGCCGCGTGTCGTACTCCTTGGCTCAGCCACCTCGCCGTCAGTAGTGTCCAACGAGTGTGATGCCCTCTGCTGGGGTGCCTCGGAATTTCCAGCCGATTTCGCGAGAACACTTGAGCCATTGTCGGCTCAGGTGTTTTCTTGTTGGATGAATTGAAAAATGACAATCGCAACGGAAGGTCAACCGATGCGGAATGCGTCCCGAATCCTCGTGACCGGCGGCACGGGCTACGTCGGCGGGCGTTTGATTCCGCTGTTGGAACAGAGCGGAGCATTCGTCCGCTGTCTCGCTCGGCGGCCAGAGTTCTTGCAGTCGCGAGTCACTGCGAACACAGAGATCGTGGCCGGGGACGTTCTGCAAATCGAGTCGTTACGGACGGCGCTCGCCGGCATCGACACGGCGTATTACCTCGTGCATTCGATGGGAACCGGCAAGGACTTTGAGGACGAAGATCGCCTGGCAGCGCGAAACTTTGCCGAAGCTGCGAGGTTTTGCGGAGTTCGTCGGATCATCTATCTCGGCGGCCTCGGTGACGAACAGCAACCACTCTCCAAGCATCTGCGCAGTCGGCAAGAGGTTGGTCATATTTTGCGAGAATCGGGAGTGCAGGTCATCGAGTTCCGAGCGTCGATCGTGATTGGCTCCGGCAGTCTGTCGTTTGAGTTGATTCGATCATTGGTGCAAAAACTCCCGGTGATGATCTGCCCGAAATGGGTCTCGACACCGGCGCAGCCCATCGCCATCGAAGACCTGCTGAGTTACCTGCTGGCCGCGATCGACTTGCCGCCAGGCCCGAGCGACATCTTTGAAATTGGCGGCCCTGAACAAGTTTCCTACCGTGACATCATGCAAGAGTACGCGCGGCAGCGCGGCTTGAAACGCTGGATGATCTCGGTTCCGTTTCTGTCCCCGCGACTGTCGAGCCTGTGGCTGGGTCTGGTGACTCCGGTATTCGCCCGCATCGGCCGCAAACTGGTGGAGAGCCTGCGGAACCCGACGCTCGTCACAAACTGCCGAGCACTCGAAACATTCTCGATTCGCCCGCGCGGAGTTCGCGACGCGATCGCGCGAGCACTCGTCAATGAAGACCGGGAACTCGCGGCAACACGCTGGTCTGACGCTCTGAGTTCGTCCGGCCCACCGAGGCGTTGGGGAGGCGTTCGCTTCGGCACGCGGCTTGTCGATTCGCGCGTCGTTGAGGCCAACATGCCGGTCGAATCCGCGTTTGCGCCGATTGAACGGATCGGCGGACAGACCGGTTGGTACTACGGCAACTGGTTGTGGCGACTGCGTGGCTGGCTGGACTTGCTCGTCGGCGGAGTTGGTTTGCGACGCGGTCGGCGCGATCCGGTGGAACTGCGAGTCGGCGATGCGGCCGATTGCTGGCGCGTCGAAGCGCTGGAACCGAATCACCGTTTGCGACTCACCGCCGAGATGAAGCTTCCTGGTCGAGCTTGGCTCGAATTTGAAGTGACCCCGACGCCCACCGGCTCGCGCATCCGACAGACCGCCGAGTTCGATCCGGTCGGGCTGACGGGCATGGCCTATTGGTACGCGGTTTACCCGCTGCATGAGTTCGTCTTCGGCGGCATGTTGAACGGCATCGCGACGACTGCTCGACAGTCAGCCGTACCAGCCGCGTCGTGGCGACCGTCAGCGCTGCGACAGGTGGCGTGGCTGATCGGTTTCATCGCCGTCTGCTTCGCCTCGGCTGGCTTGGGAGCGGCGGCGACATCGACTTCCGTTGGCGGCTGGTATCAAACGCTGGTAAAGCCGAGTTGGAATCCACCCGCTTGGCTGTTCGGCCCGGTTTGGTCGGCGCTGTACTTGATGATGGCCGTCGCCGCCTGGATTGTGTGGCGTGGCCACGGGTGGAGTGCCGCTCGAACGGCATTGATTTGGTTCGGCATCCAACTCGCGCTCAACGTGCTCTGGTCGTTTCTCTTCTTCGGGATGCAACGCCCTGGACTCGCCTTTGCCGAGATCGTCGCGCTGTGGATTTCCATCGTCGCCACTTGCTTCGCATTTCAAGCCAAATCCCGCACTGCGGCGATAATGCTGGCTCCGTATCTGGCATGGACGTCGTTCGCCGTCATCCTGAACTTTGCGATTTGGAGAATAAACTCATGATCTCCGCCTCGGCGAACCTGGCAACTCCATCGCTCGGGCTAAGGTCCGATCAGCAACTCAAATTGCGAACCCGGTACAATACGTCATCACGAAGAAAGCTGTAATGTCCCAATCCTTTGACGCACTGTTGCTGGTGTCTTTTGGCGGACCAGAATGCCGTGAAGACGTGATGCCGTTTTTGGAAACCGTCACTCGCGGCAAGAATGTGCCTCGCGAGCGGCTGGCAGAAGTGGCCGAACACTATTACCACTTCGGCGGTGCCAGTCCGATCAACCAGCAGAATCGTGAACTCATCGCCGCCCTGAGTACGGAATTGCCTGAACATGGATGCCGTCTGCCCATCTACTGGGGCAACCGCAATTGGAATCCGTTGCTGCCGGACGCGATCCGCCAGATGCGTGACGACGGCGTACAGCGAGCGATAGCCTTCGTCACGTCAGCTTTCAACTCGTATTCCGGCTGTCGCCAGTATCGCGAGGACATTCAACGCGCGCGAGCCGAGGTTGGTGCCGCTGCTCCTTCCGTGGTGAAACTCCGACCGTTTTTCAATCATCCGGGCTTTATCGAAGCGGTTGGCGATCGGGCCCGAGAGGCGCTTGCCAGACTTTCGCCGCATCGCAGCGACCGGACACGACTCGTCTTCACAGCCCACAGTATACCGATTGCGATGGCCAACGGTTGCCAGTACGCGGCGCAGTTGCGAGAGGCGTGCTCCCTAGTTGCCGACCGCGTTGGGGGGTTGCCGTGGTCATTAGCGTATCAGAGCCGCAGCGGATCGCCGGGCCAGCGTTGGCTGGAACCAGATATCGGTGATTGGCTGCGCGAATTCGCCCAACAAACCGACCGGACGGATGTCGTCGTGATCCCGATCGGTTTCCTTTCGGATCATGTGGAAGTCCTGTTCGACCTCGACCATGAAGCTCAATCCATCGCCGACACATGCGGCCTGCGGATGGTACGAGCCGCGACTGTGGGAACCCATCCGCGTTTCGTTCGTATGATTCGCGAATTGATTCGCGAGCGACTGGATGGACTACCGCCGCAATCGCTCGGTGTACTCGGCCCCAATCCAGACGTCTGCCCGGAAACATGTTGCCTTTCCGGACGTCCCGTGCGGCCAATTATTTCGACGTGAGTACCCAAAGATTCAAGATGCAAAACTTCAAACTGTTCGCGATTGTGTTGCCCATTTTCCTGCTCATCGACTTGTTCTGGCTGGGCGTCGTCATGAAGGGGTTCTACAGCCAAGAACTTGGTGAGTTGGCCCGCCGGAACGGAGCGGCTCTCGCACCCCGTTGGGGCGCGGCCATGCTGGTCTACCTGCTGATTCCCGGCGGCATCATTCTTTTCGTGCGGCCACTCCTGGGAGAGAACGGCACCGCCTGGCAAGCGTTCGGCTGGGGGGCGCTATTCGGGCTGGTGCTGTATGGAGTGTACGACCTGACGAATCTCGCAGTTCTCGAAAAATGGACGGTGCGGATGACTTTGGCCGACATGGCGTGGGGCTGCGTTCTGTGCGGCACGATCAGCATCGTCGTGAGGTTCGTGGATGGGTGGCAAACGAAATGACTCAGCGCGGTTCCTGACGACTGATTAACCAATCACAGGACTTCTCAATCGATGATCCCGGCTTCTCGCATCCGCATCTGCAATTCCGCTCCTGTCCGAGTTGACGGTGAGTTCGTTCTGTATTGGATGATTGCGTTTCGGCGACTATCGTCGAATTTCAGTCTGCAACGCGCGGTCGAGCTGGCCGTTGAATTGCGAAAACCGCTGGTGATCTTCGAGCCGTTGCGAATTGGTTACCGCTGGGCCAGCGATCGAAT
>CAMDPK010000146.1 GCA_945904015.1 Candidatus Kuenenia stuttgartensis | reverse complement strand
TGATCGTGCTCGATTGGGGACTGGCGAAGGTCATCGGCGAGCCAGACGATGAAGCCGCCCCGATCGCCCTGTCGCCCGATGCCCAAGCGGATCGCACGCGAGACGGAGCCACCCTCGCAACCAGATCAGCGCGTTCGGAGAATGACAGCAAACGGACAACGACCAGCGGCGAGAGGCTCGCGGCGGGGGAATTTAACGTGAACGCAGTTCGGCGAGACGATGATTGAGTTCCACGATTCAGTCCCGATGGAACGATCCCATTCAGCGAAGCCCCAATGCGGTTCAGTCCCAACGGGACGTCCCCATGTCAGCCCAGGCCATCGGCCTGGGTAGCGGGCACCATCCGAGTTCATAGCCCCAACGGGGCGGCTCTAAATTCGACGGACATGAAACATCCCATCGACGATGACTAACAACGAATAGGGCCGCCCCGTTGGGGCTTCATCTTGGTTGTTGTGGCCGTCACCCAGGCCGATGGCCTGGGCTGGCATAGGGCTGCCACGTTGTGGCGGAAGTCAGAGGGCTGACGCCCAGCGGTTCGACAGCGGCGAGAGGCTCGCGGCGGGGGACTTCAGCGCGATCGCAGTTCGGCGAGACGATGATAGAGGTCTGCGGTGGTGGCCCCGGTTCAACGAACATGAGTACAGCAGGCACAGCAAACCCGGAGTGAACGCTGAATCCAAAGTTGAGCACGCTGCGTTGATTGACTGCCGAAACCGGTTTCTAATGCTGCGTACTCAGCCTGAAGCGCTGTGCCACCAGCCAGAAATGCAACGCATCGGACTCGACCATAACGTACGATCGCATATTGCCAACACAAGACAAAACAAAGGACGACTGTATGGAACTGACAACTGCTGCTGCTGCTGTTGCCGGAATGAAAGCTCTTCAGTCCATTACGCTCGATCTTTACGCCGCAGCGACTGGAAAACTCAAGGCGTTGTTAAAGCAGTATACTGCCGCGAAGCGACTTGACCTCATTTACTCGGAGATCGCAAGTGTTCGCAATGTGAAAACTATTTGGAACATTGACCACGCGGTTGATCTTCTTGAGTTTTACCATCCAACTTCCATTCGGCTCGAAGACGACAACAATACCGTCGTTGATAATCTTGCAGCCTTTTCTGGAAACGTTGTCATACAAGGTACAGCAGGACAAGGGAAAAGCATATTTCTCCGGTACTTATGCAGCCGCCAATTATTGCAGGGGCATCGAATACCGCTATTCCAAGAACTCCGAAGACTTAAACAGGACGAATCGCTTTTGAGCGCATTGCTACAGCGAATGAGGATGTTGGGATTTCCGCCCGATTTGGAGTTATTCGAGTTTCTTGCCGGAGAAGCCAAGCTAGTTCTTCTGTTGGACGGATTCGACGAGGTTGAATCGACGCGCCGTCGAACACTTGTGACCGAGATCGAGGAACTCGCCGGGTTGTACCCCAAAATGCAGATCATAGTGGCGACTCGGCCGGATATGGAAATCATTTATTCACGGCACTTCGCTATGAGTTCGATGGCGTATATTCAACGCGACGAGGTCAACGGCGTCATTTTTACAATTACAAAGGGTGGGGAATTGGCGGACTTGCTGATTGATGCCCTTGCTCGCAGTTCAGGCGAGGTAATGACTGTCTTACTAACACCGTTAATGATCACGCTTTTGATATTTACGTACCAAGCGCGCCGGGTTGTTCCCGAACGCTTCTCTGAGTTTTATGAACAGTTGTTTTCAATTCTGATTAACCGGCACGACATCTCGAAACTAGGACTCAATCGAGACAGACGATGTGACTTGAGTGACGAACGAATGGAAGCAGTATTTGACGCACTCTGTTTCTTGATGCGGAAGCGGGGGCTCATCAATCCGACCCGGCAAGCGCTGCTTGAAGTAGTGCGTCACGCGATCATAGCGACGGGAGAGAAATGCGGGGCGGATCGGTATCTCGATGACGTCGTGCGCGTAACAAATCTAGTGTTGCGTGATGGGGAGCAATATTCCTTCATCCACAAGAGCATTCAAGAATTTCACTCCGCATCGTACATTAAAAAAATCGACGACGAGAAGCGGTCAATGCAATTCTATTCCGAAATGCGCAACGACCACTGGAAAGAATGGCTCCCGGAACTCAGCTTCCTCGCGGAGTGCGACCGTTTCCGATACACGAAGTTTTTCTTGCTACCCGAAATCGAGGAATTCTGCGTTGAATACCTCGCGCGAATTCCGAAAGCGTGGAAAAATATTCCTAAGACCGTCAGAATGCGGATTCTCCGCCAATACACGATTGGGTGGTCGCTCGAAGACAGACATACCCACCATTTCGAATTGAACTTTGGCGAGGATTCTTGGGCACAGAACACTTTTCTGGAAACGAAACACAATCTCCTTGATCGACTACTAGACTCAAGTCGGCGAAGCGTCATAGAGCAGCGAATCGAATCAGAGAGACATGCGCGTTTGATAAATGCTCATGGTAACCCAGTGTATGTAATGAGAATTGATCACGCTTTTCAGGCCGGTTACTTGGATGAAGTTGTGGTAGTAAAGGTGTTAGACAATCTGTTCCGCGATGTCGTCAATTCTCTTTTCGCCGCGCAAAAATACCTAAGCTCGACAGACAGCAACGCCTCGCTTATCTCATTTGAGTGAATCGGTGCGAACAAAGTGGACAGGTCCATTTAGAGACAGCGACGCGGACCCATGGGCTCGAGCGTCAAGTGGCGGTGCTGTTTCTTGTAGGCCACTAGCCATTGAACCATCTCGTCCCACGGGCGGGCGAGGCGGTCCAGGCAGCGGGTTGCGATGGTTCGACGCAGCTTGTCGAGCGGCAGCGCAGAGACGAGAACGGCAGCGCCTGTGTCGATCGGCGTTTCATTCATGGAATCAGCAGGCTAATCATCTTTACCCATGAGCACCGTCATTGACGAAATCCTGGACCCGGTGGCTGACTGCCTGACGTCGCGAAGCGGCTGACGGAATTGCGTCTGAATCCGACGACGCAAGCTCGCATCGACGAGTTGGCTGGTCAGGCCAACGAAGGGTTGCTGCCCCCCGATGAGCGTGCTGAATACGCCGACATCGTAGAGGGTCTGGACTTCCTCGGCATTCTGAAAGCGAAGGCCCGCTCGGCGATGGCTCGGAGCGGACGGTGACACGCGACGATGGATGCGGCTCTGCGAAAACTGGTGCGAGAACGAACCGCAGGTCGCTGTGAGTATTCGAATGTTGGCCGCGCTGCGCGAAGCGTGCGGCCAAGAACTCGTGGAACCGAGCGGCGGTGCTCGATAGACTCGCTCGGCCGAAAGCCGTGAGCCGTTGGCCGATTGCCGTGTTACCGTTTTCCAGCTACCAAAAACGGTATTGCGGCCATCGGCTTTCGGCGATCGGCGTTCTGCCGGACAGTTCAATCTCCGATCTGACGCCGCCGTTGGAAGCTCGCCGATGCTGACTCGACTTCGCACGCTCATCGCACGTTGCGCCGCGCTCGCCGGGATCGTGGCCGGTACGGTCATCGCTGACGAACCCGCGGCGACGAAATCGAAATCGCTCGACTTCCGTCGCGATGTCTTCCCGATCCTGTCGCGGCGTTGCTGGGAATGTCATCTCGGAGGCGATGCGTCGGCTGGCATTCGTCTGGATGTTCGCGAAGAGTGGCTAGGTGAGACGACCGGCCGGCCGCTGGTCGTCATCGGCAAGAGCGACCGCAGCCGAGTCATCGAAGTGCTCGAAGCCCGCGATCCGAAGATCGTCATGCCCGCCGAAGGGGAACGGCTCAAGCCGGCAGAGATCACGCTCCTGCGAAAGTGGATCGACGACGGTTTAGTTTGGGACGACGAGCTGCTGCCGACTCCGAAAGTGAAATCGGATCATTGGGCATTTCAAACGATTCGACGTCCGAACGTGGGGCAGGTTTTCAACCTGCCTGTGCCGGCCGGGCAGGTTGAAAACCTGCCCCACAATCCCATCGACGCCTTCGTCGCTGTGAAGCATCGCGAGCTTGGCGTGACTCCGACTGGCGAAGCCGACCGCCGCGCGCTCATTCGGCGGCTGTCACTCGATCTGCTTGGCCTGCCGCCGAGCCGTGAAGACGTCGATGAGTTTATCGCCGACGATCGACCAGATGCCTACGAGCAACTCGTGGATCGAATACTGGCATCGCCGACCTACGGCGAACGCTGGTCGCGGCATTGGCTCGATGTTGCGCGCTGGGCCGAGTCCGAAGGCTATGAGAGCAATCATCCGCGGCCGTTTGCTTGGCGGTATCGCGACTACGTCCTCAATGCCTTCAACAGCGACAAACCATTCGACGAATTCCTCCGGCAGCAGATCGCCGGCGACGAGTTGCAGCCGTACTCGGACGAGAACTTGATCGCGACCGGCTTCCTCGCGGCGGCTCGGATCAGCAGCAACGAGGAGGACAAATGGCGGCAACGCAATGACGTGCTGGTCGACATCACCAACGCGACTGCGAATGCGTTTCTCGGACTGACGATGCAATGTGCTCAGTGCCACAATCACAAGTCGGACCCGATCACGACTCGCGACTACTACCGTTTGCAGGCGTACTTCGTCACCGGTCAGCCGATCGATGTTACTCTCAGCGATCCGGCACTGCGCCGTGACTTCGAGTCCCGTCGGCCTCCCGAATACGAGCCGGTACTCGCGTTGCGCGAATCGCTGCTGGAGTCCGCTCGGCGGCGGTTTCACGACGAAGTGCGACGCTCGCTGACGCCAGACGAACGCTCGGCCTACGACACTCCGGCCGAGCAACGCGAGATCCTAAAAGAGCGGCTGGCCCGGTTGGTTGATTTGAAATTCCAAGCCTCGGTGAATGTGCTCGACCGGTACATCCCGGAGTCCGATCGAAAACTTTACGACGAGATCAAAAAGAAAATCACCGAGATCGAGAAGACATCGCCGCGCGTCCCGCAGACGTTCGCGTACTACTCGCCAGCCACCAGCCCGCATCGACTGGATGTGCTGCCGAGCATCGGCTTCTACCCGTTGCCGTTTGACCGAGAAGATCTGCCACGCGAACGCGGTTCCGTGAAGATTCGCGGCGACGTTCATGGCATCGGGCCAATGGTGACTGCCGGAGTCCCAGCGGTGTTGAGTGTTTCAAACACGCCGATTACGTCCCCTCTCCCTCCGGGAGAGGGTGGCCGAAGGCCGGGTGAGGGCCGAGCGGCGTTTGACTCACGAATTGAAATTGAAAGTCAAACGGCCAATGGTTCCCTCACCCTAACCCTCTCCCAAGGGGAGAAGGGACCGGACAAGCCGGCGTCGGTGCAAACGCGACTCGACCTTGCCAACTGGCTGACCGATCCGCGTCATCCGCTGACGGCTCGCGTGTGGGTCAATCGGCTCTGGCAATGGCATTTCGGGACCGGCCTCGTGGCGACGTCCGATGACTTCGGCGTGCGCGGCGCGAAGCCGTCGCATCCGGAGTTGCTCGATTGGCTCGCCAGCGAACTGATCGACTCCGGCTGGAGCACGAAGCACATTCAACGGCTGATCGTGACGTCGCGAACGTATCGAATGAGTTCCGTAACTTGGACGCCTACGTCCGAGCGCCCGGACGTAGGCGTCCGGGCTACATTCCGCCGCCGCCGCGTCGATGCCGAAGTCTTGCGTGATACTCAACTCGCGGTCGCAGGATTGCTCGAACGTCGCATCGGCGGGCCGAGCGTACCGATGGAGGCTCGCGAGTCATCGAACCGCCGCAACTTGTACCTGTTCCAAAAGCGAGGTAATCCGCCGTCCATGCAAGGCTTGTTCGACGGCCCGAACGAAGCCTCTGAAAGCTGTCCGCAGCGGCATGTCTCGACGACGCCGTTGCATGCTTTGTTTCTGCTCAACAACGAATTCGCGCTGCGATGTGCGATCGTGCTGGCCCAGCGCATCGAATCGCTCGCCGGCCCCGACCGCGAACGGCAAATCGACCTGCTGCTCCGCGAAGTCCTCAGCCGCCCCGCCACCGAAACCGAACGCCTCGCGCTGCACAAATTCCTCGACGAAGAAACCGCGAAACGCTCCGGCGGCTCAGCGGCACCGAATGCCCCAACGCCGCTCCAGTTGTTGTGCCATGTGATGATGAGTCTCAGCGAACTGTCGTCGCTGGAGTGAGGAGGTCAAAGTGTTTTCTCGACGCGAATTTCTCAAAAAGACTCCGCTGGGTTTCGGTGCGATTGCGTTCGCGGAATTGCTTCGCCTCGATGGCAGTTTGACGGCGGCCGGGTCAGGTTTGGCTTCGACATCGCGACCACATTCGCGAGCAACGGCTCGCTCTGTGATCTTTGTCTTTCAAGGTGGCGGGCCGAGTCAGGTGGATACGTTTGATCCAAAGCCGCTCTTGCAGGAGTTGCATGGAAAGGACGTGCCGGAGTCGATTGGCAAAACGATTCCGAAGATCGCGCGGTCGCCGCTCAACAACTTGATGGCCAGTCCGTGGAAGTTTCGGCAGTACGGCGTGAGCGGGATTCCGGTGTCGGAGTTGCATCCGGAGTTGGGGAAGTGCGTCGATGACTTGTGCGTGATTCGGAGTTGTCAGCATGACTCGCCGATTCATGCTCCGGCGGAGTTCATCGCGACGACCGGCACGCAGGTCGGCGATCGGCCGAGCCTCGGCGCATGGCTGACCTACGGGCTGGGAAGTGAGAACTCGGACCTGCCCGGCTTCGTCGTGTTCAAGACGGGCGAGACGATTCGGCCACCGGCGATCGGGACGGGTTTCTTGCCAGCTCGGTTTCAGGGAGTGCCGGTTGATTCCGAAAAAGGGATTCCGAATCTCGCGCTGCCAGCCGGGTTCACGAAAGACGACCGCGAGTCGCAGTTGCGTTTGTTGGAGACGTTGAATCGAGAGCATCTCAGGCGAGCGGGGGGTGTCAACCCCCCGAGTCGATTCGTCGAATCATCGACTTTGGGACAACTTGGAGGACTGACGTCCCCCGCTCGCCTCGACCCGTTCGATTCCGAACTCGAAGCTCGCATCAAGTCTTACGAGCTGGCCTATCGGATGCAGGTCTCGGCTCCGGCGATCTTCGACCTCAAACAAGAAACGGCCGAGACGCATTTGCTGTACGGCCTCGATCAGAAGGAGACCGCCGAGTACGGCCGCATCTGTTTGCTGACTCGGCGATTGGTCGAGCGGGGCGTGCGATTCATTCAAATACGTTCCGGCGGCTGGGACGCTCACGCGGACATCGAGGACAACCACGGCAAGAAATGCCGCGCGATCGACAGGCCGCTCGCCGCGCTGCTGATCGACCTCAAGCGACGCGGTTTGCTCGATGAAACGCTGGTCATCTGCGGCGGCGAGTTCGGCCGCACTCCCGCTTCACAACGCGGAGCCTCGAAGCCTGGCCGTGATCATTCTCCCTCTGGCTACACGACCTGGCTCGCTGGCGGAGGCGTTCGCGGAGGCCAAATCATCGGCAAGACCGATGATGTCGGTTATGCCGCAATCGAGCGGCCCGTTCATCCGAATGATCTGCACGCGACAATCTTGCAGGCACTTGGACTCGACCAACACGAACTGGTTTACGAACATCACAATCGTCGCGAACTGGTCACCGTGAATGGCGGGCAGGTCGTCAACGAGGTTTTTGGATGAGCAGCGATTCCGTTGGAGCAGCCCCATGCTGAATGTTCTCGGTCCAATCGGGCAAGCTTGTGATGGCATTTCGCGGCGAACGATTTTGCGAGCCGGTGGATTGTCGTTGTTTGGCGGACTCCTTTTGCCAGCGTCCAACAACCAAGCGGGACCGACGGCCAAGCACACGGCGCGGATTAAGTCTGTGATCTTGATTGACCTTTTCGGCGGGCCGAGTCACATCGACATGTTCGATCCGAAGCCGGACGCTCCGGCGGAGATTCGGGGTGAGTTTGCGTCGATCCCGACGAGTGTCCCCGGTCTGCCAATCTGCGAGCACTTGCCGCGCATGGCCGAGTGGATGAATCGCATCGCGCTGATTCGCACGCTGTCGCACGGCTACAACAGCCACAATCCTTATGGCGTGATGACCGGCTTCACCGGCGGGAACGATCGCGAGGATTATTTTTCTCGGCCGACCGACTTTCCGAGCATGGGTTCGGTCGCGACCTATTTTGGAAGCGGCCAGCCGGGCGTGCCGCCGTATGTCGTGCTGCCGGACTTTCCCGGCTACACACAATCGCTGCGCCGGGCCGGTCCATACGGTGGTTTACTCGGCCGCAAGTACGACCCGCTGTTTGCGACCGCCGATCCAAAGTTGGATAAACCGCTCGACGGTAACAAAGACTTTTACAACGACGACGTGTGGGCGATTGGCGATCCGCGTTTGCCGTCGCTCGACGCCGCGACGACCGCTGACGCGCTCGACCGACGTCGCACGCTGCTGCAACAGTTCGATGAGCAAGCTCGTCTGGTCGAAGGTTCGCGAGCCGCTCGCGACTTGGCGAACTGGCAACTTGCCGCATTCGATCTGCTGCTGTCGCCAAAAGTGCGCGGCGCGTTCGATCTATCGAAAGAGAGTGACGCGACTCGCGACCGTTACGGCCGAGATTTGTTTGGTTCCTCGACGCTGATGGCTCGGCGACTGGTCGAGCACGGCGTCAGTTACGTCACGATCCACACGGAATCGAAAGTCAACGGCCACTGGGACACGCACAACAACAACTTCCGGATGCTGAAGAATCTGCGACTGCCGTACATCGACCGTTCGCTGCCGGCTCTGTTCGAGGACTTGAAAGCTTCTGGATTGTGGGACAGCACGCTGGTCGTGATGTGCGGCGACATGGGCCGCACTCCGAAGGTCAACAAAGCCGCCGGCCGCGATCACTGGCCGCAATGCGGCTTCGCATTGCTGGCCGGCGGGGCAGTGAAACCGGGCTGTGTGTACGGTACGAGCGACAAGCAGGCCGCGTATCCCATCGACTTCCCGGTCACGCCCGGCGACCTCTGCGCGACGATTTATCACTTGCTGGGCATCTCGCACGAAGCGACCGTGCCCGATCATCTCACACGTCCGATCCCCATTTCGCACGGCGGACAGCCAGTCTGGGACGTGTTGGCGTAACGCCCTCGGCAGATTCCACCCAATCGGAACCGCCGACTGGAGGAATCAAGCTCGCTCGGCTTCTTCGGTGAAATCTGGTTTTGGCTCTGATACAGTGGCCGCTCGGAATTTCTGCCCCGACGTCTCGTTGTCTTGTCGGCGGTTTTCGTCCCTGAATTTTGATGCGGACGGCTTCGCGGCCGTGCGGTGAGACTCGTCCCACTATGAGCGTTGCCATCGTTACCTGCCCGCAATGTAAGTCGATGTTGCTCAGCGACACGGCTCAATGTCCCAACTGCCAGCATGTGCTGCACACGGATCAGAAGGTCAATCTGTCCGAGTTGAAAACGCACAGTGAAGTCATGGGGAGCAGTTCCAACGAGATTCCCTGTCCCGAGTGCGGCGAAATGGTGCGGAAGGAACTGGTGCGTTGTTATCAATGCGGTGCCTTTCTTCGCAAAGAGATGGCGGAGTCCTACCAGCGGATGCGCGAGAATGCTCCTAGCGTCGTCACGCCAGCATTGCGAGAGGTGTCACAGGCGGTTCGAACCATTCCGTCTGTTTCGCAGTCGGTCGATTCCTCGGATTTGCCGCCGCTGGCCGATGACGATGACTTCGCGCTTGGCCCAGGTGTGACTGCTGTCGCACCGAATCAGGCGACAACATCGGCTCCTCCCTTGGACGGCGGTGACGATACGTATTCGATGGATGCTCCCGCATTGAGTGCTGCTGTGCCGTCGTCTGCTTCGGCGGAGTTGCCCGACGTTCCGATGGATGATGCCCAGCCGGGTGAGAAGAAAGGCTCGGCGGTGTCTCGCGGGGCCGAGGTTCCACATTCCGAAGCGACGGCGGGTGATCTGTTGTTGGACATCGCGAAACAAGAAGAATCAGAATCCGAAGGTCGCCGCAAGCAACGTGGCAAGCGAAAGCCGGGTGAAACGCGGGCGGGCTTTGTCATTTTCTGTCCGTGGGGACATCAGATCGAAGTTCAAGAGAAGCACCGCGGTCAAATGGGCAAGTGTCCGCGATGCAAAGCGGCGTTCATTGTGCCGCAGGCTCGTCTGGATGAAAAACCTGCCGAGTCCGCCGCCGCAGATGCGCTGGTTGCACTCGTTTCCAGCGAGTCGACCGGGACACTTGTCGCCGGCAAATTCACTCGGTGGCTGCGAGACGTGCATATTCACTCGCTTGACCCGACGAAGTTGAAACTCAAGCCGGGTAGTTTGGAAAGCACGTTTGAGACGCAAGATCTGGGGTTCGGACTCGATGGGCTGTTGCAGTTGTCGCTCAGCAAAAAGGGCGGGCTTTTCGGCGGAGCGGACAAGAAGAAACCAGAAGTGCGTGATGCCGTGGTCGCTCACCTGGCGGCGGGTAAGCCGCTTTCCGAATTGCAAGTCGCCGCGCAGCGGTTGTTTGGACCGGAGGCGATCAAGCAAATTCAAGTGGTGCAGCCGGTGATCTATGCTCACGAATCGATGTTTGCGGGAATTCCGGTCTTCGGTGTCAACCGCATTGCCGTCCGGTTGCCGAAACCACCCGAAGGCACTGAACTGTTGTTCGCATCGTTTTGGTTATCAGAGTTCCGTGAGTTCGCGAAACAAATGGACGAGGTCTTCGGCGTGCAGGGGCTGGGTGAGGATTTTGGCATTCCGATGACCGACAAACTCTCCGAACACAAATGCCATTACACCGAGCAGAAGTTTCAAGCATTGGATATTTCCGACTACCAGCAAGCCGATCCGAACCTCAAGCTCGCGATCGTGGGCCGTAAATGTGAAGGCTGTGGCTTGATCGTGAGCGAGGATGGCCGCAAAAAGGAGAAGTTGGGTGGCGCGGACGGCAAAAGCATCGCCAAGGCAAAGTGCCCGAAGTGCCAGAAGAAATTCGGAACTTTCGCGTTTTATGCTGTTGAGGCTGCCGCCCCGACACCACCCTCCGCCACATAATGACAAGCTAATAGCAAACGAATGTCCGCGTCGTGGCGAGCAATTCATATCACATGGGATAGCGCGGATTTGACTCGTGCCTGAGCTGCGGCTATAGAGTGTTCATTGAGGTTTGATATATCGTTTCACAGGTTTTCTGAGAGGAGACACTCATGGCAAAGAAGGCAAGTGCGTCGGCAAACAAAGCCGCGATCATCCGCGAAGCTCTTGGCAAAGGAATTGAATCTCCGTCGGCGATCTCGGCTTATGCGAAGCAAGCCAAAGGTCTGGAAATTGACCCGAAGTATGTCAGCGTCATCAAGTCGAACATCCGAACCAAAGGGGCGAGAGGTCGCGGTCGCCGCGGCTTGAGCCAAGACACGCAGAAGGAAGCGATGCTCTTCGCGTTGAAGAACGGAACCATCGAGAAGGCCAAGAAGGCATTGGAAGCCGTTCGAAATGACGCGGCGATGGCTTTCGCGGCGAATATGGGTGGTGTCGATCGGGCGATTTCCGTTTTGACGGACTTAGCCTCGCATGTCGGTGGACAGTAGTAGCTTTGCGTGTTTGCGGTACACCAACGCTCGCTGCTAGATCTATCTGGTTGGCGAGCGTTTTTTATTACTTGTGTGCCCAGCCTACGAGACGACCGGCAGACTGTAACTTCGGTGCTCTGATTCATGGGTCACGATGCTGCCCATCAACGTCGTAGCGCTGCAGTCGTGGATGGCGATTTCTGCCAGGTTACCGGCGAGCCGTGGATTGCCGTCGAACACCACGATCCGGTCGCAGCGAGTACGGCCGACCAACTGGGTTGGACCTGCTGCCGGTTCGGCTTCGGAATTTTGCGGCACGAAGGAGTCGTCAAGAGCTTCAGCCGCTTGGGCTTTGCGAGCGGACTTGCTGATGCCTTCGACGAGCACTTCGAACGTTGAACCGATCAAGTTGGCGTTGTCTTCCTCGCTGATGTGATTCTGGAGGTCGAGCATTTCGTTGTTGCGGCGGCGTTTAATCTCTTCGGGAACGTCGTCGTCCCACAGGTCGATGGCCTTTGTGCCGGGGCGCGGGCTGTATTTGAAGATAAACGAGTTCTTGAAACGGCACTCGCGGATCAGGTCGAGGCTCTTTTGATAGGACTCGTCGGTCTCGCCGCACATGCCGACAATGAAATCGCTCGACACAGCGGCCGTCGGCAGTTTCTCGCGAATGCGAGCGTGCATCTCACGGTATTCGCCGACGGTGTAGCCGCGTTTCATTCGCTTCAAGATTTCGTCGCAGCCGGACTGAGCTGGGACATGCAAGTATTGGGCGACCTTCGGCAGATCGCGAACCGCTTGCAGCAGGTCATCGGTCATGTCTCGCGGATAATTGGTGACGAACTTCAGACGCAGGATGCCTGCGGTGTCGTGAATCAATTCCAGCAGATCCGACAGGCGGAAGAGCTTGCCGTCTTGCGTGACCTTGTAGCTGTTGACGGTTTGGCCCAGCAGCGTGACTTCTTTGACCCCTTGTTGAGCGAGCAGTTTGACCTCGTGAGCGATCTCGCGCGGCGGGCGGCTTTGTTCAGGGCCGCGAGTCATCGGTACGACGCAGTAGGTGCAGAATTTGTCGCAGCCGATCATGATCCGGACGAACGCTTGAAATGGCGTCGGCCGCATCGTCGGATCGCGAGCTGGGTCGTAGCTTTCAAAGCTAGAGGCGACTTCGGCTCGCGAGCCTTCCTTCCGATCCAAGCTGACGGCCATGCGTCGGCCACGTTCGGAGCGGGCCTCGTCGATGAGGCGAGGAATCTCCTTGAGTTGCCCGGTGCCGACGACCAGATCAACGTGCGGGGCGCGGTTGAAGATCAGCTCCTGATCCTTCTGAGCCATGCAGCCCATCACGCCGATGACTTGATTCGGGCGCGCTCGTTTGCTGAATTTCAAGCGTCCGAGCTGGCTGTAGATTTTGTGTTCGGCATGGTCACGCACAGAGCAGGTATTGAACAGAATCGTGTCTGCGTCTTTGACGTCGCTCGTCAGCGAGAACCCCTGTTTGCGCAGTTCGGCCACGACCAGCTCGCTGTCGAGCATATTCATCTGACAGCCGACGGTCTCGATGTAGAGTTTGCCGTTGTGTTCGGGAGCGGACATAGCGTGCCCATCCAGCATCAATCGCGGACGCGTTCGATGTACTCGCCGGTGATGGCGTCGATCCGAACTTTTTCGCCGGAGGCGACGAAGGCGGGGACTTGGATTTCGGCTCCGGTTTCAACGGTCGCGGCCTTGGTCACGTTGGACGACGTGTTGCCGCGGACGGCTGGCTCGGTGTAGGTGATTTCCAGCGTCACATGCTGCGGCGGAGTGAAGTCGATCAAGCGATCGTTCCAATACAGCAGTTGGCAGAGGCTGCCCTCTTTGATGTATCGCAGCGACTCGGCCGCGGATTCCAGCGGCAGCGAGTGTTGCTCAAAGGTTTCATTGTCCATGAAGACGTAGCCGTTGGCGTCGCGGTACGAGTACACGCCGTCGGCCTTGTGGACGTCGGCTTCTTCGAGGCCGTCTCCGCTTTTGTAGGTCTTGTCGAGGTACGTCCCCTTGATCAAGTTTTTCAGCCGCGTGCGATACAGGGCTTGGCCTTTGCCCGGCTTGACGAACTCCAGGCCGACCATGTCGTATGGCTCGCCATCGACGAGGACTTTGATTCCCTTCTTGAAGTCGCTGGTGTTGATGTTGGCCATTGGTCTTTCTCGGAGAAACGGATAGTGTCTGCCGTGGCTGTAGGAGGGGCACTCTTGCCCGTCCGTTGGTATGTCGTGCAAGAAGGGACGGGCAAGAGTGCCCCTCTTACGACGCCCGCAAAGGGGCGGGTTTATAGCGGGGTCGCAAGGTTGGTGTCGAGCATGGGTTCGGGAAATATCAGCCTTGTGGAGCAGCCCATCATTGAGCCTTCGCGAGCCGCGTCGAACGACTGGCGTCGCTCTTTGGGCGAGGCGATCCGCGATCCGGGGCAGTTGCTTTCAAGGTTGGGATTGGCGGCTCCCGGCTCTCGGCTCTCGGCTCTCGATCCTCAATTCCCGTTGCTTGTTCCGGAGAGCTTTTTGAAGCGCATGAAGCCGGGGGACATCAATGATCCGCTGTTGCGACAAGTGCTGCCGCTCGCGGAGGAGGACGATGACGTTCCCGGTTTCACGATCGACGCGCTCGACGAAGCGAAGTTTCGGATCGCTCCCGGCTTGCTGCACAAGTACGAAGGCCGAGCGTTGCTGGTCCTGACCGGAGCCTGCGCCGTGCATTGCCGCTACTGTTTTCGGCGGCACTATCCGTACTCGCAGGAGCCGAAGCGACTCGACGATTGGGAACCGGCGTTTGCGGCTCTCGAACAGGACGAGTCGATCCACGAAGTGCTGCTAAGCGGCGGCGATCCGCTGATGTTGACCGACGAACGGTTGTCGGCCGTTGTCCGCCGACTGGAATCCATTCCGCATCTTCGCCGGCTGCGCTGGCACACTCGATTGCCGATTGTGCTGCCGGATCGAGTCACGTTCGAGTGGCTCGACCTGTTGTCCTCCACTCGGCTGACTCCGATCGTCGTGGTTCACGCGAATCATCCGCGCGAACTGGTGGCAGATTGCGCGCTGGCCTTGAGACAACTCACGCAGTCTGGCGTGATGACACTCAATCAAGCGGTGTTGCTGCGGGGAGTAAACGATTCGGTCGAGACATTGGTCGGACTCAGCGAGCGGCTGATTGATCTGGGGATTAAGCCGTACTACTTGCATCAACTCGACCGTGTTGCGGGGACTGCTCATTTCGAAGTGCCGGAAGAAACCGGGTTGAGTTTGATGGCGGAACTTCGCCAGCGGCTGCCGGGATACGCCGTGCCGCAGTACGTCCGCGAGGTTCCTGGCGAGGCGTTCAAAGTACCGTTGGAGTTTGTAGTTCCGCCTTCAGGCGGTTCAGTCACGGACTGAAGGCGGAACTACGAAGTCAAAATCTTTGCGAGCACGTCCTGCAACACCGCGTCGGTCGAGATGCCTTCGGCTTGGCCCTCGAAATTCAGAATCAAGCGGTGCCGGAGCACGGCGATGGCGACGGTGCGGAGGTCTTCGCGGGCAACGTGATAGCGGTGGTCGATGATCGCCAGGATTTTCGAGGCCAGGATGATGGCCTGCGCGCCGCGTGGGCTGCTGCCGTAGCGGACGAAGCGGTTGGTCATTTCGGTCGCGTGCGGGTCGTCCGGGTGCGTGCCCAGCACGAGTCGCACGGCGTCGCGGCGGATGTCATCGGCGATCGGGATTTGGCGGGCGAGATGTTGCATCTCACGGATGCGGAGGCCGTCGAGCACCGGTGTCGCGAGCGGCGTCTCGACGTTGGTCGTGCGGTCGAGGATGGATTCGATTTCCGCCAATGCGGGAAACTTCACCAGCAGCTTGCAGAAGAAGCGGTCGAGTTGTGCTTCCGGGAGCGGGTACGTCCCTTCCATTTCGAGCGGGTTCTGGGTCGCGAGCACGAAGAACGGTTCGGGCAGATGATGCGTGTGGCCGGCGACGGTGACGGTGTGTTCTTGCATGGCTTCGAGCAGCGCGGATTGCGTCTTGGGAGTCGCTCGGTTGATCTCGTCAGCCAGGACGATGTTGGCGAAGACCGGGCCGGGCTGGAACTCGAAGTGCTTGCGGCCGGTGTCGTCTTCCAGAAAGACGTTGGTACCGATCAGGTCTGCGGGCATCAAATCAGGCGTGAATTGGATGCGCGAGAACTTGAGATCGAGGGCATCGGCCAGCGTGCGGACCAGCAGCGTTTTGCCCAGTCCCGGCACACCTTCGAGCAGCACATGGCCTCCCGCCAGTAGTGACAGCAGCGCACCGCGGACGATCTCGTCCTGACCGACGATGACTTTTCCGATTTCGCGGCGAAGCTTGCTGAAGTCATCGCGAAATCGGTCGAGCTGGGCGGACAAATCGGCGGTGGAACTCATGCGGTGTGGCTCCGGAGGAACTGGGGCCGCAGTCTCTTGGCCGATCTGCGTTTGTGCAACGGAGTCAGCGTGTGTTTCGTGGGCCGGGCATCGATCAATCGGGGTTCAGGGATACGGCCGAACTAGCACGACGCGCCAGCGAGTGGTTTCTCGCCAAACCACTCGCTGGCGAGTCGTGCTGAGGGCTCAAAACCGTTTTGGAATTCTTTGGATTCTCCAAACAAAATCTGCGGCCGGTCGGATCAAGTGCACGGCACTTCGAACGAGTGCCGATGGGGGCAGGACATGAGCGGCGGCGCTTGGGGTGATCGGTTTCGGCAGCGATTGGACGGGCACGATCCGTCCCAGCCACAGCACGTCACAGCGGTCGTCGATGCGATTTTGGCGAATGCTCGCGAGGCCGGAGCCAGCGACGTGCATCTGGTGCCACAGGAGACGGGCCTGGCGATGCAACTGCGGATCGACGGCGTCTTGCAGCCGATCGCGGAGTTGCCGAGGGAGACCTCTTCAAACGTGGTGGCTCGGCTGAAGGTGTTGTCCGAGCTGCTGACCTATCGAACCGACGTGCCGCAAGAGGGGCGAGTGCGGTCGGACTCCGCGGCCGTTTCCAATGGCAATGGAAATGGAGTTCCGCACAATTCCGTCGAGATGCGGGTCAGCACGTTTCCGACGCTGTTCGGCGAGAAGGCGGTCGTGCGGCTGTTTGTCGGATCTGGTGGGTTTCGATTTCTCGGCGAGCTTGGTTTGCCGGAAGACATCGAAACGGCGTTGAAGCGATTGCTCGATCGCCGGAACGGGCTGCTGCTTATTACGGGGCCGGCAGGCAGCGGGAAGACCACGACGGCGTATGCCGCGCTGCGTGAAATTGTCCGGGCCAGTGGTTCGACGCGGAGTATCTCGTCGCTGGAAGACCCGATCGAGGCGGTTGTGCCGGGAGTGGCTCAATCGCAGATCAACGGAGCGGCGAGCTTCGATTACGCGACCGGCTTGAAGTCGCTGATGCGGCAAGATCCGGAGGTGATTTTCGTCGGCGAGATTCGGGACCGAAATACGGCCGAGACGGCGTTTCAGGCGTCGCTCACCGGGCAGCTCGTGCTGACGACATTTCACTCGTCGAGCGCGGCTGGAGCGATCAGCCGGCTGAGCGACATGGGGATCGAACCATATTTGTTGCGCAGCGGTGTCATCGGGATTGTGGCTCAGCGGCTGTTGCGGAAGCTGTGCGCATGCGCGGTCGATGAGGCGGACGGCGATGCCGGGTCGGCCGCGCGTCTGGGATTGGACGTGCGGTGCGCGAAGCGGCCGGTCGGTTGTGAACGCTGCGGTGGGGCGGGGTATCGCGGACGCATGATCGTGTCGGAATTGTTGCAGCCAGATTTGAGCGGCATGGGCCGGGCGATCTTGTCTCGCGGCGACGCGACCGAGATCGAGGGGTTGGCTGTGCAAGCCGGCATGATGACTTTGCTGCGCCGCGCGTCCCTGGCGGTCGAGGCGGGGCAGACCAGTCCGGCGGAAGTGCGAAGAGTTTTGGGTTGGGGGATGAGTTAAGTGCGAACCCCACCGGCCTTGTGCCGGTGGCTCGTTGGCTTTTGCACTACCTCGTATTGAAGTCGAGTGATCAACGGTAGTGCAAAAGCCGGCGAGCCACCGAGGCAAGCTCGGTGGGGTTGAGGAAGAACATGTCCGAAGCCAGAACCAAACCGCTGAGCCTGCAAGAACTGGCGTTGCTGAACCAGGAGATCGCAGCGTTGGTACGCGCGGGTGTGCCGCTCGAATCGGGTTTGGCGATGGCGGGGGCTTCGGGGAGTGGTGCTCAGGAAGTGTTGATGCTGCGGTTGGCTCAGCGGCTGCGTGAAGGGCATTCGTTCGCGGAGGCGTTGCATGCGGAAGGGGGCGAGTTGCCTCGGATGTATCGCGCCGTGGTCGAGGCCGGTGCGCGGACGGGTCGCTTGCCGGAGGCGTTGGAAGCGTTGGCGACGTTTGCTCAGCAGACGCTGCAACTGCGGCGGCGGATCGACTTGGCGTTGATGTATCCGGCGCTGGTGCTGCTGATGGCCGGAGTGCTGTTTGCGTGGCTGGTGGCGTTTTGGGTGCCGAGGCTCAGTGATGCGTTCTTCTGGTTGCAGGTTCCCGAAACGAATTGGGTGCGGCGATTGGTGTGGCTGCAACAACATCTCTGGTCGTGGGCCTGGATCATCCCGGCGGCCGTCTTCGTGCTGGGTGGCTGGTGGTGGTTCTCGACGCGCGGCCGATACGGCTTGAAGGGGACGACCGAGACGACGACATGGTCGGCGTTTCGTGTGCTGCCGGGGATCAGTTCGATCGTGGCGAACTTTCGGCGAGCGAATTTCTGCGACTTGCTGGCGATGTTGTTGGATCATCAAGTCCCTCTGCCGGACGCGGCGATGCTGGCGGCTGAGGCGGCGGGTGATCGGTCGTTGCGGCGAGTCGCTTCGAGAATCGCGGACGGTGTGCGAGCCGGGAATTCACTGGCGGATTGTTTGGCGGTCGGTCGCGATCTGCCGCCATTCGTTTCGTGGATGCTGATCTGCGGCGAGCGACAGGGGACGTTGATCGCAACTCTGCGGCAAGTCGCCGACGTGTTGCGTCAGCGAGCGGCCTCAGATTCAGACTGGTTGCGAATCATGTTGCCGACAGTGCTGGTGGTAGGCGTCGGCGGGACGGCGGTGCTGACGTATGCGTTGGCGGTCTTCGTGCCGATGTCGCAATTGTTGCGAGCGTTGGGAGAGTTCAGTCCGTGAAGAGTAGGTCAGGCTTCCCAGCCTGACTCGAATTGGCAAATGACGCACAATGAAATTCTGGTCAGCCTGGGAAGGCTGACCTACAGGATCATCGCGATGACGCGATTTCGATATCGAGCGACTGATGAGAGCGGCCTGAAAGTCGAGGGAGACTTGTCGGCTCCGTCGATCGACGTGGCTCGTCAGGAGTTGGCTCATCGCGGCTGGCATGTGATCGAGTTGACGGCCGTCGAGCCCGCTGCGCCGAGCAGTGCTCGACCGGACTTGCCGTTCGAGAAATTGAGCGGTGCGGATGCGGAGTTGCTGGCTGGTCAAATGGCGAACGTGACCGGAGCCGGTTTGCCGTTGTCGGCTGGGTTGCGAGCGCTCAGCGAAGAAGTCCCGTCGTTTCGGGTGCGACGCTGGCTGCTGGCGATCAGCGAGCGGTTGGATCGCGGGCAGTCGTTAGGCTCTGTCGCTCGCGAGGCCGAAGGCTCGTGGCCGCGGTACTTCCTGGCGATGTTGTTCGCCGGGCAGCGAACCGGAAAGTTGCCGACGTTGCTCAACGAGTGCGTCGTGCATTTGCGAACGACTGCCGACGTGCGACGCCAGTTGTGGGTGGCGATGGCGTATCCGGGGGTGTTGATCTTGGTCGCGTGGCTCTTGCTGAGCTTTCTCGCGACTTGGTTGCTACCGCAGTTTAAGGGGATCTTTTTGGGATTCGGTGTGGAGTTACCGGGGATCACTGTCGCGATTATTGCGTGGTCCGATGTGATGAGTCTTCTCGGCTGGTGGTTCTTGCCGGCGTTGGTGTTGGCCGCGTGGTTGGCCTGGATCGCGAGCGAGTCGCTCGGTTTGGAGCGGGCTCGAGATGCTCTGGTCAGCCGCATTCCGCTGTTCGGAGAAGCTCGGCGATCGGCCGCGCTGGGCGAGTTCTGTCGGCTGCTGAGTTTGTTGGTGAAGTATCAAGTTGGTTTGCCGGAAGCCGTGCGACTGGCAGCGGGAAGCGTTCGTGACACCGACCTGCGCGAGGCGTGTTTGGAACTGGCGACTCGCGTGGAGTCTGGCGAGTCGCTCACCGAGGCGGCGACTGGGATCGGCCGTTTCCCCCAAGATCTGCTGCACCTGTTTCGCTGGGCGGACCGAGGTGATGACTTCTCTGAAGGACTGCAAAACGCCAGCGAAGTGCTGAGTGCTCAAAGCCGAGTTCACTCACACACGCTGGCAATCGTGTGCGAACCGGCTGTGACGATCGCCATCGGTGTCACCGTTGGTCTGACCGTGATCGCTCTGTTCATGCCGCTGGTGAAACTACTGAATGATTTGAGTTGAGGGAGTTGCCAAGAATTTGGCGTGAAGCCGAAGTCGTAGGGTGGGTCGAGTCATCGAGACCCACCGGCAAGAGGAAATGGTGGGTCTCGAT